>CAZVKZ010000011.1:0-17985 GCA_964627775.1 uncultured Candidatus Bathyarchaeia archaeon | reverse complement strand
GCGAATTCAACTATCGCCATCTGAAAACCGAAGCATATCCCGAGGAAAGGCACGTTATTCTCACGTGCATATGATATGGCCATTATCTTGCCCTCTGTGCCTCGGGGGCCAAAACCACCAGGTATCAGGATTCCATCGCAGTTTCCAAGCTCTTGAATTCTGGATGGTTCGTCTTCAAAAGCCTCAGTCTCGACCCAGCTTATCTTGACCGATGCGTTGTTGGAGGCACCGGCATGTCGGAGGGCTTCGTTTACGCTGACGTATGAGTCTGCCAGTTCAGCATATTTTCCACATATCGCGATCGCAACAATATTCTTTGGTGCAATGAACCCCTCAAGCATCTTCCGCCAGTCTTCCCAGTTGGCCTTGTTCGCCCTCACACCTATTCTCTCAAGAAGGTAGTCGCCCAGTCCCTGTTCATCGAGAATCAAGGGGATCTCATAGATGCTTTTTACGTCGGGGGAGGTGAATACTGCTCTTTCCTCTATGTTGCAGAATAAAGCGATCTTTCTCTTTGGCTCCTCCTTCAACGGGCTTTGACTCCTCACAACCACCACATCAGGCTGAATACCGATCCTTCGCAGTTCTTGCACACTGTGCTGAGTTGGCTTCGTCTTCTGCTCCCCGACGACATCGAGAATTGGAACCAGGGTCACGTGAACATAGATGACGTTGGTCGAGCCTTCTTCCAGTCTGAGCTGGCGTGCAGCCTCGAGGAATGGGAGGCTCTCTATGTCCCCCACTGTCCCGCCTATCTCGACTGTGGTGCAGTCAACATTGCTTTTGCCTGTGATCTCTTTTATTCGCTCCTTGATCTCGTCAGTGATGTGGGGTATTATCTGGACACATTTTCCCAGCAGCTCTCCTTTCCTTTCTTTGCCTATGACTGAGAGGTAGATCTGCCCAGTTGTGATGTTATGGTCCTTTGGAACATTAACATCTAGGAACCTTTCATAGGTCCCCAAGTCCATATCTGTCTCGCCGCCGTCCTCAGTGACGAAGACTTCGCCGTGGACGTAAGGGTTCATCGTCCCGGCGTCAACATTCAGGTAAGGGTCTATCTTGATGGCTGTAACACGCATTCCTCTAGACTGTAGAATCTTCCCAACTGAGGCAGCCGTTACCCCTTTGCCGATTCCGGACATCACTCCGCCAGTTATGAAGAGGTACTTGGGCACGATCGACACCTTAACAGTACAAAGACCCCTTCAATGGGTTCTTATAATATTCTATCTGCACGCCTGCAGTTCGGAATTGAAGGCTCATTGGGTGAGATCTTCCTGCTTGGCTTGTGTCCTGCCTCTCTCCGGGAGCAGCGTGTACTTCCCGTCGGAGGTTCTGTAGACGGCAAGCCTGGCAACAGTCTCCCAGACATCTCCCTCGAAGTGTCTCACCTGTACTGTTAGGACCTCTGCTGATGGATCGGATTTACCTGGCCAGACTGCAAAACTCAGGAAGTCGCCGCTGGGCAATCTCGTAGAGAAACGAGCCTTAGGTTGCTGCCTTTCCGACACTTGACCCACCAATACCTCAATCACAACTATGAAAGCTCTTATAGAGAATATGTTTTAGTCTTTCGCAGTAGACTTGCCGTTATCGATAGTCGACCCTATAGCTGGGACTGCACGGTTATAGGTCGCTGAGTTGGAAGATTCCTCCTTGGTTGCAGGTGTGGGCTGTGGCTAGATATCACCGCGGGAGAAGACATGAAGAGAAGGTTATGAATAGGTACAGGAGGTACCCTCGGATTCACAGTGCACGAAGCCTAAGGGTTGATGTAGTCATATTCTCAGAGAACGGTGTCACGAAGCTTGTTGAGTGCAAACGTTGCTCCCAAGATTCGATGTACGTTTATCCTGACGATCTTAGGACTCTGCGCCACTATTACCATCGTCTTGTTGAGCTAGGGCATAAGCCGCAGATGGTGCTCTCACTTTGGTTCCCTAAAAGAAGAATCACTAGAGAAATAGTTTTGGATCCTAATCTGCTCAGCAGGAATTCCCCATTGAGATTCGAGCTTAAGGGAAACAGGCTTCATCGTTGTCAGAACAAGACACAGACTGAATCAGTTCAGGGAATCTGAACTATCTGATGCGACTTCAGTACCCTTCACACACTGTTTGAACAGCCCCAACGACTTCATTCGTGTGTTCTTCATCCGCCTTGACAAAGCCTTTTAGAGTAGACTCTTCGGATCGCTGTTGGGGCGCAGTCTAATGCCGTGCAACGTAGTTGTCGGAGGGTTCTTCGGAGACGAAGGCAAAGGGAAATTGATCTCTTACCTCGCTCTCAAAGACAACCCAGCAATAGTCGCAAGAGGCGGCGTGGGACCCAACGCCGGACACACAGTCGAATTTGAGGGCAGAACATACTCACTACGAATGGTTCCCAGTGGATTTACTAACAAGGAAAGTCGGCTCCTAATCGGACCAGGAGTATGCATAGAGCCAGAGATCCTCTTGAAAGAGATCACGTTGACTGAAGCGAATTCAAGGATAGGAATTGATCCCCGATGCGGCATAGTTGAGGAGAGACACGTTCAAGCCGAGGTCGCATCGGCTCACTTGTCCAAACAGATTGGTTCTACGAGGAGTGGTGTGGGAGCATGCAATGCCGACAGAGCCCTAAGGACCGCGAAGGTCGCTGGAGACGTCCCAAGCCTGTCGAAATATCTCGTGGATGTGCCTTCTGCGGTAAATGATGCATTGGACGAAGGCAAGGATGTGCTTGTTGAGGGTACTCAGGGAACATTCCTCTCACTCTACCATGGAACATATCCATACTGCACATCAAAGGATGTCTGTGCGTCAGCCGTATGCTCAGACATAGGCTTGGGCCCGACGAGAGTCTCGGATGTCACTATTGTCTTCAAATCTTTTGTAACGAGGGTCGGAGAGGGAGAACTCCCCGGTCAGCTCGGTAGAGAGGAGATTTTGAAGAGGAGATGGATGGAGTATGGTACAGTGACTGGCAGAGAACGCAGGGCCGCACCGTTCAATTTTGACCTTGCCAGAAGGGCGGTCATGCTGAATGGAACCACACAGATTGCGATCACAAAGATCGATCTGATCGCGCCCAAGGCGGCTAGTGTAAGGAGGTTTCAGAAGCTCCCCGATGAGGCCAAAGATTTTGTCAGGAAAATCGAGGATGAAACAGGAAGACCAGTCGTACTGATTGGAACGGGCCCTTCAACATGGGACATCATCGATAGAAGGAAAACCCCACACGGCAAATCTTGACCTATGTCAAATGAATCTTCTCACTAGATTATGTGGAGAGCGATATGGAAAGACGAAAAGAACCCATCCCCACCACCAAGCGTGTTGCGTTGATGGCCTCGATGGCGGCACTCGGTAATGTCTTAGCATTCATCTCAATGTTTATCAGAGGATACCATCCCCAGGTTGCGCTCGACTTCTCACATCTCGCAACCGCGATAGTGGCCGTGTATCTTGGCCCTGTGATGGGCATGTTCACAGGGATTCTTGTGGGCATGGCACCCTTCATTCAGCTAGGTGTGATGGGGGTGCTTGGGCCGTTCCTCGGGTTCATCGGGTTTGCGGTTGGGAAGGCTTTGTCAGGACTCTACTTCGGGATTCTAGCAAAAAGAATGCGACCAGCCTCGGCAGTGATCCTAGGGTTCATCCCAGAGTTCGTCTGGATATATGTTGTCTTGCGCTTGTTAACGTGGTTGATCCTGCCTCCTCAGACGGCTGCGATCTTTACTGATATCTTGATACTGTCCATCTTAGCCAAGGCTTGGTTGGAAATCGCGATAATTGGTGCCTTAGTAGATCTGATCAAGAGACGGAAGATCGTTGAAGCGATCTTGTCTCCGGGAACCAATAGATAGTGCCTGGGCGAAACAGGAAGCACCTTACTTTTTGAGAGATTCAAGCAATTGAAGATCTCTCGCGGAATCGATGTCAAACATGAAACCTGGAGACCAATACACTTTGAATTTTCTACCCCTCGCTGCAGCCTCTCTGAGGTGCCGAACCAGACTGTTTGAACCGAACCTCGCCTGAATGGCTCCTGGAGGACGCATGAGGAGGGCATTTGTTCCGCAGTCCTTGGAAGCACAGATTACCACTGATTCATCACCTATGTTCGCAAGAAACCTCTTGACCTCAGCAATAGAGATCATCGGGAGATCAGCTGCAACCACGAAGACTGCGTCAGCTCTACTTCTAACGCATCGATTGATCGCTTGGCTCACAGCTTGATTCAACGATGTAGACCTGTCCCACTCAAATGAGACATCATAATCTTCGGAGACTCTCTTTATCTCTTCATCCGAGCCTACTACGACTACTTGATCAAACAGTTTCGCAAGTATAGCCAAGACACGCTGTAGCATTCTTAGGGTAAGATCTCGCCTTTCAACTGTGTTAAGGGAAGGGGCAAGCCGGGTTTTGGATCTGGATAACCTCTTCACTGGCACGATTGCGCAGATATTCATCTGATCATCTTCTAAGTGCCCGCAGAACTAGCTCTGCGAGTTTGATCTTGGCCTCCAGCGTGTCCATCCGAGTCTCGGTCACTATGATCTCCATCCCCAATTTCTGTACAGCATCCTCGAAGTGTGAATCTTCTTTGTCAATGACAAGAGTATTGATTAGACCCTTATAGATCGACGCTATTCCAAGGGCGGAAGGCTCTATTCCCAAGCCTCTCATTATTCTGTCAGCCGGACCCCTCACTGGCTTTCCAGATATGAGTGGGCTTATAGCAACTTTTCTTGCTCTGGATTTGCCTATCGCTTCTCTGATACCTTGAATTGATAGAATGCAGCCGATGCTGACGATCGGATTACTAGGGGCTAATATTATTCCATTCGACTCGGTGATCGCTTCGAGAACGTCGGGGTTGGGACGTGCAGACTCACTGCCTATGAAGACTACGTTCTTGACTTCAACTTCGAATCTCCGCTTGACGAAGTACTCCTGAAAATCCAAGACCCCTTCATCAGTATGCATTACAGTTCTCACGGGGTCATCGGTCATCGGCAGAATTTCGTGCTGGATCTTGAGATGTCTGCACAGCTCTCTAGTAACCTCCGTCAGGCTCAAGTTTCGGCGTAGGAGCGATGTCCGCAGGACATGAGTTGTAAGGTCTCTATCCCCGATTCTAAACCATGTCTCCTGGCCGTATTCACCCATCATTTCGAGAAAATTGAAAGTGTCTCCTTTCAGACCCCAGCCTTTCTCCTCGTCGACTATACCTGCCAGGGTATACATTAGCGTGTCGAGGTCTGGTGAAACGTGCAGCCCATAGACTTCCAAGTCATCTCCGGTGTTTGCAACAATAACCAACCTCTCACTATCAAGAAGCCTAGTCAAGCCTTGGAGAAATCTGGCGGCTCCTACACCGCCAGCAAGAACGACTATCATCCCTAGGTCAGCCGAGTCCTCGGAAACCTAGTCACGTCTGAGACTTCAATTAAAAGGTTTGTCAAGGGACTGGAAGGCGGCGAGGTTGCAGATGCCTGAACGATAAAAGAGTACGTACGAAAGCTACTTAGGCTAGGTAGTTTGAGGACCGTTAGAATTATTCGTGCCCTGAATCGCTACTAACTACAAAACCGTAACGGATTTTGCCAAGTTCCTTGGTCTATCTGGGTCGCATCCTCTCTCAACAGCCATCCAGTACGCAAATAGCTGCAGCGGGATGACATAGACCAAGGGGGTCAGAAGGCTCGTCACTGGCGTTGGGATTTCGATGTAATCATCGAGCAACTCCTTCAGCCTCTCATCGCCAGCATCGATCACTCCGATTGTTGATGCGTTCCTAGCTTTCATCTCCATGACATTGCCAACGATCTTGTGGTACGTCTCGTCTTTTGGAGCGACGAAGACTATTGGGTAATCTTGATCGACAACTGCGATAAAACCGTGCTTGCTCTCACCTGCTGGATATGCTAAGGATGGCAGATATGATAGCTCAAGAAGCTTCAGCCTTGCCTCTAGCGCCGTGGTAAAATTGATACCACGTCCTAGGAAGCAGAAACTTGACCTGTCTCTGTACTTGCGTGCGAGTTCCTTGACTCTGGGTTCAGTGAGAAGAGCGCTCTCCATGGCCTTCGGAATCTGCAGCAGGCTACTCTTGAGCTTAGTCAGCTCCTCGATAGGTAAGGTGTTTCTTTTCTCGGCCAAGACGAGAGCGAGCCTCGCCAGAACGGAAACCTGAGAAGTGAACGTTTTTGTCGCCGCCACACCGACCTCAGGCCCTGAGTTTTGGCCAATGTAGACCTCAGAAAGCCTCGTAATAGTCGAACCCATTACGTTTGTAATCCCCATTATCGATGCGCCTTTGCTCTTTGCAAACCGTACACTCTCTAGAGTATCCGCAGTCTCACCAGACTGGCTCACTGCCAAGATTATTGAGTCTTTGTCAATCAAATGTCCGTATTGCTCAACAAATTCTGACGCAATCACAGGTTGCACTTGGAGTCCTGCTAGCTTGGTGAAAAGGTATGATGCTGCAAGACAGGCATGGTATGAGGTGCCGCATCCGAGAAGAAATACCTGCCCGGCCTTCTCCAGCTTTGACGCCATTAGACCGCAGTATACCGGCTGGATTCTCAGGACATTCCTGATCGCTAGCGGCTGCTCGTTTATCTCTTTCAGCATGAAGTGGCCGTATCCACCCTTCGTCGCGTCCTCTATACTCCAAGGGATATCTGAAACGTTCCGCTCAAGCTCCTGACCTGTTCTGAAATTGATAATCCTAGTCTGGCCAGTCTCAAGGACTGCCAAATCATCTTCTTCCATAGCGATCGCTTTTCTTGTCAGGGGCAGGAAAGCTGAAACGTCTGATGCGCAGTAGCTCGAAGAGTCCGAGAGCCCGATGACCAGAGGGCTCTCCTTCTTAACGCAGACTATCAGATCAGGCCTTGAGGTAGAAACCGCTGCGATTGCGAACGAGCCTTCGAGTTGCCTCGCGGCTAGCCTGACCGACTCAACGAAATCCTCGCCGGTGGATACGTATTCCTCGATAAGGTGGGGGATGACTTCAGTGTCTGTTCTCGACCGGAAAACGTGTTTTCTCTCTTCCAGCTGTTTCCTTAACTCGAGGAAGTTCTCGATTATGCCATTGTGCACAACCGCGACGTCGCCCTTGCAGCTCACGTGAGGGTGTGCGTTCTCCATGGATGGGGCACCGTGTGTTGCCCACCTAGTATGACCGACACCAACCCTTCCAGCCATATCATCAAGCCGATGCTTGAGATCCACATCGCGAATTGACCCGCGATCCTTCCTGACCTCTAGCCCTTTCTCTGAGACTGTAGCGAGGCCTACTGAGTCATATCCTCTGTACTCGAGTCGCTCCAGAGCCTGATGAATGACTGGTGCTACTCTTCCCGTCTTCAGGACAACTCCAAAGATCCCGCACAAAGCGTTCCAAGCCTCCTAATCGGATTCTGCTGGTAGCTACTGGAGAAGTCTGCATCTACCTCATATGTGCCATTTAATTTGCGCTATCAACTGCAGCCTATTCGATAAATTAATATATCGGGCGCATAGTGTGAAGGTGCCAACTCTTCATGGCAGGTGAAGATAATGGGTGATTGTCTTTTCGGTGATGGAGTTTACACGAGATTCTGCATTGAGTCTACCTGCCAAGTCTCCAGATTTCTCTAGAGACAGCTCAAAAGTTTTCGCACAGCCCAGGTCAAGCCTAGGCAATGGTGCTTCTCGAACATCCTTGGACGTGTCAGCGGAGCAGCCAAAGTGTACGAAGACTATTGTTGCAAAGTTTGGCGGCTCAAGTCTTGCCGACAGCGAGAGAATAAGGAAAGCAGTCAGATCCGTGGCTGAACAGGTTAAGAAGGGAGTAAGGGTTGCGGTGGTCGTGTCCGCGATGGGCAAGACTACGGACGCACTTCTGGAAATTTTAGGGAACTCTTCAGGAAGAGGAGTTGAGAAGCACGATATTGACGATATACTCTCGATGGGGGAAAGAACAAGCGCAAGGGTCTTTGCGGCAACACTCAGATCAGAAGGCCTGAGCGTCAGATACTTTGACCCAGCCGACGACGACTGGCCCATAATTACCGACGACAACTTCTCCAACGCGAACCCGATCCTAGCGGAATGTGAGGCTAGAATCAGACAGTACATTGCTCCAGCATTAGCTAATGGTGTTGTTCCGGTCATCGCGGGATTTGTCGGCCGAACCGCGGATGGAGCGATAAGTACAATCGGCAGAGGCGGTAGCGACACAACAGCCTTTATCCTCGCCAGGGCGCTCAGCGCTGATGAGGTCGTCTTGGTTACGGACTCGGAGGGGATTATGACAGCAGATCCGAAACTGGTTCCTGGAGCCAAGAGACTTGACAAGGTTGACGTAAACGCTCTCATTGGAATGGCGGACTCAGGCACGAAGTTCATACACAGAAAGGCTCTCAAGTACAAAGACCCAAGAATAGATGTTAAGGTTGTCAACTATTCTTTGGCCAACTTGGATTCTGAGGGAACGAGAATTACCGGATCAATATCTTCTGAGCTTGAAGTTGAGCTTGCAGCGCCGAGCAAAGCATTGGCGTTGACTATAGTCGGCCAGGGATTGTCAAGAAACCCAAGGATCATATCAGAACTCGCTGACAAGGTTGAGAAACACACCGAACTCCTCGGTCTCTCAGCTAACACGGACTCGATAATCCTGTATACTTCGCAGAATGAGAAGATTGACTCAAACTTACAGGACATCCACGGAACCCTCCTCAGACACCCAGAGGCCATATCGATGACCGTCCGCAGAAACCTAGCCTACTTGAGAGTCAAAGGGGTCGGGCTTGAGGAGACACCTGGGATAGTAAGCCGGGTCTCAGATGTTCTGCGAGCCAATGATATCAACATCTTTGGCATACTCACGATTACCTCAAGCATTTTGATCTTTGTTGAGGATGCTGAGAAGGACAAGGCGATTATCACTATTAGAAAGGAATTAGGTGCAGACTAGTGTTGAGAGTGGCAATTCTCGGTGCGACTGGCATGGTCGGGCAGAAATTCATCGAGATGCTCCAGGGACACCCGTGGTTTAGGATAGAAGCTCTAGCGGCGTCGGAAAGAAGCATCGGCATCAAGTACGGCCACCTCGCCAAGTGGAGGCTTCCAATCCCCATCCCAGAGGACGTTAGAGATCTTGAGGTCCTTCCCGTTGATCCCAAGGCGATTGATAATGTTGACGTGGTCTACTCAGCCCTGCCCGCAGAGGAAGCCGGAAAGATCGAAGAGGAGTTTGCAGAAGAAGGCTTCATGGTCTTCAGCAATGCTTCATCCCACAGGATGGACGAGAATGTCCCCATCCTCAACCCTGAGGTCAACTGCGAACACGCAAGAATGGTCGATGAGCAGAGAAAGAGAAGAGGTTGGAGCGGAGCTATAGTAACGAACCCAAACTGCACAACCGCGATACTGACACTCTCCCTCAAACCGCTCCACAAGGAATTTGGAATAAGAAGAGTCCTTGTCTCGACGATGCAGGCACTGTCGGGCGCAGGATACCCAGGCGTTCCCTCACTAGACATCTCAGATAACGTGATACCGTTCATCAAGAATGAGGAAGAGAAGGTGCAGAATGAGACGCTGAAGATCATGGGAGGGCTGAAGAAGCCGGCAGAGTTTAGGGTCTCAGCCAGTTGCCACAGAGTGAGCACAGCCGACGGTCACGTCGAGGCAGTATTCGTTGAGACAGAGAAAGAAGCAACCCCTCAAGCGGTTGCAGAGGCGATGGCGAGGTTCCAAGCGGAACCACAAAAACTCGGGTTACCAACGGCGCCCAAGAATCCGATCATAGTAAGGCATGAAGAGGATAGGCCGCAGCCCCGACTCGACAGAATGGAGGGCGGAGGGATGTCCGTCGTTGTCGGCCGCATCAGACAGGACACTGCACTGGACGGCATCAAATACGTGTTGCTAGGCCACAATACTGTGCGCGGCGCGGCGGGATGCTCAATACTCAACTCAGAGTACTTTAGAGCGATCGGTTACATCTAGGAGGTGAGACCATCAACTCAGGTAAAAGAAGAAGGCTCCAGAGAATATTCCGGGAAGACGACCGAACAGTCATAATTCCGATGGATCATGGCGTGACGGTCGGCCCGATTCAGGGACTCGCAGATATGAAGACCACAATCCAGCGGATTAGCCAGGGAGGAGCCGACGCTATCCTAGTACACAAAGGCATAGCCAAGAACGTTGATCCTGGACGAGTAGGACTGATAGTACACCTCTCTGGAAGCACCTCTTTAGGTCCAGATCCGTTGTGGAAGCGGCAGGTCTGCTCAGTCATTGAAGCGCTAAGGCTCGGAGCAGAGGCGGTCTCTGTCCACATAAACGTGGGGGCACCCAAGGAGCCCAAGATGCTCGCCAAGTTGGGAAGCGTCGCAGACAGATGCGATGAGCTGGGAGTCCCGCTCCTTGCCATGATGTATCCGCGTGGGCCAAAAATAAAGAGCGAGCATGACCCAGAAGTTGTCAAACATGCCGCGAGACTAGGAGCTGAACTCGGGGCGGATATTGTCAAGACAAACTACACCGGAGATGTCAAAACCTTCAGAGAGGTAGTGGCCGGCTGCCCAGTTCCAGTAGTGATCGCTGGGGGGCCCAAGACAGAGGGGGTGGAAGCATTCCTCACCATGGTATACGACGCGATGAAGGCAGGCGCCGCAGGGGTATCCATAGGCAGGAACGTCTTCCAGCATGAGAAGCCGGAACTGATGACAAAGTCGCTCACAGCCATCGTTCACGAGAACGCGGACGTCCAGAAGGCACTCAGGGTAGCTAGTGGAAAGCCTTGAAGGAACTCTGGATCGAAATAGCTGAGGATCTGCCGGAGGCGACGAGACAGAGCCTGCTGGCCGCAGCCTCAGGAAACGCCGATGTCTTGCTGGTCTCCTCAAAAGACCTCAAGATGGCCAAGACATTCAATAAACCGATAGCGGGAACCTTCGACGGTGCCGACATTAGAGCGGTAGAATTCAAAGAGTCTGGAGATCTGGTGAAAGCAAGAGTCTCCTCGAGAGAGATAGTCGCTAGGATCACAGTGAATTCTGGCGATGACGAGACCAAAGTGATTGAGGCAGCCGAACTCGGATCGAAATATGTCATCATCAGATGCACTGACTGGAAGACGATCCCACTTGAGAATATAATCGCAAGGTCAAGAAGAATCGCCAAAGTGATTGTGGAAGCATCAGGACCTGAGGAGGCCAGACTTGCGGTAGAGACGCTACAGCTGGGAGCAGATGGAGTGATCCACAAACCCAGCCGAACGGAAGACATTCTTGCAGTAAGCAGAGTGGTCAAGAAGATCCAAACGAGGATCGAGCTGACCGAAGGCGAGGTTATCCGGCTAAAACCAGTAGGCATCGGCGCTAGGGTATGCATCGACACATGCGACCTGCTGCACCCCAAAGAAGGAGTCCTTGTCGGAAGCCAATCCTCAGGCCTCTTTCTAGTCGAGTCCGAGACAACTGTCAACCCATTCGTTGAGACTAGGCCCTTCAGGGTGAACGCTGGACCCGTTGCCTCCTACATTCTCGCCCCATCCAACAAGACTCGCTACCTATCAGAAATGAAGGCTGGGGATGAGGTCATGATCGTAGACTCGGAAGGAAACACCCGTACGACCAGTGTATGCCGTGTGAAGATAGAATGGAGACCCATGATCCTTCTTGAGACAAGCAGTGAGGGGCGAGGATACAACATAATCCTACAGAACGCCGAAACGATTCGCCTAGTTACCAAAGAGGGGTCCAAATCAGTCTCAGAGATCAAACCTGGCGACAAGGTCCTAATGAGAACCGAAACTGGGGGGAGGCACTTCGGCATCAAGATCGATGAGGAGTCGGTGATAGAACGGTGAGACCCAGAATATGCGTCTCGGTGATGCCGAGATCTGTTGAGGAGGGAACTGCATTCATGGAGAGGGCTGCAAAAAAAGGGGCCGACCTCGTCGAGATTAGACTTGACCGACTAAATCCATCCAGTAACCTCAAAGCGTTCAGTGCTAAGAAAGACATCCCCACGATAGCCACAAACCGGCAACCTAGTCAGGGAGGAGAGTTCAGAGGCAACGAGGAAGAAAGATTTGGGATGCTATCGAGTGCGGCAGAAGCTGGATTTGACTACATAGATCTTGAAGAGTCGATTGAAGGGCCAGATTTAAGGATTGAAAACATCAGAAGATCTGGACCCAAACTGATCATTTCTCATCATGACCTAAGATCAACGCCTTCTATATCTGAACTAGAGAAGATCCTGCTAAGGATCTCAAAATTCAAACCTGACATCTACAAGATCGTCACTACGGCAACATCCATCCAAGATAATCTCGTCACGCTTAGCTTCTTGCAGAAAGCATCTGCCGACATCAAAATGGTCTGTTTTGCGATGGGAGAGCACGGCAAGGTCTCAAGAGTAGTCAGTCCAATATTCGGCGCTCACTTCACTATGGCCTCGATGGAAACAGGGATTGAGACAGCCCCAGGCCAACTCACCATCGACGATCTCAAGACAATATACGGTCGACTTGGGCTCGGCTAAGCTACCGTGAGCATTAGCATTCTCTATTACCCAATGCGCGGCATTGAGAGTCTATCTATGAATTTCGTGATGCGTGAATTCTCAACAACCCTAGGCAGGTTGGGAAGGCGCTAACACCACAAAAAGAGGCGACACTGAATTGAAAGCCATGGGACCCGGTGTTGGGGCAGCAATATCGCATGGTGCAGTCACTGTGGTCAACGCCATTCCAACGGGAAAGGGTGCAGCAATCGGAATAGCTCTATGGACTAGAGCTCAAGTTGAGTTAACCGAGACTCCCGGCTCTTACGAGTGTGTTATCAAGTCAGATCTTTCAGAGAACGTTACACTCGCAAGAAGCGCTGTCGAGAAGACACTCCAATACCTTAAACTCGAGAAGAAGTATGGTGCGTCGGTGACCACCGAGTCCAACATCCCGATTGCACGAGGATTAAAGAGCAGCAGTGCAGCAGCCAACGCGATAGTCTTGGCAACGACTGCTGCGCTCGGCAAGAAAATCCCCAAACTACGAATAGTGAACCTGGGTGTTGACGCGGCTCTCGATGCGGGCGTCACTGTGACAGGAGCCTTTGACGATGCATGCGCATCTTTCTTTGGAGGCCTCATCGCAACGAACAATTTCCGAAGAAGAATAGTCAGGAAAACCAAGCTCCGGGGAAAGGTTGCGGTTCTTCTCCACGTTCCACCGCACAAGCTGTACACTAAAGACATCGACCTTGCAAGTATGCGAGCCATAGCACCACTTGCAGAAAGCGCATATAGGGAAGCTTTGAGAGGAGACGTCTGGGCTGCACTGACGATGAACGGTCTCGCATGCTCAGCCGCCCTCGGATATGACACGTCGATAGTGAATGAGGCGCTCAAGGCCGGCGCTCTGGCCGCCGGCATTTCGGGAACTGGCCCCGCGGTATCAGTCCTTGCAAGGGAGGAAAAGATCGAGAGCATTAGGAAAGTTCTTGAAAGCTTTGAGGGAGAGATAATCCAGTCAGAAATCAACTGTAAGGAAGCGAAGGCGACGATCTAGTCAGTTGGCGACCGTATATATTCGTGGGGGCAAACCTCTCGCAGGGAGCGTGAAGGCCCCCGGCTCAAAGGCACACACCCACAGAGAGCTAATAGCATCATTTCTCTCAGATGGCACATCAAGAATCACAGGGTCCCTCTTTTCAGATGATACTAGAGCAACTTTGGACGCGATCAGAGCCTTCGGCGCTGAAGTTGAAGAGGAGAAAGATCAACTGTGCGTGAGAGGCGATGGAACCGTAAAGGCGTCGACTGCTCCGATTGACTGCAGAGAGTCAGGCGCCACTCTAAGATTCATGGTACCTACAGCGGCGTTGGCCCCGGGCGACACAAGGTTTCTTCTGGGAAGCTCACTGAGAAAGCGGCCGTTGGAACCGTACTTGGAATCTCTGGAGCTGATCGGTATAAAATGTGAGCTCGATGGAGTGTGGGGACTCCTCGTTCGAGGCGGCGGGATCAAGGGCGGAAGAGTTTCAATTAGAGGTGACATCAGCTCACAATTTATCTCTGGAATCCTGTTTGCAGCGCCTAAAGCATCGGGAGATACTGAAGTGATTCTCAGCACTCCATTGGAGTCCCGAGGATACGTAGACATATCGATAGATACCCTCAGAAAGCACAGAGTGCGAGTTGAGTGTGAGAACTACTCTCGATTCTTAGTTCCTTCAAACCAGAACTATTCTCCACATGACTGTGAGGTACCCGGAGATTTCTCCTCAGCAGCATTTCTATTGGCAGCTGCTACTGTGACGGGTTCAAAAATTAGGGTTCTGAATCTGGATCTCAACTCGATCCAAGGTGACAAAGTCATAATTGACATTCTAGAGAAGATGGGGGCCAAGGTCACTAGAGAGAATAATGCTGTGGAAATCTTAGGAGACGGGTTGAACGCAATCGATATCGATGCTACGGATATTCCTGACTTGGTCCCCGTCTGCACCGCGCTCGCATCCTTTGCAGAGGGGAGAACAACTATCCGTAATACCAAGAGGCTGAGATACAAGGAATCGGATAGATTGGAATCTGTGCGAGTTGAGCTGGGCAAGATGGGATCGCAGATCAAGCAGGAAGGCGATAGCCTGATCATATCTGGGCCTTGCAAACTTCACGGAGCAACGATAGATCCACGCGACGACCATAGAATAGCAATGGCATGTATAGTGGCAGCCTTGGGAACCACTGATGAAACCACAATTGCTAACATCGAGTGCATAAGGAAGTCTTACCCAGGATTTATCATGGATATCCGTTCGCTCGGAGCTGAAGTCGTTGAGCAGTAACACTCTGGGCAAGGCCTTTGCGGTGACCTGCTTTGGCGAAAGCCACGGCAGATGCGTCGGAGTTGTGATCGATGGCTGCCCAAGCGGCCTAAAGATCAAAGAATCGGATATTCAGGCTGAGGTCTCAAGAAGAATACCAAGGAACGGGAACGTGGTCTCGGCAAGAGTTGAGGAGGACAAGGTCGAGGTTCTATCTGGGATCTACAGTGGTTACACCACTGGAGCACCGCTAGCAGCACTGGTATGGAACAAAGATATTAGATCAGAGAACTATGCAGACCTGATTGATCGACCTCGTCCGGGCCATGCAGATTACCCTGCGCACATAAAGTACGGTAACTTCATTGACCTAAGAGGCGGTGGTAGATGGTCCGGCAGGATGACTTTAGCGATGGTGATCGCTGGAGCTGTTGCGAGAAAGATCCTAGCAAAGTCTGGAATAGAGGTCTTGGCCCATACATCTCAGGTAGGCAAAGTGGTAGCTGGGAAAGTTGGTCCCGATGATATCCGCAAGAACACTTACACAAATCCCATCAGAACCGCTGACCTAACAAAGGTCGAGGCGATGACCGCCGAGATACTCCAAGCGAAGAGAGAAGGAGACAGTGTAGGAGGGATTGTTGAGTTCACGGTCTTGAATCCTCCAGTCGGACTTGGGGAGCCTATCTTTGACGCGTTAGATGCAGATCTTGCAAAGGCGTTTTTCACGGTGCCCGGAGCAAAAGGAGTCGAGCTTGGCTCAGGATTTGGGGCCGGAGCGTCACGTGGATCCGAGAATAATGACGAGTTCAGACTTCAAGAAGGGAGAGTTGTTACAGAGACCAACAGATCGGGTGGGATCCTGGGAGGAATGACATCGGGCATGCCCATAACCGGAAGGGTTGCCTTCAAGCCGCCGTCATCGATAGCTAAGCCTCAAAGAACGGTTGACCTGACCGAGATAAAAGAGGTTGAGGTAACGGTCAAGGGAAGACATGATCCCTGCATAGTTCCCAAGGCTGTTCCCGTGGTTGAGGCAGTGCTGTGCATCGTCTTGGCCGATCACATGATTCGTTCAGGCATGGCGCCTAGGGTTTTGAGGGAGTAGTCTTTTGTTGTCAATTGGAAGTTTGAGGGCAGAGATCGACGAAGTAGATGATCATATACTCGCACTTCTCAGAGAACGAGTGACCATCGCCATGAGAATTGCCAAAGTCAAACGCAAAAGTGGGCTTTCAATAAGGGACCGAAAGAGGGAGCAAGAGATCTTAGACAAGATAGCATCGAGGGCAGGTAGAGAAGGGCTCAACCCTGAACAAACCAGACGTGTCTTCAAAGAGATCATAGAGCTTTCCGTTGAGGCCGAAGCCAGACCATAATTTCTCATTCAAATCAGTAGTGAAGCTCACTATCTGAATGGAGCGTTTCAGTTTGAACAATGAAGGGTCGCCTTCAAAGGTAACCGTCTCAATCGTCGGCGGCGCTGGGAGGATGGGCCTTCTCCTCGGCAGGATTCTGAAAGAGAGAGTTGGAGCCGTGAGAATAAGCTCAAGAGGCCAGCGCAGGGCGATCGAGGCCTCAAGGAGGCTGGGCTTAGATTGGCTTCCCACCGAAGAAGCGCACCGAAGCGATATTGTGATAGTATCTGTTCCGATCGATCAGACTGTGAAGGTATGTGAGGACATCGGTCGGCGAATGGCACCCGAATCATTGCTCGTAGACCTGACGTCTGTAAAGACAGGGATCACAAGGAATATAGGAGAAAACACTCCGTCACCTGTAGAGTACCTTAGCCTTCATCCACTCTTCGGCCCCCAGGTTCAGGATCTTGTAGGCAAGAGATGCATCGCGATCTCGGTTAGAGGAGGCCCAATGACCGATGAGTTCCTTAAAATACTGGTAGAGTGTGGTGCAGTCATTAAGAAGAGCACCGTTGAGGAGCATGACTGGGCGATGGCAACTATTCAGGTCCTTCACCACCATGCACTGCTTACCTTCGCCAACACTATTGGCAAGATCGCATCCGACATGGAACTCTCCCCATATATTACTGAGTCCCTAGAGAAGACTATGCAGAACCTTGAGAATATAGAGTTGAACTGGGAGACAATAAGTGCAATACAGAGACTGAACCCGTATGCCCAGTATGTTCGAGAGGCCTTCGCGGAGAATGCAAAGGCTGCGACGAACTTTGATGGGAGCATAAGGGCAGAGCTGCAGCGTGCGCTTCAGTTGCTCAGATCGCCATAGAAGCATAAAGCCGGCAAATATTCCACAAATGTTATACACCCTTGATTATCTATTCTAATGCGGTGTCATCGAATTGTATAGTACATATGAGTGTGAGGAGCCGAGATGGAGCACTTGGGTTCTCTTCAGCTGCTCCAACGCTCAAGAGCATCCAGATGATGCTGAGATGGGAATCGCAGTCATAACTAACGAGTCAAGGGCACCACAGGTCGTCACAACAATGTCAGACCGCATCTGCAGCCTCTGCGGGGCGCCTTTTGAGAACATAGGCCAAGAAAGTGCACTGACCCCCTATCTGGGACACGATATTGAGCGTTACACATCCTACGGCTACGCAATACTCAAGGATGACGAGGTAACAGGCTGAGCTTCGGAGGAGGCTTGAATCCCTTTAGGGTTTCAGGCGTTTTTTAATCTCCTCCCTGAGTACCTCAATAACCTTCTTTGCCTCCACTTTCCCTCTGACATCAGCCATTATCATGTTCATTAGTCTACCCGCAGCCGCCTCACCCTGCATCTTCAGGAGATTTATGTTCTTATCAAGCAGTGCAGTTACGCGGCTTCTCAGTTCATCCTCGGTCATCATGCCCAGACCGAGTTTCCCAATGGCTTCTTCCACGCTGGATTCGGGTTTCTGAGCAAGCCATTTGAGAATGTCTGGAACAGCCTCCTTTGCAGTAAGGTTCGAATCTACAGCTTGGAAGACTTTGGTGATCTTCTCGTCGCTTAACGCTTCTACTGGAATACCTTCTCTGTTGAGACTCTTGGTAGTCTCGGTCAGGATCGTTGCCAGGAAGGATTCTCCGACCTTGGTGCTTGCGGCAATATTCTTGAAGGTTTGGAGGTAGTCTGAGTCAACCAGTTGCTCGGCCAGTTTCTTGTTGATCTGGTAGGTTTGAATG
>CAZVKZ010000010.1:12892-19900 GCA_964627775.1 uncultured Candidatus Bathyarchaeia archaeon | reverse complement strand
CGAGATTTCTGCCTGTCTCGTGGGCTCGGAGATGTGTATAAGAGACAGCATAGATAGCATATCCTGTTCAAAACATCATTTTGTCAGTCGACTACACATCTACACCTTAATATGATCAATCTAATCTGACTTACCAGAGGTGCCCGGCTTTCTACTCAATCCTACCATTCACCACCCGTACTCTGGCTGAGAGGCAGATCTCACTCGCCTTGCCTTCCAGTAAAGAAGTCATCTGTAGTGACTCAAACGTCTTCTACAATCCGAGGATGCGCCTGAATCGCGATGTAGCCATCTTGGCAGCTAGGTGTCTCCAGCGCGACTTTCGAAACCGCCTGAGGATCGCTGATCCCATGACTGGCTCGGGGATTCGCGGATTGAGGTACGCCGCAGAGGTGGAGAATATCGATAGAGCCTATATGAACGATATTGAACCAGACGCTGTAATGGTGGCCCAGCACAACTCCTCCATCAATAAACTCGGAGACAAAGTTGAGATTCAATGCATGGATGCAAACGTATTTCTCAACCTCCACTCAGTACCAGGGAAGAGACTGCACTTGATAGATCTTGATCCGTACGGCTCCCCCATCCCATACATGGACTCATCCCTCAGAGCCCTTGTCAACAATGGATTCTTAGCCATGACGGCTACTGACATGGCTGTTCTTTGCGGCGCCAAGCCCCGTGCCTGTCTTAGAAGGTACGGTGGGAGACCGTTAAGGAGCGAGTACTCGCGCGAAGTCGCATTAAGGTTGCTCTACGGATCGCTCATGACAGCGGCTGGCAAACATAACATGGCCGTCGAAGCCAAGTTCGCACATAGTACAGATCATTACATTCGTCTCTATGCGAGACTAAACCGATCAGCCAAGGGTGCAGACAGGAATCTTGACGATCTAGGCTTCATACATCACTGCTTCCATTGCCTCAATCGCTTCTCGTCCAGAACTCCGAACACAGACAGGAAATGTGTGAGATGTGGTAACCCACTCACTATTGCTGGACCGCTATTCCTGGGGAAGTTGACAGATGGAGATTTCTGCAAGCGCCTGATTGAGCTAAACGAGGCATCCGGTCAGAAGTCTGGCAGACTGTCAAAGCTGCTCTGCATTGAACTGGAGGAGGTCGACTCTCCTCCAACATACTACACCGTCGATGCCATATGCGACAGGAATGGGGTAGTCACGCCCAGCCCTGTTTCTGTAATCCGAGCTTTAGGAACGCAAGGTTACGTCGCAACCCGAACACATTTTGATGGCAGAGCGTTCAAGACGAACGCTCCAATGGAGGCTATTGAAGCATCAATTAGAGAAGCGGGCCAAGACAAATCATCGTCTGGTAAGAGCTAGCTCTCCTCAAGGAACCCTAAGCCCAAAATGTAGATCTCGGAACTGGACTTCCTCGTTGCACGCGGCCTAATGACTCTGACTTTACGGAAACTCCTCTTAACCTCGCTCAGAAACGTCTCCAGTTCGCCGCCTTGGAAAACCTTCACGAGAAAATTCCCGCCTGACCTCAATGTACTTTGAGCGATCTCAAAGGATCTTCTTGCCAGATGCATTTGCCTTGAATGGTCAAGATCCCAGGCGCCTGATACGTTTGGCGAAACGTCTGAGATGACAGCGTCAACCTTTTCTGGGAATCTCTCCGCCAGTAACTTGACAGTGAAGTCCGAGGTTATGTCGAGTTTCATAAATTCAGCCTGAGGCTGTTCTAGAGGGTCTATCGCTTGGATGTCGACTCCAAGGACGTAACCCTCACATCCTATGGTTTCAGCGACAACTTGGGTCCAGCCTCCTGGAGCTGCCCCAAGCTCGATAACCCAGTCGCCTTTCCTGATGAATCCGTAGCTCTTGATTATTTGCGCAAGTTTGAAGGCTGCCCTGCTTCTGTATCCTTTCTCTTTTGCGAGCCTGTAGTATTGATCTCGACGCCTGCTCTGCACCCAAGTAGAGCGTCTGGTCATTGAACGTTTTACGCCTTCAGATCTCGATCGTGAGATCCAACTACTGCACGCGGATCTCTTTCTAGTTCTGCGAGATCAGCTCAGGATAGGAGAGGTACCTGCGAGCTTGCTTTTCAGCTGATGCATCTATGCTATGGCGGTCGCTGCGAGGTTTGTCAGCCAGACTGTTAGCCTGTCACATTTCAAAGGGGAGACTATCCCTGAATGGTTGCATCTGGTCTCAAGATTGCAGAAGGCGCATGGGATCGCTGTTATGGAATCTACTTTGGGGATCTTTCTCCTGGACAGAATCCGGTAGGTCCATCTCCCACCAAACAGTTCTTTTCTACGTTCAATCAGTCTCTTCTTCTCAAGCCTTAGTATGGCTCTTGAGCCCTCGCGACTGTCAGCGGTTATGGTCTTCCAGAGCTCTGATTGCAGGACTCCGTTCTCGCCTGCGTTTATGATCATGTTAAGGACATCTTGCTCCGTTGATCCCCTTCGCGCCAATGAATGCACCGTTCAGATTGTTAAAAGGACATGATCGCTTTTAAACATTCATCTGTCTGCGCAATGTACCGCCCTACGTTTGGTCTGATCTTCTCCAGCGTGGCCCTTGCGGGGTATCCTCGATGAATATCTTGATGGACTGCAATCTCTCTCTTATCTTGTCGGCCATCGCCCAGTCATTTCTCTTTCTTGCGTCTTCCCTCAGCTCGACAACTAGTCTCATTAAGCCTTCAGAGATGTCAGATGTGGAAACCTCAACGCGGGACACGTCTAGTCCGAGTATTGAGAAGCAGTCTTCGAGGGCACGGATTGCTTCAGATAGGGCCTTTGTTGCAGGAGCCTGCTTTGAATATGCTTCAATTTTCTTCGCGAAGGAGAGTGTGGCTGAAAGAGCTATCGGGGTGTTGAAATCATCGTCCATGGCGTCTATGAATTGCCACCAGTAGTCTTTGACCGCGTTCAGGAATTCAGTGTCTTGTTGACCCTCCTCAGCTTTGGCACTGTCTAGTGCACGGCTGGCTTCCGCATAAGCATCTGCGAGCCGTCGATAGTTCTCTTGGGCGTTGTCAAGGTTGGTCTGATTGTAGTCTATAGGGCTTCTGTAGTGGCTTGAGGCAAAGAAGATCCTCAGAACGTTGGGACTGTACTTCTCAAGAACCTCGCTGATTGTTACGAAGTTCCCCAGTGATTTAGACATCTTCTGTCCCCTCACGTTCACCATCCCAGTATGTATCCAATACTTCACTAGTGGTTTCTTGCCGCTGATGGACTCTGCTTGCGCTATCTCAGCCTCATGATGTGGAAAGACGAGTTCTATTGCGCCGCCGTGGATGTCGTATTGAGCTCCTAGATATCTCTCAGTTATCGCTGTATCCTCTATATGCCATCCGGGCCTCCCCCATCCCCAAGGGCTATCCCACCCTAACTCATTCCTATCGCGACTCTTCCACAGTGAAAAGTCGCTCGGATCCCTCTTTCTAGGGTCGGGTTCGATCCTGTGTTTCCTCAACTCCTCGGGCTTTTGATGGGACAACCTACCGTAGTCTGGGAATTTCGCAATATGAAAGTAAACGTCGCCATTGACCCTGTAGGCGCACCCCTTCGCTAGAAGTGTCTCCACCTGAGAAATGATCTCAGGGATATGCTCTGAAGCCTTTGCGAAGAGGTTTGCTGAGGATATGTTGAGTAGGGCCAGATCACGGAGGAATTCTTTCGTGAAGTGACTTGACAATTCAAGTGGCGGAATGTTTCTTTCTTTCGCTCTATCGATTATCTTGTCATCGACATCGGTGATGTTCATCAAATAGAAGAGGCTGTAGCCTCTGAACCTTAGATATCTCGCTATCACATCATATGCGAGGTATGTTCTCGCGTGCCCGATATGTGTTTGGTCATAGACTGTGGGGCCGCATACGAACATGTTCACTCTGTTTCCGTGTATTGGTTTGAATTCCTCTTCAGTCCCAGTCATCGTGTTGAATACTTTCAAGGTCAGTTTTGTTCACCCATGAATGATACATAAGGTGTGGATCGAGGAGTTTGGACACGTCTTTGCTAGAGCTTGTAACCTATCTTTCTGAGGAATGATCTTCTTTCCTCTGAGGCTTTCTCATCCTCCACGCCTTTTGGTGGATTGCCGTCCACTACCCCGATGATGCCTCTGCCGCTGCCCGTTTCGGCCACTATCACCTTTACCGCGTTCGCAGTTGCGCAGTAGATGTTGCAGACCTCTGGAACGTTCTTTATTGAGTTCAGAACGTTTATCGGATAGAGATTTCTCAGCATGACGATGAAGACATGACCTGCTGAGATGTTTAGAATGTTCTTCACAGCTAGATCTGTGAGCTCTGGATCAGTTCCGGCGCGCCTGACAAGGCATGGGCCCGATGATTCGCAGAATGCCAATCCGAACTTTGCACCGGGAACGCCTCCTGAGACCGCTTCATATAGGTCTTCGACACTTTTGATGAAGTGGCATTGTCCAAGTATTATGTTGACGCCTTCCGGCCTATCTATCGCTACGGTGCTGAATTTGACCTCTGCCAAATGATTGTCAACTCCTCTTGAGGCATCGCTTTTGAGCTTGGAGTCTTAAGTTATTTGCGATAATCTCTTGTGAAGGCTAGATCTTGAAGATCTGAACGTTAACTGTCCCACCGGTAGCGCCGACATTGTGGATGAGTCCGGTCTCAGCCTTGTTCACCTGTCGTCTCTCAGCCTCGCCTCTGAGCTGCTTGTACACTTCATAAACCATCGCGGTGCCTGTCGCACCTATCGGGTGACCCTTCGCCTTGAGTCCGCCGTCGGTGTTTATTGGCATGTCACTGTCGAGCGCAGTCTTTCCCTCCTCAGCAGCCTCTCCTCCCTCCCCTTTCTTGAAGAATCCCAAGTCCTCTGTGGCGAGGATCTCAGCTATGGTGAAGCAGTCATGCACCATCGCAAGATCGACGCCCTTGGCCTCGGTCTTTGCCATCTTGTAGGCCATCCTTGATGCGTCGATAGTGGCGGGGATACTTGTTAGATCTCGTCTATCATGAAGTGACATGGTTCCAGAGGCATGACCCAACCCTGCGAGGCGGACGGGAGTACCTGTGTATTTCTTCGCGTTTTCAGAAGCGGTCATTATTATGGCCGATGCCCCATCGCTGATTGGCGAGCAGTCGAAGAGTCTCAGTGGATAAGCAACCATTGGGTTTGCAGGAGACCTGAGAAAGTCCAAGGGGTCTTTGAAGGACAGACCCTGTTTTGATCCTATCTTATTCCCCAATTCCAAGACCTCTGACTGGTACTGTGCTTTAGGGTTCATCGTTGCATTGTGATGGTTCTTGACTGCTACGGCGGCAAGTTGCTCCCAACTTGTGCCGTACTCATTGAAGTATGCATTTGCCATCATCGCGTAGAGTGCCGGGTTCGTCACTCCTGCTGGATAGTCATAGGCTATGTCTACTCCGGACATGAGGGCTTCTGTGACCATCTCAGTCTTAAGACTGGACATTTTCTCCACTCCTCCGACCAGGACCGTGTCATACATTCCTGACGCGATGCCTAGGACAGCTACCTCAACTGCTGTTGAGGAGCTCGCGCATGCGGTCTCAACGCGGAAGGAAGGTTTTGGGAGCAAGCCAGTCCAGTCAGCCATTAGGGAGGCGTAATGGGATTGCCCTTCGAAGAACTCGCCGACTGTGCAGCCTACGACAAGGGCATCGATATCCTTTGCGGATATTCCCTTCTCAACTGAGTTGAGGCTTTCAGCAACTGCCTCAGCAAATATCTCGCGACTGTTCTTTTCTGCATGTAGGGCATGGTGGAATCTTGTCATTCCGCCGCCTATGATCGCTACTTCCCTCATCAACCCCATCTAGAGCACACCAGACCACGAATCGAGCCTCTCAGACATGGTAGGTTTTTCGCTTATAGCGGTACCTCTATCATGAGGCGCTCAAGAAGCTCTTTGTATCTATTGCGAATTGTCACTTCAGTCACGTTGGCTATCTCAGCGATCTCTCTCTGGGTCTTCCTCTCGTTGGTCAGAACTGTTGCCACGTAGGTTGCGGCGGCAGCTATCCCCGTGGGACCCCTCCCGCTTGTCAGCTTCATCTTCTTCGCGGTCTCAAGGATCTTTATCGCTATAGCCTCGGCTCTCCCCGATATTACGAGCTTGTTCGAGAATCTTGCGGCATAATTCTTGCTGGTCGAGGGAGGAACGAATGTCCCTAGCTCTCTCACCATAAATCGGTAGCTTCGTCCGACATCTTTCTTGTTGAGGCTTCCTGCTTCGGCGATCTCATCGAGAGTTCTCGGGATGCCACATTGCCTGCAAGACATGTAGATCGCTGCTGCGGTCACATTGTGTATCGATCTTCCTCTTATCAGGCGCTTCTTTATCGCCTTCCTGTAGATTACGGATGCGGTCTCTAGGATGTTCTTTGGCAAGTTCAGTGTCGAGGCGAGTTTGCTAAGATCTGAGAGGGCGACGGCGAGGTTTCGTTCTGTAGCGTCTGAGACTCTGACTCTCCTCTGCCACTTCCTTAGGACGTAGAGTTCAACCCTCTGTGCAGAGGTTAGCCTCTTGCCTGAGGATAATCTATCATGCCAATCTATTACAGTCGATAATCCTTTGTCATGAATCGTGTAGGTCATTGGAGCGCCGACCCTGGCTCGTCTGGCTCTCTGTTCGTCGTCGAAGGCCCGCCACTCGGGGCTGGAGTCGGTCAGTTTCTCAAGTATGACGCACCCGCAGTCCATGCAGACAATTTCTGCGGCGTCATAATCTCTGATGAATCTTGATCTGCCGCATTCAGGACAGATACGGACTTTTAGTTTAGTCTCGACCCCATCTACTACTGGTTTCTCTTCCTCTGACACTGGTAACTACCACTAGTCTGTGTAGACAATCTTCCCAACAGAGGATGATGGGTCAGAGGTCGTGGGGGTTACCGAGATGTAAGGGTTGGCAACGGGGCCGAAGAGGTCTCGGATCTTCCCGATCTCTCTAAGCTTGCTGTCGAAGACTCTCTGTCCAAGTTTTGGACAGACACCGGAGTCGAGCTTCA
>CAZVKZ010000010.1:0-12882 GCA_964627775.1 uncultured Candidatus Bathyarchaeia archaeon | reverse complement strand
CTTGTTAAGCCTCCTCAAAAATTCGCACCCGCCAGCTTGAGCATTCGGAGTGTGACAGGAGAATATATTAAGATAGCGTTTGGCGATCTCACCACGTTAGCCTAGATGTTCGGTGTCGTGCGCACTGATCACACTCATCGATGACTAGGCTTGAGCAGTGAGTTGAGAGCTCGGCGATATCACCGACCCTTTTTGAGGGTGAGCATAACCGAGGCTAGGACTTACGATCTAGAGGAATCGGGTTGCCAGTACTGCTGTCCGGTAAGAGACCTGGCGCTTCTTTCTCCAGCGAGAGCTTGAACTCTTCAGTTCTCAACACATCAATGAATGATCTGACCGAGTCCTTGTGCATTCGATTCTTGCTAATCGCGAAGTCGAACCTCTCAAGTGAATGCGGAACAAACGTTAGATCGTTTTGGACCGCGACAGTTCTGATTCCAAAACCCACATCGGCTCTGCCTTGCAGGATTGCCGAGGCGACAGTGCTGTGAGACTTCGCTTCCACATCGTAACCCTGTATCTGTCCAGCGAGTTGCTCCAGCGATATCTGCTTTTGTTTTGCGATCGGTGCGAGATTCATGTCTATGAGTATTCTGGTCCCTGAACCCACGTTGCGGTTGATGAAGTTGATTCCCGGCTGAAGGAGATCCCTAAAGCTGTATACTCCTTTAGGGTTGCCTTTTGCCGCGATAAATCCCTGCTCACGCGAATAACCTCGGATCAGAACTGTTTTGTCTCTGAGACTGAACTTCTCAATGAATGGGATATTGTAGTCTCCAGATTCCTCGTCTAGAAGATGTATTCCTGCCAAGTCAGTCTCTCCTCTTCTTAACGCGTTGAGGCCGCCTAGGGATCCGACATTTATGACCTTAGTTTTAGTGTGATGTTCGTGCTTGGACATCATCCTGAGGATTATGTCGATTCCAACGCAATGGCTCCCGATTATGACGAGGTCTGGGATTCTGATATTGGGGCTGAACAGGTGAACCTTAACCTTCTCGCCCTCATTCAAGACATCTCTGTCAGCGGCTATTCTTATGAAGCCGTCGGCGAGTGCGAATGAAGTTATGGCGCCAGAACCGCTGAGTATGGGGTAGGCTAGGTGGCGCCCTGACTCGTCCGTGACCATGTGCACGGGGAGCAGCTCCTGTCTGCCTCTGGCTGAGAAGGTTTTGAGCGCGAGACTCGCTTCCATCACTGGCTTATCGCCGTTGAGATATCTCCCCGCCAATCTTCCTATCGTGGGTTTGACTATTTCATGGAATACCATCAAAGCTGAGGTTGGATTTCCTGGCAGGGCAAACATAGGCTTGCCGCCCACCAGAGCTGCAAGTGCTGGCTTTCCAGGTTTCACAGCTAAGCCATCAACTATCACGCTGGAGTTCTTGATTGAGGATATTATTCGGGGGAGGAGGTCGCGTCTCCCGGCGGATGTGCTTCCTGAGGTCAGAACTATGTCTGCCCCTTTGAGGGCTTCTCCTAAGGCGCTTGATATTGCCTGCTCGTTATCTGAGGCTATTCCGAGAATGATCGGTGTTCCACCTGCTTCTAGAACAGCTGCAGCCAAGGCAGAGGCATTTATGTCGTATATCTTGGCTCCAGTCAGGGGAGATCCGGGTGCGACCAATTCATTTCCGGTTGAAATGATGGCGACTTTGGGCGAGCCGAGAACTTTGACGTTTCTTTTTCCAACAGCTGCCAAGACGCCGACTTCTCGCGAGGTTATCAGTTGACCTCTTCGGAGAACGAGTTCACCAGCCATTATGTCTGAGCCTGCAGCCATAACATTCTCTCCTGGGGTAACAGATCTGAAAATCTCCACCGTCTGGCCGGAGGTTCTCGTATACTCAACCATCACCACAGCGTTAGCTCCGATCGGTAGGGTGGCTCCGGTAGCGATCTCTGATGTTTCACATCTGCTTAACGTAAAGCTTGGAAGCTTGCCTGGCTCCAGTCGGCCAACTACTTTCAGAACTCTTGGCCGAGTCTCATCTGCTCCGAATGTATCTTGTGCTTTGACAGCATACCCGTCCATCGTTGCTCTGTCGAAGCTCGGGACATCTACAGTCGATATTATGTCCTCGGCCAAGAGACGGTCCATTGAGTTCTCTATCACGATCTCTTCATTTGGAACAGGTGCATGGATGATGGATTGCAGTGTGGTTCTCACTTGATCGAGTGTCTTTAGCGTTCTGAAGATTCTTCGATCACTCAAGGTCTCTTCGACCTCCCATATCATTTCAAGAAGGGGTTGTGAGGTCGTCGTGCACCGACTGTTCTCAAGGCTTTGCAGCTCTTGCGCGTCTGATCTCCTTGACCAGACTGAGGAGGATGCCTCTTTTGCTTGTTCCGGACTTTTCGACTATTAGGTGCCCGGTCTTGTCCCACCATGAACTTGGCCTAGAGGATCCTCTGATAACCTCGAATCTCAGATTCAGCCTCTCAGCTGCTGTGCTAATCTCCTGCAGCTTCGGCGAGTTTATGCAGAGGTCTCTTCTGATTTTTCGGCCTTGCCCCATTGATTTCGTGGAGTCGATGTCCACAGGCCAGACTACAGCCCTTCCCGGCTGCTTCAAAGCTACATCCATCATGCTATCGTGGTTTCAGCAAGATGGCATTCACAACGCCGTCTTGTCCTGGCCTTGAGGTCACATGGGCCTGGCCCAGTGGCGTCTCTATTATTGCGCCTTTGGTGATGATGCTCCTTCGTTCAAAGTCCACATTTGACGGGTTTCTTATCACCCGTGTTATCTCGACCTTCTTGGTTATGTGTGTCGATGGGTCTGTGACGTTTGCAAGATTGGAGGCGAGAAGCTTGGATTTCGTGTTTCCGCCGTGGGTTCTGGATTTGACTCGCCTTGTCTCACCGATAGAGGTCTCTGCGGATTCTCCTCCAATCTCGAAAGCCCTTTTACCTCTGTAGGCTTTTCGTCTTCCACCAGATTTCTTGCGTTTTGTCAAACCACCGTGCCACTGAGGCATTTCTTCTTAGCACCTTCAGCAGATTCCTTGAGTCTCCCCTTTCGCGATTGATATAAGCGTTGCGCAGTAGCCCCTAGATCGATTCCTCAGTCCTCGGCTGGATTTTGAGTCCGCGCAGAACCTGACCTGGGAGGATTGGAGCCTCTGACGCGCAGCTGCTCGAACATCTTCTCAAGCTGATTCTTCATGACTCTTGGGTCACCGCTGAGACTGAAATAGTCGGAGAAGGCAGTCGTGGTCCTCAATACTTTCGTCCTTCCAAGGCGCTCCTCTGAAACCAAGCCTTTTTCACATAAGACCCTGATGTGACCGTAGGCCAGGTTACCCCTGACCTTTGCCACATAGGCTTGTGTGACAGGTTGCTTGATCGCTATGAAAGATAGGGTTTTGAGTGGACCCCTCGTCAGAAGTTTCCTGGTGACCAGCCTCATTACTCCTGGCACGAGGTTAGGCCGCAGCTGCATCACGAATCTACCGTCTTGGAGCTTGAGTAGCTCCAACGCACCGTTCGTCTCTCTGTAACGGTTCGTGAGCTGTTCAATCAGGAGTCTGGCATCTTTTGGCTTCGCATTTGCCAAGGTGGAGAGGGTATCTAGGTCTAGGGGCCTCCCAGCAGCGTAAAGTGCTGCTTCTATGAGGTCTACCCTATGCTTCTCCCTAACGTTCAAAGGAGCGTTGGATTGCGCCGCCGTGTTCACGGGTCTCAGCCACCCTGATCTTTATGTCACCGAAATCTGAGTCTTGTGACAGCCTGACCCTTCCCCTGCTAGCCAGGAAGAGTATAAGGATGAATGTTCTAACGACCTCCTGGATACCGACCCCTAGTGTGAGTACCCTGAAGGAGATCTCTCTTCCGCGCCCATATTCGTGAATGAGCTTGTGGTAGAGGGATTCCAGATGCTCTTGAATGTTTGCTATGAAGTTGTCCAGTGCTTCAACGACAGGCGTGGGCCTCAGGTTCGAGGTTTCTTTTGACAGAAGCCTCATCTCGCTTACTAGGACTTCTTCGATAGCGCTTAGGATCTCTGTGAGGGATGTTGCGGTGTACTCGAATCTCAGTGGTAGCGGGAGCGGTGGAGGGATATCCTCTTGAGGCCTCTGGATGGGCGGTTTGGGAGGATCCTCCATCTTGAGGACGAGTTCAGATTTCATTCTGTGGATTATCGCCGCGCTTAGAAGTGCTGTCCCTGAGACTGAGAAGTCAATGTGACCCTTCTCTTTCATTGTTGCCAGGAATGCGTTCAGAATATTGGTTATGTTCACATCCCAAGGCTTGATCCGATGTAGCCTCAGGAGGTCGAAGAGAATAAGGTACGGCGGCCTCAGCCAGAACGGCTTATCCTGTTCCGACAATTGGTTGAGCCTCAGGTTTTGGGAGTGAGACGACCTGGGAGAAGCCTTCCTCTATGAATATTCCGTAGACGCTGCTGGCTCTGGCTATCGTTGTGTCCTTGAGTGAAACAACTATGAATTGGGAACCAGCTGATCGTTCTTTGAGCAGGTCGGCGAGCCTCTGCGAGTTTACCATGTCTAGATGCGCATCTATCTCGTCGAAGACGTAAAAAGGCATCGGATGTATCCCCTGGAGGGCAAGGAGGAAGCATACGGTGGCGACCGATTTCTCTCCTCCGCTGGCGCTTCCTATTGACAGTTCTGCCTTCCCTGGAAATGCAAGATGCATATCCAACCCGCCAGTGAAGATCTCCCCCGGATTCTCCAGGACAAGACTGCCTCTTCCCCCATCTGTGATCTTTGAGAATATCTCGTTGAAGTTTTGATCTAGCTTGTCAAATACTGCCATGAAGGTTTCGCGTTTCTTCTGTTCGAGCTCTTCCATGAATCGGAGGATGGACCGCTTCTCCTCTTCGAGCTTGTTTATTCTCACTGATAATTGCTTGTAGTTGTTCTTCTGTTCCTCATAGTGTGTAACGGCGAGTTCGTTTATGGCGCCGATCTGCTGGAGCTCTTCCCTTAACGTTGAGAGATTGGTCTCAAGCGTCTTGGAATCAAGGGAAGAGATGTCGACTGGTTTGGAGAAGCCGAGCCTGTTGAGTTCCTCCAACAGGAAATTCTCTTCAAGCTCTTTCTTGTTTAGCTCAAGGCGCAGTTGTGTCATACTTGAATTCAAAGGTTCAATCTCCACTTCCAGCGAGTGGAGGGTTTTGTTCTGTTCATCCAGCCTTGCTTGGGACTCGGTGGTTTGCTCCCGGAGCGATTCCAGTGATTTGAAGAGGCTTTCTCTCTCAGACGTCAGCTCAGCCAGCTTGCTCGTCCAGTCTTCGAGATCTTTCTCTGCAAGTGCGAGGCTTGAGGCAACTTCCTGTTCTCGCTCTTGGAGATATCTCAGCTGGTCTTTAGTCCTCTCCAGAAGACTAGATTTCGACTTTACGGCTGCGTCAAGGCTTGAGGCTCTGGAGTCGATGATAGCTTTGTTACTTCTCAGCCTACTAAGCTCATCTTTGAGGGCGGAGTACTGTTCCTCAATGTTCTTGGGCTCATCTGAGCGGAGAGCATTTCTCAACGCGGTTCTTTCATCCTCAAGCCTCTTCAGGGCCTCCTCCAGCTCGGTCTCTCTGAGCCTGAGTGACTGCAGATTGCTGCTATTCTTCTCGATAAGCTCCGTCGCCGACCTCAACTTCTCACCTGTAGCCGCCAACGACTCACTGGTTAAGCGAAGTCTCTCCTGGACTGTTTTGACATCGTCTTGGATACGCTCGAGGTTCTTCTGCAGGAGAATCTTTTCCATCCTAAGTTCGTCAGCTTTTGAGACGAGAGCTGTGAGGTTGGATCTGCTTTTCTCGATGAGATCTATGAGTGAGGAGACGACCTTCTTGAGATCACTGAGGGTGCCTGTCCTTGGCACCATCGCGCCCATATCTAAGGGTCTCCGGTAGTAGCCACCTTGCATAGCTCCCCCAGATTCGTATAGGTCTCCGGTCAGGACGACTGCTCTGAATCCTTTCAGGGATGAGAGGTAGGCAGCTCTTTGACTGCTTGTGACTATGGTATCTCCGAGAACATAGTTGACGGCCGCATCTATCGAGGCGTCATACTCTATGCAATCGATCATTCTACTGACTACCCCCTCGATGTTAAGTGTCTCGTTCTGTGGCGGGCTGGTGGCAACGATATCAAGGGGGATTATCTTGATCGGGCTGAGTTTGCTTCTCTTGAGGTACTCAATACAGGCGATCGCGGTGGCAGCATCCTTCACAATGAGCGAGTCCAGCCAGTCCGTGCAGGCGGCATGCACAGCTTTCTCGTATGTCTTGTCAAACTGGATTAGATCTCCGAGGCGGCCCACGATGTTGTTGAGGATCCCTGAACTCTGCAGTGCTTCAATCTCTGCGAGTGCGACCTCTTTGGGAGCCAGCAAGTCTATTATCTTTCTCTGGGCGTCGAACTCAAGGATTGAACCAGTCGCTATCTCGGAGGTTCTCACGACCTTCTCCAGTTCTTCTTGCCTCTTCTCCTTCAGCGTGACGTATTGGATCATTTCACGATCGATCTGACTCAGCCTCTTCTCTTGGTTCGCTACCAGCTCTGCAAGTTCGGCTTTCCTTTTCTGCATGATCTCGATGGTTCTTTGGTTTTCGGATTCCTCGCTTTGAAGCGCCTCTGACTGTTCTTTTGCGATGGTGATCTTGGCCGATTCAGTTTCGATCTGGAACCTGAGCTTGACCAGTTCTTCAGCTGTCGATCCGAGTGCTCCTTCAACTCTCTCCAGAATATTCGACTTATCTGCAGTGGCATCCTCGATTCCTCGGAGTTGTTCTGAGAGTTGAAGTCCACTGACCTCTATCTCCTTCAGAAGAATGTCTAGCTGGGATCCTTCATCTCGGAGCTTTCTCAGCTCAGAGATTGTGGACTCGAGTTCAAGCTTGTGTTGATCCGCATCCTCCGCCGAGGAGCCTTTCTGTTTCCCAAGAATCTGAAGGTTCAGCCTCTTGGACTCTATATCTGCTCTTGCGGCCACTATCTTTGAGTTTATCTCACTGAGGTTCCTCTCAAGCTCGTGTATTCTCTGCCCTCCTTCATCCATCAGCCTTTCCTGTAGGTTCCTCAATTCCTGTTCAAGCTGGAGTCTTGAGGCTGAGAGTCTGTCTCGTTCGCCTCTCAGATCACTCAGTTTGGATTCGGCCTCTCCGATTTGCGATTTGAGGGTTCCCATCTCCTCATTGTGGGTTGCGATGTTTCTCGAGATCGTTTGTGCTTGAAGCTTAGAGATCTCCTTTGTTAGAAGCGAGTGCCTCAGGAAGTCGTTTCTCTCTCTCTCAAGAGACTCAACCCGAAGTCGGACCTCGTCAACTCTTGCAGATGCGATCTTGATGTTTGTGTCAGCCTGATTGAGCTGAAGCTGCGCCTCTGCCTTTCTAAGATCATATACTCCGAGGCCTATGAGGTCTTCAACGATCTTTCGGCGCTCTTCGCTCGTGACCTCTGCCAGCCTTGTGACTGCATGTTGTGGTACAATATTGTAGCCTCCAACGCTGATGTCGGCTGAGGAGAGAAGTTCGGTTAACTGTTTTCTGGAGACCCTTCTGCCGTTGATCCGGTAGATGCCTTCCCCCCCTTTGTAGAACTCACGCGATATGGTTACTGAGCCTGAGTCTATTGGGAGCCGTCTGTCTATGTTGTCGAATTGGACAGAGACGTAGACTGATCTTGGCGGGTTTGGTACATTTGATTTTGATATAAGGTCTGAGATCGAGGCGCCTCTCAGCTCTTTTGGGCTGAGTTCACCGAGTGCGAACCTCAGAGCGTCCAGGATGTTTGATTTTCCGGAGCCATTCGGCCCGGTAATTACGGTCAGCCCTTGACCAAGTCTAAGTGTGACTTTCCTGCCGAATGTCTTGAAGCCCCTGAGGTCGATTCTTTTGACAAATACCATGGCAAATCATCTCTTAGGGGCTACTGAGCCTAATAGGCAGGTGATCCGCCTCTCCATACTGGGCGAGGTTTCTGCTAAAGGCGCGACTTTTATTCTCCTCTTCTCTCTTGCTAGAAGAGGTTGAAGTTACCCTTTAATCTAATTATTAAGGCAACAGTCGACGCAACTCATTTGCCGAATCTTCTTACTCTCCTCTGGTATGTTCTGATGGCACGTAATAGATCGATCTTTCTGAAATCAGGCCACCACACATCGATAAAGCAGAGTTCACTGTAGGCTGATTGCCAGAGTAGGAAGCCGCTAAGCCGTTCCTCACCGGACGTTCTGATTATGAGGTCTGGGTATGGATTAGGAAGATGAGCTGTATACAGGTACTGCATGAAGAAGTCCTCGTCTATCTGGTCTGGGGCCACCTTTTGGGCTTTGACATCTTTTGCTATCTTCTTTGCCGCGTCGATGATCTCTGCCCTGCCTCCGTACGCTATGGCGATGTTAAGATAGTGCTCGCCGTATGCCCTTGTTGAGTTCTCCATTCTCTGCAGAACCTTCCTGAGACTCTCAGGTAGATTGTCCAGTCTGCCTAACGCCTTCACTCTCACCTTCTGCTCATGAATCCTCTCATCAGACTCGAGCCTCATCGCCTGATCCTCTATCAATGATAGAATGTTCCTAACCTCACTCTCTGGCCTCTGAAAGTTCTCTGATGAGAATACATATACTGTTACTGTCTCTATTCCAAGGTTCAGACACCAATCGAGGAAGTCTTCGCCCTTTCTCGCACCTCGCCTGTGGCCTTCGATGAAGCTGAGGCTTCTCTCTGCTGCCCATCTCCTGTTTCCGTCAAGGATTACGCCGACGTGCTTGGGCACCTCAGTCTTTTTGACTTGATCGAGCAGCCACTCTTCATAAACTTTGTAGACGCCGACTGCCTCTAGCATCCCTCTGAGCATGGGTACCTCTCCCGGATGTGTGTCCACTGGATTACCATAAAGCTGTCTTCATCCTCATCTTGAACTCAAGTTGATGCTGGGCAAGGGTATCAAACCCAGTTACCTATCATTTGAAGGTGTTTGTGTCTAGGCGAGCTCGGCGTGGACCTCAGATCTTCTTTTGTTCCATTAGAGCTTTGAATTCTTCCAATGACAGTTTCTTTCCCTGACTGAGTTTCGCCGATCCTGACTCCGCAAGTCTCTCAGTCAGCTCTTTGCCCTTTCGCATACGCTCGGCTTCTTCATCTCCAAAAGCATCTTTCCAGAGCTTCTTCTTCTCCACGACCTTCTGCATAACCTGTTGCTCCCGTAGTTCTGCCTCACCCCTAGTCTGCACGTACATCTTGTGGGCTTCATCTGCCTTGGCTTTGGTTTCTCTTAGTTTCTTTACGAGCTGCATCATCTCTTCATGGGATTTTCCGCTGTCCTCCGCAGACTGGAGAATCTTCTCGTGGATGGATTGAGCGTTGAGTCTGAGAGAGTTTATGGAGGCTCCATGTCCTTTGACGGACCCTTGAATCTCATTCAGCCTATTATGCTTAGCAAGCTGGACCTCCAATTCTTTGACTTGTGTCAAGAGTCTGTTCTCTTCTCTTGGGTCCAGAGATGACGTCTGCAGTCTCCATTCAAGCTTCTCGAAGGACTGCTTCGTCTCCTTGAAAGACCCTTTGACTTGGGATCTCATCTGCTTGGCGGTTGAGGCTATCTCCGTCATTTTGGCACGTTTCTCGGCTATCTCGGCTCTCAGCTGATCCCTTGAAGTCTTGAGGTCTTTGACCTCGGCGTTTAACTTATCTCTCTCACTCTTAATGGATCTTATCTTCTCACCCAGCTCCTTAAGCTCACTATTCAGAGAGTTACGCCGCTCAGCCCATGTCCTCCAGTCTTTCTGAAGCTGCGTCCTTCGGGCTCTGAGTTCCTCGATCTCAGCATCGATGGCGTCCATAATCTCATACGTGGTTTTTGGCACGTCATCGGCCAACGCGATATCACTCTTGTTTTATCGGTGGAGGCAGGTTCTTTGTCACAATCATCTGGGTGATTACGTGTCTTTTTGGAGGTGTATCAATCACTCGCTGATCATCAGTTGGTTTCGGAAGGTTAAATGCTGACGGGTTTCTCGGTTGAGGTATACCCGCATTTCTCGCATACGAGCATGAACATGTAGCTGTAGTCTCTTATCGAGGCTTTCCTTGTAAGTTCTGCTCCACACCTTGGGCATTTCTCGCCACTTTGCTTTTTCACTGGCCAAGCCTTCATGAATGTTTTATTGCTTTTCCATTTCTGATAGGGGGATTGCCTAAATAGATTTTCTACCTGATGTATGTTAAGGGCCTGCAGGCGCGGCTTGCGTGAGTCTAAACAAGACTCTCCAGCACCTTGCCCGCCAAATTCTCTTCACGCGGCACCCATTTAAATACGACTTTTCTGTTTCGGCAGAGCGATCTTACCTTTCCAGCTAGGTCTCTGAGTTCGGGATCTCTAATCTCGTACTCTCTGTTCAACTGCCTTACAGCCAGCTGGCTATCTGAGAGTATCGTCAACTCCTCCCCTGGATGCTCTTGGAGGGCTGCGATTATCGCTTTATATTCGGCCTGGTTGTTTGTGAGATTCTCTTCCCCAAAGAATAGTCTCGGTCTGGCTCCAGGAGCTACGTAGCAGTATGACCCATTCTTTCCTGATCCGTCGACAAAGACCTTCAAGTCGCTCACAACCTGATCTACTTGAGTGTTCGTATGGCCCTGCCGGGTGGACCGGCAGCCAATCACGTTCAGCTTGAGACTGCTGAGCGGTACCTAGGTCTTCTCCAGGAGCATTCTGGCGTCTACAACGCTAAGGCCTTTGCTGTACGCCATTATTGGGTTTAGGTCCATTTGATTGATCTGTGGAAGATCCATAAGTAGTTTGGATGCTGACAATAGAACTTCTACGATAGCATCTTCATCGACTGGTTGCTGCCCCCTGTATCCCTTTAGGATGGGGTAGGATTTGATCTCGGTTATCATCGAACGTGCGTCTGACTTTTCAATTGGTGCTATTCTGAATGTGACGTCCTTGAGTATCTCCACGAAGACGCCCCCTAGACCGAACATCAGTGTCTGCCCGAACTGTGGATCTTTCAGTCCACCAACGATTACCTCTGTCCCTTTGGGAGCCATCTTCTGGACGAGCACACCGTTGATCTTGGCATCGACCTTGTAGCGTTTGGCGTTGTTGATTACCTCTATGTAGCCTTTCTCAACCTCTCCTGGACTGTTTAACCCAACTATCACCCCTCCGGCCTCTGTCTTGTGGAGGATGTCTGGCGAAACGATTTTCAGCACGATCGGGTAACCGAGTTTCTGAGAGGACTTCAAAGCTTCTTCTTTGCTTTGAGCCACTGCAAAGTCTGGAGTCGAAATTCCGTAGTCAATGCATATTGCTTTTGCTTCAGGTTCGAGGAGGTTGAGCCTCCCCTCACTCAAGGCTTTCTCAATTATTTTTTCAGATGTTTTCCCCATCAATTACACATCCGGTGACTATTGGCAATGCTGTTGTTCCATCTTCTGTCAAGTTGAAGCCAAGACAGGCTGCACTTGAAATATGGAACTGGCGCCATTTCGAACACTACTGCAGGCAGTCCGCACTTAAGGATTTCTCTGTCACTTCTCACAATTCCTATGCCAAGAGATTTTGAAGGATGGTCCGTAGCGAAGTCGGAACACATCAATGCAACCTTGCTGACGAAACTCGGCCTGTTGAGAGTCTCAGGGGGCTCTACGTTGTCTCAAGAATGATATATGCGGTCAGGGTCGAAGCTCCTCGCCACCGGTCAGGATACGTGTGAGCACCGCATTCAAATCCACGAATCCTCTGTCATCCTTTGCAGCAACCGGTATCATATCGAAGTTCAGGTTCGTTCGGAAGATAGCCTTAGAGAAGTCTCTCCCGATGAGTGAAGCGGTCTTGTTTGGGATCTTCTCAAGTGCATCGAATAGTCTTGAGGGGCTCCTAGCCCAACCAAGCGTCTCTTGAAGTTGCTCTTTCGTTAGCAGATCTATTTTGGTCAGGACGTACGCTTGCGGCTTAAGGAGCCTAGTGTGAACCGCTGCCGCAAGGTAGAGGTTTGATACATAGTTCATGGGGGTGGAGGAGAAGGGGCCGTCAAATAAGTAGACAACCGCTTTCGGGCATCTCGTGATCTCGTTCACTATGAATGGCCCACTCTCCCTCAGCGCGAAGAGCTCTATCTGCCCGGGCGTATCTACTAGCACGATATCCGGTTCGATCTCATCTAGGCTGTCTCTGATCTCCTCTATGTTGTCGCCTAGAAGGTCGGCTGCTACGATGAGAGCTCCATTTGGGCCCAGCTGGTACTGCTCCATTATCCCCTCAAGGTTTATGTATTCTCGAACATCGATGTCTGGATTGTACGGCAGATTCGTTACTCCTGGATCGAGATTCACGGCGACCGCGTTCTGTTCATTGAGTCTAAGCCATTCCTGAAAGAACCCAACTAGCGAGGACTTTCCTGAACCCGCCATTCCCACTACAAATATTATATTCATTAAGGCCAGCCTCAACGGTTCTTCATGGGAGAGGACACGGTTGACTTGGGGCCGCCCACTCTGGAGTGCCAGTTGTCTGGTCTGGATCTCCCTAAGAGTTCACTCATCAGTGTGACTGCTTTGATAATTCTCTCCTCCGCGAGCTTCGATCTGCTTGCTTTGGTTGAGAAGTGAAGCTCAATGTTGCCTTCCTCAGTTCCTTCTCCGCCTCGAGCATGAGACTTTACATATATGTCGGGTATGTTCTCCATGACCTGGTCTATCATTGGGGCGAGTTGAGACTCCAGCAAGCCCCACACGATGAGCCTGGTTTCGTAGAAGAACTGTTTTCCAGACAGGCTCCTGATAAGACCTGCGACACTGTGCTCGAAGATTGATTGAAGCTCGGCTGGGACACCGGGAAGAATAATGAATCTTACACCTCTCTCAGTCAATGTTACTGCGGGAGCCGTCCCGACTGGATTGGGGATGG
>CAZVKZ010000009.1:18773-21374 GCA_964627775.1 uncultured Candidatus Bathyarchaeia archaeon | reverse complement strand
CTTCTGACATTCGAGTGGTTGATCGCGAACCATAACGCATTTATTGTCGGTTCTAGTGTAGCCTACCCAAAAAGGAGAGTCTGACAGAAGGACTAGGAAGAGAACCCAACATTCACAGGCAAGATATCTCTCCATTATTGGGGAAAAAACTTTGGTGAAGACGTCTCTAGATAATTTCTGTGTCAAAAGCGGGGTCTTATGCTCAAAATGCGAAGAGAAGCTCAAGAAAGGCCAGATCACCAACTTAGATCTCCAAGTGGTTAGGATCTTATCTGAACTTGAGAAGGAGTTCCCTATACTTCAGGAGGTTTCGTTTGAACGGGCCGTCGATGCTGGAGAGGTTCTTGCCATTCTGGTCAACAAGCAAGACGTTGGGAAAATGTTGAGTTCAGGCGGGAAGATAGTTCGTTCAATAGGCGAGAAGACTGGACGCAGAATCAAGATCCTTGGCTATAGTGGTGATGCTAGACAACTCATAGAGGATCTCTTCAGCCCGATCTCCATACTGACAATCAACACTGTTTGGTTACCTGACGAAACCACTGAGACCAAGGTCATACTCCATGGAAGAAAACCAAGACATATGCCGGTAGACTTTGAGCTTGCCAGAAGACTGGCCAGAGAGATAGGCGGGATGACTCTCAGAATAGAGTTTGAAGCGGCATAGTCACCGAATAAGGATTTTCTGAAAAATCAGATCCCAGTCAATCAGTCTTGAACATCACTCCGTGACAGCATCGTCGACGCTGTTTCCATTGAATGTCTGTTGCGAGTGATCAATTTTCATAGCGACTATATACTTCTCCTCAAGCATTATTGGCAGGTGAAAAGATGCGTCTTAAGGGGCGAGACTTTATCTCGCTGCAACACTACGATCAGAAAGAGCTATACAATGTCTTGAGATTTGCGAGAGAACTCAAGAAGAGGCCGATTCGAAGACTGCTTCCAAGCAAGAGTCTGGCAATGATATTTCAGAAGCACTCTACCCGAACATCACCTTGGACTTACTCTTGGGTGATCGGAGAAGAGTGTCTTTTGAAGTAGCTATGCATCAGCTCGGCGGATACACGCTGTACTTGGACTGGCATGATCTTCAACTCGGCCGAGGCGAGACCATCGCCGATACAGCAAGGACACTCAGTGGATACGTCGACGGAATAACGGCCAGAGTAATTGACCACGCCATATTGGAGGACCTAGCCAAATACTCGGCAGTACCGGTGATAAATGGACTATCCAACCTCAATCATCCATTGCAGATACTGGCAGATCTAATGACTGTTTGGGAGAAGAAAGGCCCACTCAAGGGTCTGACACTAGCCTACATAGGCGACGGCAACAATGTCTGCAACTCACTTCTCATCGGATGTTCAAAAATGGGCGTCAACATCGTTGTCGCATGTCCTACCGGATATGAGCCAAACCCTGAGTTCATGAGGAGTGCTCGAACAAACGCTGAGACCACCGGCTCAACTGTCGATGTGGTCAGGTCGCCCAAGGACGCAGTCACTGACGCAGACATGGTATACACTGACGTCTTTGTCAGCATGGGCCAGGAGTCAGAGATGGAGGAAAGGTTAAGGACGTTCCTGCCAGAGTATCAAGTCAACTCCAAACTAATGCAAATGGCTCCGAGCAAAGCCATATTCATGCACCCCCTTCCCTGCCGCAGGGGTGAAGAAGTCACGACCGAAGTGATCGATGGCCCCCAGTCAGTAGTCTGGGACCAGGCCGAGAACAGACTACACACGACCAAAAGTGTTCTTAGCTTCCTTCTATGATCGAGGAAATCAGTCTGGATTCTGAGGCCGGAAAGTGACAGTTCTCATAGTAGCGTCCAAGATTGATCCTGCTGCAATGAATATTGCCAATAGACTCGTGTCCAACTTTGGATTTACAGTTTATCAAGATGGTAAGGGAGAAAACGTCTTCAGTAAAGGAGATGTCCAGCTTATTCACATAGCCAGCGACATCCTGGATTTGCGACAAATCGATGGATACAACCTAGTTGAATCGATAATCTGCATATCACGCCACAGCAGTGAGAGTCGTCGGCCAACACTGACTGCTCACATTCCGGGGAACCCAGGTCCTCACGCGGGTCTTGGAGGATTGCCGAGAGCCTTGGCGTGGGCAGATCCCTACAGACTGAAATCAGCCCTCACAGGACTGCAAGAAGCTGCCTGCCAATTCAAACTTAACGAATATTCGGTCTCATTAGAAGCCACACACCATGGGCCAACCGAGCTTGAAAGGCCCATTCTTTTTGTCGAAATAGGCAGCACGAAGGAGCAATGGTCGGACCCTAGAGCAGGCGAGGCAGCTGCCACGGCCACATGGAAAGCCGCCACAAAGCCCATCAAGGGCAAGCCAGTAGTAGGTTTCGGCGGCGGCCATTACGCACCAAAACACACAACAAAGGTGACAACCACAGAGTTTGCGGTGGGCCACATACTTGCAGATTACTTCTTTGAGAATTACGACCCGCAAATCGTCAGACAAGCTTTCAAGAAGACTATTGGCGGCTGTGATACTGCCATAATTGACTGGAAGGGCCTCAAATCCCATTCTAGAAAGAACCTGGTCTCGTCTCTTGAGGAA
>CAZVKZ010000009.1:14759-18763 GCA_964627775.1 uncultured Candidatus Bathyarchaeia archaeon | reverse complement strand
GTACGGTCTCGTGGGCTCGGAGATGTGTATAAGAGACAGGTCTTGTCTCTTGAGGAAATGAATGTGGAAGTAATGCGAGTCTAGTCTGACAACGGCTGCCAAAGATGACTTATCGTCAGTCTCAATTTTGAAGCGCCTCAATGCTAACAGCTGATCGGCAATAGTCACTAGCACCGGAAAATTAGATTAAGAAAATCAAAGACGGGCCCAAGGAAACACTTGAAGACCTGCCAGACAGCTTGGGACAAGCAAGTTTATTTGCTGCGCCTCATCTGACTTCCGCTGAAATCGGCTGAATGCCTGAACATGTGTGATATACGTAGGAACCTGGAGCACTGAGGTCTAACAGTTGAAGGTAGGGCAGTTCATAGAATCAACAAAGAGACTCATCCACGCATCCTCCAAACCCTCACGGGAGGAGGTCTGGCTACTGCTTCGAATCTCACTTTTGGGCATAGGTGTAGTAGGGGGAATAGGGTTTATGGTAAGGATCCTCTTCCTTTTCCTAGGCACCGGGCTTGCATAATAACCTCGGAGGAATGGAATCTGATCTTTTCGATTCGAACAACTGGTGGCCAAGAAAGAACCGTAGCAGAGGTACTAACATCCAAAGCAATGATGAAGAGGTTGCCAGTCTACTCTGTTATGGTTTCCGACACGATCAAGGGCTACATATTCGTAGAGGCGTCCGGCCCCCACATAGTAGATGAAATCATATCAGGCATAAAACACGCAAGGGCCAAGACGAAGGGTTCAGTCACACTCTCAGCAGTCGAACGCTTCATAATAACCAAGCCTGCGATAGAAGACCTAAACGAATCTGACATGGTTGAGATACTCGCAGGACCATTCAGAGGACTTAAGGCTAAGATAACACACATGGACAAGGTCAAGGAAGAGGTAACAATAGAGCTGCTTGAAGAGGGATTTGCGACTCTACCAATAACAGTACACGCAGATTACGTGAGAAGGGCAGCTACAGGTCGAGGTGAAGGGGTTGAAAGAGAAGAAACAGATTGAAGCTCTGGTCAACGGTGGGGAGGCTACTGCCGGTCCTCCTTTGGGACCAGCACTGGGCCCACTCGGAGTAAACGTCTTGCAGATAGTCAACCGCATCAACGAGTTAACCAAGGCCTTCGCTGGAATGAAAGTCCCCGTAAAGATCATAGTGGACGTTGAAACAAAAGGCTTTGAGGTCGAGATAGGGACCCCGACAACTTCGGCCCTCATAATCAAAGAACTGGGAGTTGAGAAAGGCTCAGGAAACCCCAAGGCAGAGAAGATAGGTAATCTAACACTGGAGCAAGTGTTGAAAATAGCTCAAATGAAGATGAAGGACAGTTATGCCAATGACGCAAAAGCAGCATTCAAAGAAGTTCTTGGAACCTTCGTTAGCATGGGGGTGACTGTTGATAACAGAGATCCGCGAGAGGTTCAGAGAGAAGTCGATCAACAAAAGCACAACGAACTACTCAAGTAAATGAAACAGGATAGGCACGTTTTTCCCGTCGAATCCCGATAGCTATCAGGTCAAATAGATCACCCAAGATCCTTCTCGAAGAGAACGCCAGAGTACGAAACGTTCATTAACGCCGTCAATGGGAGGGTAATAGACACCTTTCAGAATCGATGCTCAATAATCAGGTGCAACCGTTGCCGCTTGAGAAGGAAAAAATTCAGAAGGCGCTTGAAGAGCTGAGAAAGCATGAGAAGCGGAACTTCAACCAATCACTGGACCTAGTTGTCAAACTGAAAGATCTAGATCTGAAGAAACCAGAGAATAGACTCAACCAAACAGTCGTCCTCCCACACCAAGTGGGCAAAGACGTCAAGGTATGCGTAATAGCCGCAGGCGATCTGGCACTAAAATCCAAAGAGGCAAAAGCAGACCTTGTGATTGGAAGAGACCAACTTGACGAACTCGCAAAGAACAAGAAAGCAGCCAGAAAACTTCAACAAGACTACGACACATTCATAGCTGAGGGCTCCCTCATGCCTCTCGTTGGCAAGACGATCGGCCCCGTATTGGGCCCCAGAGGGAAGATGCCTACACCAATACACCTTAACGCACCTATCAACGAGGTTATCGAACAGGCAAGGAGGACGGTAAAGATTCGAGTAAGGGACCAACCTGTAATACAATGCAGAGTCGGCAGCGAAGAAATGTCAAATGATGACCTGTCAGAGAACATACAAGCGGTATTCTCCAGCATTGAGGGAAAGCTCGAACGCGGGTCCAGAAATGTATCTGAGATACTCGTCAAGATGACGATGGAATCCCCAGTGAAACTGACCTTATAGGACGTGCTGCACATTTGCCCATTAGAAAAGTCCAGCCGAAGAAGAGGGAAGCCCTTGAGCAACTAAAGCAAACGATCAAGAAATTCGAGGTTGTGGCAGCGGCAGATCTGGCAGGTGTTAGATCATCGCAGATCCAAGAGATCCGAAAGACACTCAGAGGCAAAGCTGAGATGCTAGTTACAAAAAATACAATATTCAAGAAGGCGAGTCAGGAGCTTGAGTCGGAAAAGACAAGCATCAGTAAATTCGCAGATTCACTCAGCGGCCCCTTCACACTACTCTTCACAAATACAAACCCATTTGAACTAATACTCTTCCTCAATAAGAACAAGGTCAGGGTTCCTGCGAAAGGTGGAGATGCCGCTACTGGAGATATAATCGTACCAGCCGGCAACACCGCACTACCACCGGGACCTATAATTAGCGAGTTTGGAGAGGTGAAGATCCCTACAAGAATAGAGTCTGGAAGCATCTGGGTGGCGAAAGACACTGTCGTGGCGAGAAAAGGCGATAAGATCTCATCTAAGCTGGCGTCAGTCTTGACCCGCCTCGGAATGAAGCCGATGGAGGCAGGACTGTCAATCATCGCTGCTTACGACAAAGGAACGATCTTTGACAAAGGATTGCTTGCTCTAGATCTCGAAGAATACAGAAAAGACATAATTGCTACCTACAGAGAAGGCCTAAGTCTGGCGTGTGAAGCTGTCTACCTGACACCTGAAAGCGCGCCTCTCATAATTGGGAAGGCATGGAGCCAAGCTCTCTCTGTAGCGGTCAAATCAGAATACACAACCGCTACAACAATTGAACAGATAGTCAGGACAGCCCATGCTGAGATGACTGCAATCACGAACGCAGTTGCCAGCATCGATAAGGAAGCTCTACCAAAACCAACGGGAAACCAATAACAAAAAGAAACCCTTAAGAGCGAAGGACCATAGCACGTGGTGGAATTTCGTAATCACAGGCGGAGGAATAAAGGCTTGAAGTACGTATATGCTGCACTGTTGCTTCACTCAGCCTCGAAGCCCATTGATGAGGCCAATCTGAAGAAGGTGCTCACAGCCGCCGGAATAAATGTTGATGAGGCAAGGGTGAAAGCACTCACAGCCGCTCTTTCCGAGATAAAGATCGACGATGTTCTGAAGCAGGCATCGAGTGTGACCTACGCACCAGCAGCACCGGCTCCTGCTGCTGCACCTGCCGCAGCCGCACCTGCCGAGGCCAAGAAGACTGAGGAGAAGAAGGAAGAGGAAGCTCTAGCTGGTCTCGGCGCTCTCTTTGGCTGAGCTGAAGAACACAATAATCCCGCCAATCTCCTCCTCCAGTCTCTCATCGAGTATTGGGGGTTATCGATATTGATCGGCATCGAACAGGAGTATGAGATCTCTTTCTTCAAGGAGAACGATTTCACCCGGAGAAAGTGCGAGATCTGCGGTACCCATTACTGGACCCAGAACATAGAGAGCAGGAACTGTGGAGACTATCCCTGCCAGGAATACACCTTCATCGGGAATCCTCCAACGCGAAAGCAGTACACCCTGCCGGAGCTGAGAGATCTCTTCCTGAGATACTTTGAAAAGAACAGCCATACAATAATCAAACCTTACCCTGTGATAGCCAGATGGAGAGACGATGTCTACTTAGTTGGCGCCTCCATCTACGACTTCCAGCCGTACGTAACTGAAGGAAGCATCCCACCC
>CAZVKZ010000009.1:0-14749 GCA_964627775.1 uncultured Candidatus Bathyarchaeia archaeon | reverse complement strand
TCTATTCGTCGGCAGCGTCAGATGTGTATAAGAGACAGCCGCTAATCCTCTTGTCATAAGCCAGCCCTGCATTCGGTTCACAGACATCGACAAGGTAGGCCTGACCTTTGGGAGGCACATGACTATCTTTGAGATGGGAGGGGCACACGCATTCAACTACCATGACAGGACGATCTACTGGAAGGATGAGACTGTAGAATTTCACCATGAACTCCTGACAAGGGAACTTGGTGTAAACTCCGCCGATGTTAACTACAAGGAAGATTTCTAGTCCGGCGGCGGCAACGCTGGCCCTGATTTTGAGGCATGTGTCGCCGGCTTGGAGATCTCAACTCTCGTATTTATGATGTACCGATATCTCGGAGAGAAGCTCGTTGAGATACCGGTCAAAACTGTAGATACCGGCTACGGTATTGAGAGATGGACGTGGCTTTCCCGTGGCTCCCCAACAGGATTCCACGCAGCATATGGAATATTACTAGACGAGATCATCAACCTGGCAGGCCTCAAAAACGATTACAGAACCGTCATAAGCAGCCCCGATCTTACCCCTCTTATTGCCAGCCCATCAACGCAGACCAAATCTGCAGCCAAGAGTGAGATTGCAGAGATGCTTGGCCTCTCGACAGAAAATCTGGACAGAGCCATCTCAAATTTCCAAAGCATCTGCACAGTACTTGACCATACGAAAGCCCTCTCTTTCCTACTCTCTGAAGGCGTAGTGCCATCAAACGTTCAAGAAGGCTACCTCGCAAGACTGTTGATCCGCCGGACATACAGAATACTGAGGTCACTAGGCATTGAGACGTATTTCTTTGACATAGTTGAAAGACAGATATCACATTGGTCCCGGGACTTCCCGAATCTGAGACTCATGAAAAATGAGATCGTAGAGGAACTGAAAGTAGAGCAGGAAAAATACAAGAGGACTCTCGATAAAGGTGCCGAGCTTGTCAAGAAGATATCGCGTGACGTCAGGAAGTCTGGACTTAAAGAGATCTCCATCGACACCCTGATAGAACTCTACGACTCCCACGGCTTGGTTCCAGATATCGTGAGAGAGTTCGCCGAAAACGAATCGGTAACCGTCCCAACCCCAGAGGACTTCTTTGGAAAGGTTGCCCAGAAACACTTGGACGCCAAACCCCCCCAAGAGACCCCAATCGCTGCGACACTCAAGGATAGAGTCGAAGCCTATCCAGCAACCAAGAAGCTCTACTACCAAGACCCATACGCTTCGGAGTTCAAGGCCAAAGTCTTAGACGTTATTGATGGCAAGTACGTCATACTTGATCAGACAGCCTTCTACTCAGAAGGCGGAGGTCAACTAGCCGATCATGGAGTACTAAGATTCGATGGTGGATCCTCAAAAGTGGTCGATGTACAGTCTGTAGGCAATATTATAGAGCACACGATCGAGGGAAAATCGCCGGAGGTGGGCTCAGAGGTCCAAGGCGTAATTGATTGGGACAGGCGCCTGAGCCTGATGAGACACCATACCTCAACACATATACTGATCGGGGCCGCAAGAAGGGTTCTTGGCGAGCACGCATGGCAGGCAGGAGCTGCAAAGGATGTTGAGACAAGTCGTCTCGACATCTCACACCACAGACACCTCACCATAGAAGAGGTAAACAAGATCGAGCAACTGGCATGCGAGGTCGTCACGAGAAATATTTCGATTGAAACCGCGTGGATGCCTCGAGACGAAGCCGAAAAGAAATATGGATACAGAATATACCAGGGGGGAGCTGTACCAGGCACAGAGATACGCCTAGTCAAGATTGGTGATTGGGACGTCGAAGCCTGTGCTGGAACACATGTAGGCTCCACCGGAGAAATAGGACCACTCAAGATTCTGCGTACAGACAGAATCCAGGACGGTGTAGAGCGACTCATCTTCGCCTCAGGCCCCCAAGCTATCAAGAAGATCCAAGAGAGAGAACTTGAGCTCTCCGAGACTGCCAAGATCATGAAGACTTCAATAGAGAACCTCTCAAAGACAGCACTGGCGATCACTAAAGATATGGACGCTCTCGCCAAGAAGATCGCTAGACTCAGGGAGGAACTGACGACTAAAGAGGCCAAAGCCCTTCTAGAGAAGACCAGGAGGATCGGCAACATTAGGCTCCTAATCTCTCAAAGAAGTGAGATTGATGAAGAGGAGACCATCATGTTAGGGGGCAAGATCTCAAAGACAGACCCACGTTCAGTAGCAATCCTAATACTTGCACAGAGGACCATCAGACTCTTCGTCTTTGTTGGAGAAGAGGCAATAAAGGCAGGCGCAGACGCCGGGAGGCTGGCCAGAGAACTGGCGAATATCGTCGGGGGAGGAGGCGGTGGAAGGAGCTATTTTGGCCAGGGTGGAGGAACCGACATTGATAAGCTTCAGAAGATGACCCGCCTGGCGCCAAAGATAATCAGCAAACAGTTGAGCAAAAGATGAACCATAAGGGGATAGACTGGGAACGCATCGAGACGAAATGGCAGAGGAGATGGCACGAAGCAAAGATATTTGAGGCCAATCCAGATCCGAGGAGAAGGAAGGCGTTCGTAACCTTCCCCTTCGCCTACATGAACGGTCCACTCCATGTCGGCCATGGATTCACAGCGACAAAAGTTGATGCATACGCCAGGTTCATGCGGATGCAGCAGTATAACGTACTCTTCCCTTGGGCTTGGCATTGGACCGGGGAGACCATAGCTGGAGCATCCGAGAGGGTGAGGAAAGGTGATCCCGCAATAATAAAGGAATTCAGGGAGATAGACGGCGTCCCCGAAGAAGAATTCAAGAAGTTCGATGATCCAGCTCACATCGCCAAATACTACACTGACCAGAATAGAGAGACGGTCAAGAGGATTGGCTTCTCAATAGACTGGAGAAGAGAATTTCACACAACCTCCCTTGAGCCAAACTTCAGCAGGTTTATTGAGTGGCAGTATAACAGACTCCGCAAGGACAACTTCGTATTCATCGGCACTCACCCAGTCGTCTGGTGCCCACACTGCGAAAGCCCCACGGGCGATCATGACAGGCTGGAAGGTGAAGGCGCCTCACCTGAAGATTATACTCTGGTGAAGTTCTACTTGAACGATGCCTTTCTAGTTGCCGCCACGTTCAGGCCTGAGACGATCTTCGGAGTCACGAATCTCTGGATAAACCCTGACGGAGACTATGTTCAAATTCGCATCGACGGAGAGGAATGGGTAGTTAGCCAAGAAGCCTCCGAGAAACTAAGAGACCAACTCAGAACTGTTGAAGTAGTCAAGAGGCTCAAAGGAAGCGCTCTAACAGGCAAGGAATGCATAGACCCAATAGCGAAACGACCTCTACTCATACTTCCCGGATGGTTTGTCAACCCAGGAAGCGGCAGCGGCGTCGTCTACAGTGTACCAGCTCACGCCCCCTTCGACTGGGTAGCCCTGCGAGACCTCAGATCAAAACCCGAGCTGGCCGAGAAGTTCGGAATCTCAAAAGGAAAGCTGGAAGAGATCCGGCCGATTAGTATGATTACTCTAGAAGATCATGGCGAATTCCCCGCCATAGAGGTTGTAGACCGGCTGGGAGTTAAGGATCAGAACGACCCTAGGTGTGAAGAGGCAACAAAGATCGTCTACAAGAAGGAGTTTCACACGGGAGTTCTCAAAGCAAACTGTGGTCAATACGCGGGGATGAAGGTTAGGGAAGTCAAAGACGTCATAATCAGAGACTTCAAGAAAGCTCAGATAGTCAATTCGATGTTTGACCTACCTGAACGTGTTGTTTGCCGCTGCACAACGCTATGCAGAGTAAAGATAATTCAGGGGCAGTGGTTTCTACGCTATTCCAACCCTGACTGGAAGGAAAAGACCAAACTACTTCTCTCTAAGGCCCGGGTTTTCCCTGAATCGGCCAGACAATGGTTTCTCGATGTTATAGACTGGTATCGAGACTGGCCCTGCGCCAGAAAGACTGGGCTGGGCACGCCTCTTCCGTGGAACCCAGACTGGATCGTGGAGACCTTAAGCGACTCCACTGTGTATATGGCATTCTACACCGTCAACAAGGTGATACGTGAGCACGGCCTCTCCCCTCAGAACTTGACAGATGAAGTCTTCGAACATGTTCTTCTTGGGGTCGGAGATGAGGAGGCTGTTGCTCAGAGATCAGGAATCCCCTCAGACGTACTGAGATCTATGCAGGACGAGTTTCAATACTGGTATCCGGTTGACTTGAGAGTGTCCGCAAAGGAGCTTCTTCCAAACCATCTGACCTTCTTTCTCTTCCAGCACGCGGCGCTATTCAAGGAGGATGATTGGCCCAAGGGCATAGGAGTGAACGGCATGCTCATGATAGAGGGTCAGAAGATGTCGAAATCCAAAGGTAACATAGTTTCACTGAGAAAGGCAATAGAGGGCCACGGCGCTGACGTGACAAGATGCACTCTGCTAATGGGCGCTGAAGACATGGACGACCCTGACTGGAGAGCTGAGAATCTAAGGGATGTCGCGCTCAAACTGGAATCATTCATGAACCTCACGAAGGAGATACTGGACTCAAAATTTGGCGGGGAGAAGGGTCACCTTGAAGAATGGCTGATAGATAGAATGCATGAGAGAATACAGAAGACTACGGATAGCATGGTGGAACTGAAGACCCGAGCCGCGGCCGAGAACGTCATCTATGGCATCTCAAACGACTTTAGATGGTATATTAGAAGGAGGGGAAGCGTCAATCGTGAGACGGCATTACTTTTTTTGGAGGCGTGGGTTAGGCTCATGGCGCCTATGGCGCCGCATCTGTCTGAGGAGGTATGGGAGAGACTTGGTAAGAGTGGTTTCGTTTCAGAAGCACAATGGCCAAAGGCGGAAGAGTTCAAGAAATCTGTTGGAGCAGAGGTAATCGAGGAGATCATCAGGAGGACGCTTGAGGATATTAACAGCATTATTCGAGTAACAGAGAAGACCCCCAAGCATATCGTATTGTACGTGGCTGCAGATTGGAAGTGGATAGCGCTGACGAGACTTCTTGAAAGGGAAGCGCTAGGTGGAGGCGAGACAAAATTGATCATGAGAGAGTTCGCCGCAGACCCGGATCTAAAGAGGCATATGAAAGACGCTGCAAAATATATTGAAGGGATTTCAAAGGAGATCGCGCAGATGGCTTCTGAAATCAAGGAGAGACTGCTTAGGGCAGGGTCGGTCGACGAACTCAATGCCCTGAAGAGTTCAGTTAACTTCTTCTCTAAGGAACTGAAAGCGGAGGTCGAAGTCTACAAAGAGGATGACAACTCGAAGTATGACCCCATGGGCAGGGCTAAGCTCGCAAAACCTCATAGACCGGCGATCTACATAGAGTAGTGACTCCCGTCAGACAAAGTCAAGCCAATCCACGTATTTGGGATCCTTACCCCTTACGACTTGGAAGAATTTCTCTTGGAGCTTCTCAGTGATGGGCCCTATAGAACCTGAACCGATTATCCGTCCGTCAACCTCCCTGATCGGAGTTAACTCTGCAGCCGTCCCTGTGAAGAAAGCTTCGTCCGCCAATAGAACCTCGTCGCGGATTATCTCTCTCTCCTCCACTTGGATTGAGAAACCCCTAGCCAATTCCATGACCGAGTCCATGGTGAAGCCATAGAGAACTCCGGAGCTTCTTGGCGGGGTTATGAGAACTTCGTCTTTCACAATGAATATGTTTTCTCCTGGGCCCTCTGCAACATAGCCGTTCATGTTCAGCAGGATTGCCTCGTCGTAGCCGCAGTTGATTGCTTCTAGTTTGGCTAGCACGGAGTTTAGGTAGTTTGCAGAGGATTTGGCAAGTGGTGGAAGGATGCGTGTGTCAACGCGCACCCAAGAGGATATTTTACACCTAACACCTTTCTTCAGGCCTTCTTCACCTAGATAAGACCCCCAGGGCCAGACGGCAATCGCAACACTTACGGGGTTCTTCAGGGGATTCAGACCCATTTCCCCATACGCATAGTAAACTATTGGTCTGATGTAGCATTCCTTAATCTTGTTGACCTTTATGGTGTCCTTGACCGCCTTACATAGTTCCTCCATTGCGTAAGGTATTTTCATTGTGTAGATCTTTGCGCTGTTGAATAAGCGATTCACATGATCTTTGAGTCTGAAGACAGCTGGACCTCTATCTGTACTATAGCATCTTATGCCTTCGAAGACTGCGGTTGCATAGTGTAAAGCGTGTGTTAGGACGTGTATCTTGGCGTCATCCCAATCAACAAATCTTCCGTCCATCCAAATCTTTTCAGTCTTATCCAGTTTTACTCACCTTTTCGTCTTCAGGTCCGTTGGTGATCACTTGATTGAAAGTGAGGAGTTGAGATTGGCGTGACTATTATTTATGTTATCTGGATAGTCTTTCTCTTTCAAGCTTCTTCCACCACTTTGGAACTCGTGCTCGTCTGGCACTATCCCAGTAGTCGTACGGTTTAAGATCCAGAATTGGTGTGCCGTCTAGGGCATCCAACCCTTTGACTTTGATGATGTTTCTGCGTCGCCCCATCAACTCGACAAGAGTTAGCCCAATAGGATTTGGTCTGTGCGGTGATCTAGTGGCGAAGACCCCAAGAAGAGGCATATCTCGTCGTCCTCTCGGTCTGGCTTTCAGAGTCTTTCGCTCAGAGCGGGTTATCTTGTTCATCCAGAATATGACGTTCAAGTGTGAGAAGGCCTCTATTCCGCTTAAAGCCTCCTCATATTCCGGTTTGAGAATCAGGTATGAGTGGGAACGTTGCTCGCGCAGTTCATCCTCTGTCATCTCAGTCTTAACAAATCCTATAGGTTTCAGAGCAATCTGCTTCAACATCCATTTCACACTAGCCCAAGAATTCAGCCTAAAGATGAATCACTGGAAGAATCTCATCTAAGGCGGAAATCGTTCTACTTCAGGATCTCTGACTTTGAAGGTTAACCCAAGATCCAGCTCGAAAGCGGCTACAGGATTCTCTATATCGAAGTTCTCAATGAGCTGCGGATGTATCTCTCCGAGAAGACCTACCCTTTCGTCGGCGATCGTGATCTCAGCGACGCGCCCTTTTATGAATGAGGGGTGGTCAGCCTTTTGAAGATGCCAGCTATCGGCCCCTGCGTTCTTGAGTAGACTGTACAAGGAGGACTGAACATCCTCATAGCTAACCTTGTGGTCACAGATTGCAGCTGCAACCTTTCTCTTTGTAAAAGTTCTTGTCGGCATTCTATCATCTATTGCAACGGCGCCCCCACACTCGAAGATCTTCTGGGGGTATGGAACATGTTTGTTGGAACTCAGGAAACTCAATAGGCCGGGTAGAAGCCAGCTTCTCAACGCGGAAAAGTCTGAACTTATTGGATTGGCTATCTCGGCCATTGTTTCTGCAGGCAATCTCATCTTTTCAGCATCTTGATGTTTGCTGGTCATAATATAATTCAGGACTTCGATGTAACCGAGCCCTGCCATCAAATCCCGAATCTTCCTAGTTACCTTAGTTATGCTTGTCTCGGAACCGATAGTTGCTGTCATAGGCATGGTAGGCTTGAGACTGTCATATCCATAGGCGATTGCGAGATCTTCAACTAGGTCTACTTCATGCATGATGTCAGCCCGGTATGCGGGTATGATAGCGGTCAATCGGTTTTTTGACACTGATTCGACACCGTATCTCATCTTCTTGAGTAGATGTGCCACTTGACGAGCCTCAAGTTCAAGGCCCAGTGTTTCATTGATGAATGAGAGGCTTAGCTGTTTAGCAGAGGGACGAAGATCAGGTGATTGGATCTCTTGGTTGCCGTATATTATTCTAGCGGACTCTATCTTCCCACCCCGCTCTGCTAGGTTTGACACTATAATGTTGTTGACGAAATTGACGAGTTTGAGGTCTGTTCCTGTCACATCCAATATGAGATTGGACGTTTCGGGCGTTACCTGGGTGACTACTCCGTTTATTATCGGAGGCATGGAGAGGACTTTACCTTCTGAGTCATAAAGGAGGGGGTAGCGTGGAAAGTGCTTAATGATCCAGCCATATTCTTTGCCTTTTGGCGTCGATTCCAATATCTCATACCCATTCATCTCTCTGTCCCCGTCAAGTGGCGTGAACCGGATCTTATCTGGTTCAACACCAGCATAGGCGAGTTTGTGCGTCACATTATCGGCATCATGAATTCCAATAGACACCTTTGATCTGTTTCTACAGTAGGTTAAGTGGAGCTTCTCCTGGAGTTGCATTATCTGTCTGACCGAATCATCTGTGAGCTCAAGTCCTCTAACGACCGCGCCTGCGATGTATGACCTGATATTCTTGATGGACCTGTCGACTCTGATGCGTAGGTCCCCTTTGGCAACTTGATATTTTGCCAAGCCCGTTTCTACGCCAATTAGGCCTCTTAGTTCTCTGGCGATCCCTTCTGTGCACAGAAGGTCTGGCCTGTCTGAGGTGACCTCCAAGAAGAGATCGTCTCCGGACACACTTTCCACTTCGCATTTCATTAGGAAGAGCTTCTCCTCTAGGGTGTCAAGTGGAAACTCTCTTCTTACAAGTCTGCACAGGTCTCTGTAACCAATCTGTAATGTTGGCATCTTCTCACCACTTGATCGGTTTGTCTCTGAGCAATTCGAGCCTTCTCGAGTGAAGATCTCTTATGTCATCAATCCCAAGAGCGATCATAGCGAGCCTATCGAAGCCCATGCCCCAAGCTATTACCGGGAAATCTATGCCGAGAGGCTTGAGCACTTCAGGCCGAAACATGCCGGCGCCGACAAATTCAATCCATCCGAGTGAGGGGTGTTTGACAAAGGACTCGACACTAGGCTCAGTGAACGGGAAGTATCCAGGTTTGAATCGGACTTTGCCAAGGTTCATTATGGATGCGAACCTCTCAAGGAAGCCAAGTAAGTGGCGTAGATTGATTCCTTTGTCTCCAACTATGCCTTCAAGTTGTGTGAATTCCATGGAATGCTTTGCGTCCAGGAAGTCGGGTCGGAAGACCTTTGATAGGCAGAACATCTTTATCGGCGGCGTCTTGTGCGACGCAAGGTATCTCATGGAGACCGCTGTGGTTTGAGTTCTCAGAATTAGCCTCTCAGCAGTTCCTCGGCTCCACTTGTACCCCCAGCCTGTTGAACCTGTTTTCCAGCCATTCTCGTGGGTTCGCTTTACCCGCTCAACAAGCGTCTCATCTTGGAGGCGCCCCGAAGTCGGGTTCTTCAGTATGTAACTGTCATGTATCTCTCTGGCAGGATGGTCCTGGGCTTGGAATAGAACGTCGAAGTTCCAGAACTCCATCTCGACGAGGGGCCCCTCGTGCTCGGTGAATCCCATGGCGAGAAGGGTTCTTCTCGCCTCCTCCATGAATTCCACATAGGCGTTCTTCTTTCCGGGGTAGATCGATGGCGGTGATGCAACTATATCATATTCTCTCAACCGGAGATTTCTCCACTCCCCGCTTGTTATCATGTCTGAGGTCAATGCTGTGACGGCCTTGACTGCCTGGGTATCTAGACTTTTAAGCAGATCTTGCGAACTTAAGTGAGAGGTCAGTTCTACGTCTCGGTCGACCTTCTGAAAAGTCTCAAGTAAGTTCCGACTCCTGAGTCGAGATATTGATTCCCTGACTCGATGGTCAAGTTCTTCAAACTTGACTTCACCTTTCTCATGTATTAGTCGCAGAGCCTCTTCGTCAGGGTCAGGTCCGATTGGCCTACTACTTCTAAGGTATACCAGTCCTCCACGTCGATGGATCTCGCCCAAGTGTTTTCTGCTGACCCATCCCAGAACTATTGGTACAGCCTCTTCTGCTATGCGGGCCCTGGAAATTGCTGTGTCGACACTGGCTTCCCCTCCTAAAGAGATAACTGCTTTTGCGAGTCTTGATTCGGGCAGGCCGAGCTGTGCATATGATGTGCCCTCTTGGTTAAGCCGAACAAGAAGTACTGGTTTCTCATGGATTCTAACCAAGCCTCTTTCTGAAAGGGCTAGGACAGCACGCATGATAGCTGCATCCTGCAGGCCCGTTCTATCGATTATTTCCGGAAGGCTTAACTTTCGCCCAGCCTCCTGGAGGGCTAACAGGACTCGAGTCTCATTCTCGCGTAAGACAGACATAACAATCAATCTCTAGGCTCAGTTTGGGCATATATTGGAAGTGCATCTTCATACTCCGCTTCAAGTATGATAAAAGAATGGCGCATATCTCACCCCACGGGTTCGAGTAATCTCCTGAACCAGTTCTCAATTCTAACCGAAGAATCAGAAAGTCTTAGAAGCATATGCAACAATTCTCTTGTTGTGATGATCTGATGGAAGGCTTGGTTGAGATAGGGAGAATCACCCATTACTACTCGAAGATCGGAGTCGCCGTCGTCGCTTTGAAGGATCGGCTGCGAGTCGGCGATACGATCATGATCAAGGGTGCAACTACTGACCTTGAACAGAAGGTTGATTCTATGCAGATAGAACACAATAATGTTGAGATTGCTGAATCGGGCCAATCTGTTGGACTCAAAGTTCAGGGAAAGGTCAGGGAGCAGGACCTAGTCTACAAGAGACAATAGTTTACCTACCAACAGTGAGTTTCTTTTCCTTACTTGCCAGGAACTTCTCCAAGTAACCGTCGAAGTGTCTACTGTTCTGGAGGTATTCGCCATAGGAGATAAGGGCGGCCATAGCTTGGGCTGTGTCTTCAGGCGCAGGATAGGCTGGGATACCTAGTTTCTCGAATTTGGAGCGTATATGCAGGGCCATTTCTGTCTCCCCGATGTCGCAGGCTACGATTGGCTTAGTCGTCTTGCTTGATACTTGCCAGACCCGATCCACAAAGTCCTCATGGATAGCAGGGAGATGATGTATTCCAATGGCGATTACTCCATGTATCTCCTCATCTGCCGTGATTATGTCCATGGCTTTCTCAAACATCTCAGAGGTAGCTGAGCCGGTTAGGTCGATAGGATTCCTGACTTGCGAAAATGGTGGTATCATTCCTTTTTCCTTCAGCTTTTCGAGCTTGTTGATCGTCTCATCTGTGAATATCTTGACATTAATGCCGCGAAACTCACATTCATCCGCTGCCATAACACCCGGACCCCCAGCATCAGTCAAAATTGCAATATTCCTGCCTTTGGCTGGAGGCTGGAAAGCAAGAGCCTTCCCCACGTTGAAGAACTGCACCATATTATAGGATTTGACCACCCCGACCTGAGAGAATGCTGCGTCATATATTGCGCTCGTTCCACTCATAGCACCTGTATGTGAAGCCGCTGCCCTAGCTCCGGCCTTTGTTCTGCCAGACTTCAAGGCGACTATGGGTTTACTCTTGGTCACTTCTTTAGCTACATCCATGAAGTCTCTTCCTTTCTCTATACTTTCCACATAGAGAAGGATGGCTCTCGTCTTCTCATCTTGACCAAGATAGTAGAGCATCTCTGCTTCCCCTACGTCGCTTTTGTTTCCAAAACTGACGAACTTGCTTATTCCCATCTGTCTACCAGTCAAGTAGTCAAGCGCAGCTGCGCCGAAAGCCCCGCTTTGACTGACCATCGCCATATTTCCCTGCATCGGACGCGGGGTTGCAACCATTACTTCTCCAGTGTCCAGTACTTTTGTTTCGGGGAGAAATAGTGTGTCAACGCCAGTGTATGAGTCGAAGACTCCTAGGCAGTTCGGTCCAAGTACTCTGATTCCAGACTCCTCTGCTATTCGTTTGACCTGTTCTTCTAATTGGTGATTCCCGATCTCGCCAAATCCGGCTGAGATAATGACTGCTGCACTGACGCCCTTCTCACCCGCATCAACCATCACTTCCGGAACAAACTTGCTGGGTACAACTATGACTATGCATTCTATATCTCCTGGAACCTTCCTCAGAGATGAGTAGCACCTGAAGCCCAAGACGCTGTCTTCGTTCGGATTTATTGGATAAAGCTCACCCCTGAAAACGCCCCGACGTTTGTTTTCCGCGAAATTAGAGAATATCACATTGCCGGCCTTGTTGAGATGCCTAGATGCTCCCACTACCGCTACGGACTTGGGATTGAAGAAGAGGCCTATTTTGGATAGGAGTTTTTCCTCTGATATCGCTGTCAGCTTGACCACTTTCGGCTCAGACCGTCTTGCCGCCAGTATTGATTTTACCGCTGCAATAAGTCTTTCCTGACCTTGTGATCACGTGCTCGGCTGTTCGGCAAAGTTTTAATTAAATTACGTGTTCTCATGTGATTGGGGTCGATCATCCCAACAGGGGCCGTAGATGGATCATGCAGCCAGCATTCCTTTGCGGATTCTAGTCAGGGATGACGACAGTCGAACCTACAGGTTACATTGGCGTTCGACCGCCAAGGGCTCCAGAAGAGACCTGAATATGGGTTTGCTGACCTCTGAAGGAATGAAGAGCTTCAGGAGCGCGGGAAGAAACCCGTAGGCATAATCCATGGCGGAAGTCGAGGGTTCAAAATGGCCTAAAGCCATGATAGTCCCTTCGGCCCCACCAAGCTCAGGAGAGATCAAACAAGACCTAATGCTAAGAGGATTCGTTCCAGGCGGCTTCCAACAAGATTGCTCCTAGTTCGATGTGTCAGGTTGAAGTCGATATCTCATGTTTGAGCCCGTAATTCCTGTTCTTGCTGTTGTTGGTGGAAAAGCTTCGGGTAAAACAACAGCTGTCGAGGTAATTGTGAAGGCTCTCTCGAGCCAGCATCTATCTGTCATGACGATCAAACACGTGAGCGAGAAGGGATTTACTCTCGATAGAGAAGGCACAGATACATGGAGACACTGGAAGGCCGGAGCCAAGATCGTCTCGACAGTCTCTGATTGTGAAAGGGCTGTATTATTCAAGGAGGAGGGACACATGGACCTGAATGAGTACAACTCCATGGCGGAGAATATCGACGCGATAATCTTTGAAGGCTTCTCGTCTCTACTGCTCGAAGAAGAACATGTTGGAAAAGTCTTCTGTCTCAGAGAATGGAATGAAAGAGAATCATACCTTCAGGGAGTCAAAGGAAAGGTTGTGGCTATGTGCAGCTTCAAGCTCATAGGAGATGGCGTACTCAGGCTCGGGGTTGATGATGAGATCTTGGGCGAGCGGGCAATCCAATTCGTTTCAGCTTTTGAAAGAAATCGGAGGTTCTGAATGCCTTGGAGAATATCAAGATCGCGCTCATAGGGTACGGGAGCTGGGGCAAGAGACACCATGAGAGCTGGAAGAATATTCCAGGAGCAGAGGTTGTGGGGGTCTATGATCCAGCCTATAGGGGCCGGATCTTCCACAGCTCTCTCACTTCATTGCTTGACATTGCTGATGCTGCAGACATAGTTGTTCCGGCTCACAGCCTCGCCGCGGTCGCTATCACCGCCCTCGACTCATCTAAACACGTCCTTGTTGAGAAGCCGATGTCCACGAATACCTCGGAGGCAAGAGAGCTAGTTAGGGTTGCGGACTCACACAGCAACCAGGTTGCGACGGTTGGATTCATCGAGAGATTCAATCCCGTATTTGTCAGACTTCAGTCGATTATTGGTCAGCTTCAAGGGCAGGGAAGAATCTTCTGCCAGAGGTCAGGCTCGCCAACGCTTGTGGCGAAACAGACAGGTGTGCTGAAGGATCTTGCAGTTCACGACCTTGACCTGTTGAGATGGTATCTTGGTGAACCCGAAAGCGTGACCGTGACTTCGAAGGAGGGATTCTACCTCAGTCAGGTAGAGGCAAAGTTTGGAGATGTCGAGGCAATAGTGATATCGGATTGTTTGGGCCCAAAGATCAGGAGATGGGTTCTAACATACCCTCATGATAGCGTCTTTGCGTACTTTGAGAAAAATCGTTGGAGACTCTACATGAACAATGTTGAGGTTCCTGTCGATTGGCACATGCCCCTTCAACGTGAGCTCAGCTATTTCATTGAGTGCATAAGGAAGGGGAAAAGTCCTAGTCCGTCAGTTCATGATGGGTTGAGGGTACTGGAGATAATTGAAGGTGCCGAGTTCCACAGTTAATGAGCGCAAATGGTTTAAGTATGCGGAGTTGCAGATGATAACTGACATAACGCCGTTATAGAGAGACCGGCTGATGGAGCCAGAAATCGAAGACGACACTCGGCCAAGTCAGGATAACATAGCCAAGGCTGGGAAGGCCGAGACTCAGATTGAGGTGGAACAGATGGCCCCACGTGAATCGAAGCCTAGTGAACTGATATGCCTCAAGTGTGGAGGGTTCGCAGAAAATGGAACCCTTTGCATACGTTGCTTGGGCGGCCTCCGATTCGCAAAGCCAGCGATAGATCCTGAATGGCTCAAGGGCGAATTGGAGAAGATAGTGGAGTATTTGGGATCTGATATTGAGGCTGCGTTCAAGAAGGATCCAGCTGCAGGCTCACTTATGGAGGTTCTTGACTATCCCGGAATCCAAGCGATGCTCCTTCATAGGATCGCGCACTTCTTCTGGAAGCTTGGGCTTCCATACATCCCAAGATACCTCAATCTCATCGGTCGGCAGCTTACGGGGATAGATATTCACCCGGGCGCAGAGATTGGTAGAGAGTTCTTCATTGACCACGGCGCGGGTGTGGTCATAGGCGAGACCTCAAAGATAGGAGATAACGTCACTATGTACCAGGGGGCGACGCTAGGAGGTACAGGAGGGGCGCGTGGTGAGAAGCGCCACCCAACAGTTGGAGACGATGTCGTGATAGGTGCCGGAGCAAAAGTCCTTGGCCCCATAACCGTAGGAGACCAAGTTAAGATAGGGGCGAACTCAGTTGTCACGAAGGATG
>CAZVKZ010000008.1:0-21982 GCA_964627775.1 uncultured Candidatus Bathyarchaeia archaeon | reverse complement strand
GGGGATGCTGGGCATGATCACGATTCTGGGCGCCTTTGATGACGCTGTAAACGCCGTTACCAGAGAGCGTGAGAGAGGCACCTTTCCAAGGTTGATACTCACTCCAATGAGCATTATCTCTGTATATTCAGGGAAGATGATAGGAACAGTTGCGATCAACGCGATACGAACCACGCTCGTGCTCATCATCTTCGTGTATACTGGCTTGGAGATTCGAGGAAACATATTCCTCATCTACGTGATAACATCATTGATAGCGATCTTTACGTTGTCTGTGGGGTTGACGATCTCCTCAAGGATTCGCAGCTCCTCAACTTTGACCATTCTTGAGATCGCGTTGACCTTCCCCCTCTTCCAACTTACTGGAGCCTTCGGCTCACCGGAGCTGCTTGCATCAGGAGGGCGCGCTATGGCACGTGCGTTACCTTGGACTTATGGCAACGAGGCATTAAGACGCGTCATCTATCTCGGCCGAGGGCTGGAGGCAATATCAGGTGATCTTCTGGTCCTCTTGGTGAGCAGTCTCATCTTGCTGCCCATCGCCACCATTCTGCTAAAACGGACTATGTGATCACTAGTCATTGCCTGATCGAGGAAGAGTGGACGACATCATTCAAGAATAGAGAATAAAGGGACTAAATAGGAAAGAGAACAAGAATAGAAACTAACCTGATTATGGTAGTCTGCTTCCATGTTTTCTCTGCAGATTCTGAAAGGTTTTTGCCCTCAAGACTACTCTCTAAATTTCCATAGAGCGCACACCATATAGTCTCAAGCAGTTTTCTATAGTGTGCGCCGCCTCGTGTAGATTCAAATAGGCGATTCGAGAAGCGACTGTCCTTTCTTAGCTTGGCGTTTCAAGCCCTAGATCGGTAAGACCCCTAGTTTTGGCCAGCTCTCTTATTCAAATAGAATTCGGCAGTAGATTTGCAGTGAACAATGCGAGACCGGAACTAGATCGGCATCGCATGAAGACTGCAATGCCGATAAGGTTAGGCCAAAGGAGATCCTGAAATATGCATAGCAACGTTGGAACAATCAGTCTACCCATCCACTTTGCACCCGTGAGTCTAAGGGATATCTCTTCGAGGCTCTATTTTGGAGATGAACCCCTCGACAGCTTGTTTCAAGGATTCAAACCTAGGCAGGTTGTTTATCTCTATGGTTCTGAAATGTGCTCACATCTCGCCGAGGCCCTCTGCATAAGAGCACAACTCCCAAGCAACGAGGGGGGAGTGGGTTCAAAGGCGATCTTTCTTGACGGTGGATGCGGTTTCAACCCATCTAACCTTGCGAAGATCTCCAGACAGAATAGATTGGAAAAAACGGTGGTTCTGCAAAACATAATGCTCTCCAGGGCTTTCACCTGCTTCCAGATGACAAACTTCATCGAGTCTAAACTGAAGAGAACGCTTGGAGATACCGGTAGCAAGCTGGTTGTGGTCTCAGATTTTCCTTCATTGTACTGTGACGACGACCTAGAGGAGGATATTGGTAGGGAACAGTTCTGCAGAGCCCTCGTAAATCTAACAACCATAGTGAAGTCCGAGAATGCGATAGCCCTGATAATCAACTCCAGACAGAAGACCACGCATAGGATGAGACGGCTAGAGAACCTTCTATGGCGTAAATGTAACATAGTTGCAAACGTCACTGTGAGAGGTTCTGTGACAAGGATAATCCTCGTGAAGCACCCCTCAGCCACTCTCTCTAGACTAGAGATATCAGCGGCAGCAAAAATAGGGCTTGAAGATTTTCTAGAGGCTACTTAGCATGGGCAGAACAATCCCTTCTTACCGGATGGCCATCGAGCAGGAGATCTCGAACGTCTGGATGAGATTCGCCAAGATGTTAAGGAGAGAAGACCGCCCCTTATTTGAAGACCTCATAAATAAGATCAGAAGCTACGCCTCTGAGGCTGGTGCTGTAGCTTCTCCTTCAGTGGTTGAGGGGATGTTCCTCTCAGCCCTTTTTGCTCACACAAAGGAGCTGAAGGAGTTGAGGAACACCATCGAGAGAGTCCAGAAGGCTGTTGAGCAGCTCAAGAATTCAAGGCTGGATCCTTGACCTCTATCCTAAAGATGGAAGAATGGTTGTCTGGATAAAATCCAGAGACGGAACCGTAAGAAGGCTTGAAGATGACTGGAGTTCTGCCTTTTATGTTGCAGGTGAACCAAAAGATCTTATAGAGCTTGCGAAACAAATCAACATCGACGGTTTATCTTTCGAAGAGAAGCAACTGAACATAGAAGACTACTCGAAGTCACAGGTTCTCAGAGTCCCTGTAGCGACAATCCATCAGGCGCTCAAGCTTGCACGCCGCATAACTCTATCATCGAGAAAATTTAGACTATTCAACGTGGATATTCCGGCAGAGCAGATCTACCTCTATGAAAAAGACATCTTTCCTATGGCCCATGTTGAGGCTGAACTGAATCATGACTCTATCAAGTGGCAAATCCTAGACGACAGCAGCAAAATAGACTATGAGATTCCGAGGCTGAACTGCATAGATCTAGATATCTCGATCAACTCTAAGAGTGTGATTCCGAGCTTCAAGGATCCACTGAAAGAGATCCGTATTGCAAGCCAGAGAGAACTTTTCATACTAGATTCTGACGAAGAAGATGATCTTCTAGAACTAGTAAGACTTCTGGGGGAGATCGATCCGGACATAGTTTACACTCAAAACGGAAATCACTTTCTGCTTCCATATCTAGCTGTACGTGTGCAGAAACTCGGAATCTCTGATCAATTGACTCTTGGGCGCGAGAAATCTCCACTTAAGGTTTCAAGCGAAAAAGGAAAAGAGTATCTAAGTTATGGCAGGGTCTACTATCGGCCCACCCCAGTCCGCCTCTACGGAAGAATACACATAGACAGGGAACAAGCCTTTCTGTACAATGATTGTGGACTTGAAGGCATTATCGAGGTCTCCAGAACTTGTCGTGTTCCCATTCAACGATGCATTGACTCAACAATAGGAACCTGCATGACCTCCATCCAACTATATCATGCCTTCAGGAGAAGTATCCTGATTCCATGGTTCAAGGCTCTTCCAGAAGAGTTGAAGACCGCTGAAGAGCTTGTTCTTGCTGACAGAGGCGGACTATACTATTCACCGCATCCAGGCGTCTATGATGATGTTGGAGAGTTGGACTTTTCATCTCTCTATCCGACCTTGATGTACAAGTTTAATCTAAGCGGCGAGACGGTTAGATGCAGATGCTGTCCACAATCCCGAAACAGAGTTCCAGAGTTAGGATACAACATCTGCGAGAAGAGACGAGGCATAACCCCCATATCACTTGAAGAACTCCTCCAGAAGAGACTGCTGTACAAAAATATGGTGAAAGAAAACAGAAACCCTTCGCTGAAGACTCTCTATGAGAAGCGGCAGGCAGCCCTCAAGTGGATACTGGTATGTTCATTCGGATACCTCGGCTTCAAGAATGCAAGATATGGAAATATAGACGCCCACATCGCCACATGCGCATTCGCACGAGAGGTACTTCAAAAGACAGTGCAGACTGTGGAGATGATGGGTTTCAGCCTTATTCATGCAATAGTTGATTCTGTCTGGATCACGAAAAAGAATTCCAAGGAGACCGACTACCTAGAGCTTGCAGATAGGATTCGATGCAAATTCGATTTACCAATATCTTTCGAGGGCAAATACCGATGGATCATATTCTTACCGTCAAAGGTTAGACCCAAGCTTCCCGCCCTCAACAAATACTACGGGGCATTCACCGATGGCAGGATCAAATGCAGAGGGATTGAGGTTAGAAGAAATGACGTGCCAGTCTTCATAAAGAGATGCCAACGCGACATCATATCTAGGCTTGCAGAAGCCAACAACTCAAAAGAACTCTCCAGACTAGTTCCGAGCGTTATTCCAGTAATCAGAGAGTATCTTAGGATCTTAAGAGAAATGAAGGCTGACCCGCTAGATTTGATGGTTCAAAAGCAAATTTCGAGGCCCACTTCAGAATATAAACAGAATGCTCTCCAATCTATAGCTGCAAAACAACTGTCAAGAGAAGGCCTCACAGTAAATCCTGGAGAAACCGTAACTTTCCTTATTGTCGATGAAGATAACCCCATCCCTGAGAGACGCGTCCTCGCAAGAGAATTCGTGAATGAAAACTCAGGCTACGATGTTGCCAAATATGAGACTATGCTTCTGGAGGCTGCATCCAACATAATCTCGCCCCTAGGTTATGATGCACATCATCTGCAAAGGACATTAAGCGCTACTAGTACTCTGCCAGATGCCTATCATGCTAGGCCATAGTAACCGTAATTTCCCAGACGAAACTCAGACGTAAATAGCCTTGATCGGTTTGAGTTATGCCAAGGACCAGCCGGCTCTCCGAAAATTGCCTACACAGCATCAATACAAGCTCTAGATAGCGATCAATTGTGAAAATTTCTGTTCTACCACAGTCAAGCCCAAACTGACCGCTCATCAACCCCTTCGACTCTCTAAGCCCACACGGTATCGCTACCCTGGTATCTTTCGCCTGTGGACCAGCCTCCAATGTTCCTGAGAAGTCTGAGAGATCAGCACGAACGAAGATCACCATCTATCTCGGCATACAGAGCAGTTGGACCCCTGCATCAACACTGGGCCGGTGGTAGCTTAGCCTTGACTGCACTTATCTTGAGCGATCATCAAAGTATTGTAGGGACTGACTCTGTCTTGGACTCAGCTGTAAAGACCGATAACCTAACTAAATGCTTTGGCGACCTGTGTGCGGTCAACCGAGTTAACCTAGAAGTAGAGTTGGGCGAGATCTTTGGGTTGATCGGACCTAACGGCTCTGGGAAGACGACCCTCATTCGCATGTTGACAACAGTACTTCAACCTACGGAGGGAACCGCGAGAGTCGCAGGCTACGACATACTTCGGAATCCCGCTGAAGTCCGCAAGAGCGTAGGCACAGTTACACAGGCCATGACGCTCGATGTGGAGCTTACCGCCGTGGAGAATATGGAGCTCTACGCAAAGTACTACGGAGTTCCGAAGGATGTCAGACACGAAAGGATCAAAGAATTGCTTGATGTTGCAGGTTTGAAAGATAGAGGCGACTTTACTGTCGGAAGCTATTCCGGTGGCATGAAGAGGCGACTTGAACTCGTCAGATCACTCATTCATCGACCCAGGATCCTGTTTCTAGACGAACCCACTACAGGCCTTGACCCTCAAGCTCGCAACGCAGTCTGGGAGTATTTGAGGGAGATCCACAAGGAAGAAGAGATTACGCTCGTAGTCACCACACACTACCTAGACGAGGCAGAAAACCTGTGCGGCAGAGTCGCTATCGTTGACTATGGCAAAGTAGTAGCACTGGGCACACCCATAGAGCTGAAAAGAAAAGCCATGGGAGGAGACGTAGTTGAGGCTGAATTCTCGATGCTACCAGAGGCGGCACTTGAGGCTCTGAAGAATGCTGATTTCGCTCTTGAAGTAAAGAGACGCGACAACATTCTCACAATCCTAGTGAGCAGAGGTACCGAGGCGGTGCCAAAGATTGTTGAAATTGCGGATTCGAATGGAGGCAAGATCCACACAATAACCCTACGTGAGCCAACTCTCGATGACGTATTTCTGCAGTTCACCGGAAGAAGCATACGTGAAGATACAATCATTCATCGCAAGAAATTTGTGAGTGTGTGGGAGGGGATGCGGCGTTGAGGGGCGCATTATGGGTTTGTGAGAGAGACCTCCGGAAATTCTTCAAGCAACCCTTCGTAATGGGGGCAGCACTTCTAGCTCCTTTTCTGATGCTGCTTCTTTTGGGCAATTCCTTCGGTGGTTCCATGACACATGTGCCAACAGCCGTTGTTCAATATAGTGAAGGCCAATATTCCTCAGCGTTACTGGACATCGTAGGCAAAGAAGATATAGTGCGATTGGTTGAGGTTTCTGATCTGGATACAGCTCAACACCTGCTTCAACAGGGAAGAGTCAGGGCCATACTTTACATCCCAAACGGATTCGATAGTGCCCTACTTGGCGGAAACAAGGTCTTTGTCACCCTTTACTTGGACAATACCGACGCCTTGAGCACTTCCGCCGTCTCAAGCTATATCTTGAACTCGGCTCAGCAACTTTCAAACCAGATAGAAATGATCTCGCCGAGACTCAATATTGACTCAAGGAACTACTATCGGAAGGTCGAGTACATCGAGTTCATGGCGCCCGGCTCCATTATCCAAGCTGTCTTCATAGCCTCGATGATCGGTGGAGGCATATCTATCCTTATTGACAAACAACGTGGTGTCATAGAAGGATATCTTGTGACGCCGCTCAGACAATACGAGATTGTTGTCGGAGTTCTCTTGGCTGGTGTCGTAAAGGCGATGTTCTCGTCGCTAACTATGTTGTTCCTGGCGATTACTATTGCTGGTGTTAGGCCAATGACGGATGCGATCGGTTTTCTACTAATGCTTATCACGATCTTGCTCACCAGTCTGGGGTTGATATCAATGATGACCGCCTTCGCGGTCAGAGCTCCTGCACCTGAAGTTTACCAGTTTACAGCATTCCCGATCAACCTAGTCCTCTACTTCACAAGCGGCGCAATATATCCCCCTGAAGGATTTCCCGACTGGATGCGTGACATTACAGTCGTCAACCCCGAAGCCTACGCTGTTCACGCTCTTCGTTTACTCATGTATAAGGGAGGAAATTTTGCTGCGGTAGCTGGGGACTTTGCTTTCTTAGCAGTCTTCACGGTGATCATGGTCGGGATAGCCACTATGGCCTTCAAGCGAGCACTATGACACGTGCTGTGTAAACAGTTTCAGCAAGGACAGTGAGAGCCCGTGCCGGATCATGAAGATCTTTCAGTCGAGTTCAATTGATCTTGGCGGGCCCGGTGGGATTCGAACCCACGATCTCCGGCTCTCTCCCTTTTCAGATCGAAGGCCAGCATCTTAATCCTGACTAGACTACGGGCCCAACATTAGATCTCTTCTGTGGTTCTTTAATCTTCCAACCATTCATCACGTTACACTCGGCGGCTGAGATCTCGGCTCTGTTGAGTTACCCAGTTAATCAACAGATTGACTTCGATGGTTAGAAAGATTTAAGGGGGATGAGGCACCATCTGCGAGTTCTCTTCAGTGAAGAGACATGGCTCTATCTGACGCAAACCTCAGAGAACTCATCAGAAATGGTGAGATCTGCATAGAACCATTCGAGGAATCTAACATTACTCCTGCCGGTTACGATCTTCGATCCTCTAAAGAGATCACCCTTAGTCGTGGCGAACAGGAACTACTCGCCACACTTGAGAGGATAGAGCTGGCTGCAAATCTTCTGGGGATTCTGCATCTCAAGTCATCGTTCGCGAGGGAGGGCCTCTTCGCAAGCTTGGCAGTGGTGGACCCAGGTTTCAAGGGCCAATTGACAGTTTCCCTTCTCAATTCTGGTGGAGACCCTTTGAGAATAGGACTCGGTGAGCCTTTTCTGCAGTTGACACTGATTCAGCTCTCCACCAGATCAGAGAGTCCATACGGTGGAAGATATCAGGAGAGTTCTGGAATAGTGAGGAGTAAGCGAAAGCTACAGACTACAAACTCATCAAAAGAAGCATAGAAAGTGTTATACACTTTACATGCGAATGTAAAGAAATGAGGTTTTCTTGTTGGCGGGTTCGAGGATCACTGACCTCAAGTATAAGTTGATGGTCACGGAGCTCCTCAACCTTGCCAAGGAATACTACACCTATCGTGAACTCTCGCAGTTGATCGGTCTTCCTGAGACAGTCCTTAGCAGATACGTCAAGGGTCATGTTCTCCCCACAATAGAAAGAGCCCAAGACATCAATAGCAAACTGGATAGTGTGATGCGTCTGGAGTCTGAGATCCAGCGTCGAATAAGGTTCGATGACCTGGGGTACTTCGACAACACCAAGGTCATCTCCGACACTATGCTTCTTGAACGTGCTGTCCAGCAAGTTGTGAATAAGTTTGCCGGACAAAGGATCACGAAGGTGCTTGCCCCAGAGACTGACGGGATCCCTCTTGCAACCTTGCTCGCCCAAAGAATAAGCGTCCCTCTTGTAATAGCCAAGAAGGCCAGAGAGGTGGGTGTTGGAGAGTTCATAGAGGAGGTATACATTCCATCAAAATCTGCGATGATGATGAGCTTCTACGTTCCGCGCAACATGTTCAGGAAGGGCGACTGTGTACTGATCGTGGATGATGTCATAGACAGCGGCGAGACGCAGAGAGCCCTGATCAACATCGTACGCAAAGCAAAAGCGGAGGTCGTAGGAATCTACTCCTTGATCTCGATCGGCCGAGAATGGAAAGACAAGATAGAAGAGACAACCAACTGTCCGATTGAGGTTGCATATGAAGTACCGCAAAAAATGAGGACGGGCTGAAAAGACTACATAACACCGGTCTTTGCGAACCTCAGAACACTATCACGGTTGGGCTGATTCAGAACTCCCTTGTCAGTGATTATTGCGTCAACAAGACTCAAAGGTGTAAAGTCAAACGCCGGATTCATAACCTCTACATTCTTGGGAACTACGCGCACGTCTGATATGTGCGTAACCTCTCTAGAGCTTCTCTCCTCAATCTTGACAGCGTCACTTGAGTTGACTGGATCGAAGGTTGACATTGGTGCAGCAACATAGAAAGGTATCCTGTGATATCGCGCGGCGATGGCCAGAGTATAGGTTCCAATCTTGTTGAAGACCCCGTCCCCGACGATCCTGTCGGCCCCGACGATGATCTTCTGAACCAGCCCCTTGGCCATGACATACCCCGCCATCCCATCTGTGATCACCATGACAGGTATGCGGTCTCTGGAAAGCTCAAAAGCAGTCAATCTGGCACCCTGGAGCCTTGGCCTTGTCTCGTCAGCCAGTACCTTGACGTGTTTGCCCTGCCTTATTGCAGTCCTGATGGGAGCTAGAGCCGTTCCGTAGCCAACGGTCGCGAGCGCGCCTGCATTGCAGTGAGTTAGGACAGTGTCTCCGTCAGCGATCAGGGATGCACCATACTCGCCGATTCTCAGATTGGCCTGAACATCATCATCAGTCATCTCAATCGCTTTGTCGATGAGGGCCTTCTTCACAGTTTTAATATCGCCTGACAGGCCTCTTGCGCTCTCAAGTATCTTTGAGAGCCCCCACATGAGATTCACTGCGGTTGGCCTTGTGGCCACCAGTTTCTCCGCGGCTGACTCCAATTCCTCGAGAAGCCTCTCTTTCGTCTTTGCTCTGCTTCTATGGGCGGCCAGTGCGAGTCCCATTGCAGCTGCAACTCCTATAGCAGGTGCGCCCCGGACAACCATATTCCTGATAGCCTCAGCAACTTCTCTTGGCGTGCGGCATTTCATATAGGTCAGCCTCTCAGGAACCTTAGTCTGGTCTATCATCCAGACGGCCCCGTTCTTCCATTTGACCGTTCTCAGCTCAAAGAAGTCTTCCACTCAAGCCACCCTAGATGACACTAGTCGTCGACTGAGATCGTGTGTTCAAGAACATCTATAACTCAGTCTAAATAGGATATCTCTCTCCATTTGAACATCTAATGGTGCGGGAGTTTGCTGGAGATCTTAGAGGCTTTCTACAGGAACGGTAAGGTCTACATCCCAGAAGCTGACAGGCTCATGGAGCTTCTTGACAGAGGGTTTGGAACTCTCCGAGGTGAAAGGCTTGAACTCTCACCCTACGAATCCTTCTTCCTTGTGGAGAAGGCTCGAATAAAGGTAGCAGACAAGGACAGTGGCAACCCTCTTTCACTTCACGATCTCGTTGCCAGATTCTCGATGGGCAAACAAGAGATCTGGATAAGGTATCTGGTCTACAGGGATCTGAGAGATAGGGGGTACATAGTCCGTGGTTCAGAGAAGGTTGACTTTGAGATTCACGGCAAGGGAGCAGAGAGACGCTTAGTCTCCATAGTCTACGAGGGCAAGGAGGCGAACCTCCAAGAGCTTACAGCTCTGATAAGGTACGCAGCCAAACAGAAGAAGGAGCTCATACTTGCCGTGATAGACAGGAGGACTGATCTTGTATACTACTCCATCGGAGAGATGGAGTTTAGGAGGCTCCAGACTGACCCGCCTATGGAATAGTCAGGGCAGGTGATGGAATTGTCTGCTGACCAAACCCCATTCACACTTCCCAGAGGCATGCGTGACATCGATTCTGACGAGATGGCGAAGCGCCACTGGATGTACGAGAAGATCTTACAGACCATGGGGTTGTACAGTTTCCAGATTGTCGAGCCCACAGCGATCGAGCACCTCACCACATTGGAGGCGAAATCTGGGCCTGATATTAGGAATGAGATCTACTGGTTCGAGGACAAGGCGGGGAGAAGGCTCGGGCTACGGTTTGACCTCACCGTCGGAATGACTAGAATGGTTGCCAACAGGCTTGGGCTCCCAGAACCTATCAAGCTCTGCGCCATATCTGAGATGTGGAGATATGATGAACCGCAGTTCGCCCGATACAGACACTTCTACCAGTGGGATGCGGAGATCTACGGTTCAGCAGAGCAGGAGGCTGACGCTGAGATCATATGTCTTGGCATGGATGTACTTGAGAATCTTGGGTTTAGAGACTATGAGGTAAGAATAAGCAACCGAAGATTGACTGAGGGGTTTCTTAGATCAAGAGGCCTCGAATCAAGAGATAGAATCGAAGCAACAATTAGAGTAATGGATAAGACGAGAAAACTGCCCAAGGAACAAGTAATCAATGAATTCAATGCAATCGGCCTGGGCCATGACCTCATACACCAGATAATGGAGTTTGCCGGTCTGAAGGGTAGGCCAGATAGAGTTCTTTCAGAGACACCAAAGATAGTGGGAGGTGTCGGTCAGCAGGGTCTTGAGGAACTGATTAGACTCACAGAAGTCCTGGATGCCTTCAAGAGAACAGACCGCTGCATCTTTGACTTCAGCATAGTCAGAGGCATAGGCTACTACGACGGCATAGTCTTTGAGGCCTATGATAGGGGAGGTGAGGATATCGGCGCGATCTTTGCAGGGGGGAGATATGATGGTCTCTGTAGAATCTACGGGAAGAGAGATATGCCGGCTACAGGTGTTGCAGGAGGAATCGAGCGGATGATCCTCTCAATGGAAAGATCAAAGCTCTTCCCAAGACTCAGGAGGATTCCTGAGGTATTCGTTGCGGCAGTAAACGACGCCTTCCGAAGAGAATCTTGGAAGATCGCTCTCACTCTCAGAAGAAACGGAATCTCTGTCGACTTTGACCTGAAGAAGCGTACGTTAAAGAAACAACTGGAATACGTAGATTCAACAGGAATACCCTACGCCATTCTCGTCGGTCAAAAGGAGATTGAAAAGGGCGTTGTCAGACTGAGAGATATGGCTCAACGTGTAGAGAGAGAACTGAGCCTACAGGAAGCCACTGACATTATTATGAAAACCTAAAGTGAAAGGTATTGAGCAGTGAATGCCCGGTCTGCAAGAATCTGGCTGAGAAATGCGTGTGTTGTCCAGAGTGTGGCCATGTCTGCCCGCGAGATTGGGGAGAGGGATACTGCCCAGTTTGTCTAATAGAAATTAATCCCAAGAAAAAAGTCTGAGTGAGAAACTCGACCAAGAATTTCTCTTAAGACGGTCTAGTTTTCACTTGGACTTCTTCCTGAATATGGTAAGATAGATTATTTCAAGTATCCCAATCGTATTGATGACCAGAAGCGCCACAAACCACACCTTCTGGGACGCACGAGCTGAATACCACAGCGCCAGACCCTTAGTCGCCACAGACCACACCAGTAGTGGAACGAGAACATAGGGATTAAGTATCCATGAGAGAGACTCAGGTATCTGCATATTCCACACGGCTCCAGTCTGGATCACAATGATAGTTAAACCGATTGATATCGACATCCCCTCCGTCTTAAGTAGACTAAATCCGTATCGCAATTCCAGATTGATATGAAAAAAGCTAAATCAGCTAAGGATGACCATACCATCATGAGCAAGGAAAAGAAGAAGATGCCTGAAGGTCTCGGCTCAAGAGTAGCAGCCTCCATAGTTATCGTATTCGCATGGCTGATCTACGCGATTATCCAAGTCGTCTTCCTCTGGCAATACTTCAGCACGATTCAGAACATCGCGCTGATCATCATAACTTTTTTACTTGGCATAGCGATCCTCGGTGCCATGTGGGCCTCATGGGGCATCAAAATAGGGAGAGAGTATGCCGAGGAAGAGTGAAACTTATCAAGGGCGAAACAATAGCTTTTGATCTTCGTGGCCGCCAAGTTCTGCCAGCCAAATAATGCTCCTGACCCTGTCCTTCCCATTATGTTGAGATGATCCGGTACCTCTTCCAGATGAAATGGGCATCAAAGATCAGAGTGGTTTCTCAAGGAGATCTAGAATAGGCGACAGTAAGTGAGACTAGCTAAAGCCATAGTCTAGAGGTGCAGAGTCACGGCGATTCGACTTGAAGCCTTCGAAAGGTTGTTGTGGTGGATTATTGCTGCAACCAGGGGTGGGCCAACAAGGGCAAGAATAATCTCACACCTTAAGAGACATCCAAGCAACGCAAGCCAACTTGCTGAGTCTCTAGGACTTGATTACAAGACTATTCGACATCATGTTGAACTACTTGAGGAGAACCGGCTCTTGGTTAAAGTTGGCGGCAAGTACGCCGCTACTTTTTTCCTTTCGCCCGAGTTGGAAAGCAATTACAGCAAGTTTGAGGAGATCCTCAAGAGATTCGGAAAAACAAAGATAGGGCGGTAGAGATCATATTAGGGCTAATGGATGGGAGATCTTAATGTCGGAGATGCTTCTGGCAGTAGTAGGTGCGATTACTTTAGTCAATGCGATCTTAGTTGCGATTATTATGTACCATTTTGTCCAGAGCTACAAGGAGGTCAGATCAAAATTCACACTTGGGCTTCTGCTATTCTCTTCGATCCTCCTTGTCCAAGTGATCTTCTCCCTACCTGTTATCGCCCTCTCAGGCATCGCTTACCCTCCAGAGGCTATAACATACAACATAGTATCAAGCAGCTTTGAACTGATAGCTCTGCTAATATTCTTGAACATAGTCACAAAGTAGATGACGGTCGACACTTGTTTAATCTACAAGGTGCCTACAGCTTAGTATTTCCCTGATAAGCGGCATAACCTCCCGTGATTCTGTAAGGATATTTTGGGATAAAATTGGGGTTAAATTTGGAAATTCTTTATATCTTTTCAGGAATTCTAGTCTCTCAAGTGCATAGAATATGAATGAAAAAGCTGTTGTTGGAATAGTCTTAGTTATAATCAGCCTATTCGGTTTGGTTCTGTTCTTTCCGATTTACTCGTCTGCTATCTTTGGTGGATGGGGCTGCCCGGCATTAGGCCGTCGTGGGTTTGGAGGCATGATGGGGCCAAGCATGATGAGTTGGTGGGGGTATGGCGGAGTTCCTCATGCAAATCTCGGGCTGATCCTCATGTTCGATGGTCTATTCATAGTGATCCTGCTGCTTGGGGTATATCTGATCTGGAAGTCAACACAGACGACTGAGCACCGCTAGACTATCTAGGATCAAAAGTACAATTGGAATATCCTACAGGATGAATCGGTTCTAAAGGATAGGCACGTCCACCTCGAAAGCTACGATCTCGACCAACATTCAATAGCACCACAATCCTTAATCACTACTTATTCAGCAAATTTTGCCTAAACTTCCAAGTGGTTCAACTTGAATGTCTCCCCCAATCTGAAGCAAGACGTACATCTCTTCCTTCACCATTATGTTGGTTATCTGGAGGCAACGAAGCCCCAAGATCTATACATTTCTCTTGTTGAGAAATCAAAAGATTTACCCGAACTCGAGGAAAACGTCAGAAAGACAATTGATGATGCTACAGCCAGAGGCGATGGAAGACTCGGTGAGACCATCAAGAACCTGCATGAAAGGATAAAGAGCAATTACTTCTGAAGTGAATCGACAGCCACAACGACAGTTCACAGAAGTGACTACCGGCATAACCAAATATCAACGATTGAAAGCCCGCGTCACTATAGCCGCAGGGTTCTGTGGTATCAGCTCTTTTGATAAAGTCTGCCCTCACTATGTCTCTTTCTCAGCTTCTCTATCATGTCAGTCGTCATGCGGGCCAGATCATAACTGGGCTTCCAGTCCCATTCCTCTCGAGCAACATCATCATTCAGGGACATGGGCCATGAGTCGGCGATTCTCTGCCGGACTGGATCAGGTTCATATTCACATATGAACTCTGGTATGTGTTTCTTGATCTCTGCAGCCAGCTCTTCGGCTGAGAAACTCATTGCTGCCAGATTGAAGTTGGAATGATGTCTCAGCCGCGAGATGGGAACCTCCATTAACCGCATCGCAGCATTGATTGCATCAGGCATGTAAACCATGGGAAGGACTGTGTCATGCCTGACAAAACAGGTGTACGTCTTTTTTCTGATGGCCTCGTAGAAAATGGCCACGGCATAATCGGTCGTTCCACCACCTGGTAAGGCCTCACTGCTTATTATCCCGGGAAACCGAATCCCTCGCACATCTAGTCCGTAGCGCCTGAAATAGTAGTCACCGAGAACTTCACCAGCAACCTTTGTGGCGCCATACATCGATATAGGGTCGAGAATTGTATCCTGCGGTGTCTTGATCCTTGGAGTCTTCGGCCCGAATACAGCAATGGAACTGGGATGGAAAACCTGTTCCATCTCATGCTCTCTGGCGGCTTCAAGAATATTGTACAGGCCGTTGATGTTGACATTCCAAGCTAGCTGCGGCTTCTCCTCTCCGGCCGCAGATAGAATAGCGGCCAAATGGTAGATAGTGCCGACATCGTACTCTTCCACTGTTTTGTCTACAGCATCGCGATCGGTTGCATCTACGAAAGTGTAAGGGCCGGAATCACGTAGTTCCGGACTGGGCTTGGTCCTGTGACCAGCGGCTATGATATTGTCGTTGCCGTAGCGTTTGCGGAGCGCGGGCACAAGTTCAGAGCCTATCTGGCCAAATGCTCCCGTCACTAATATTCTTCTCATGATAGGTCCCTTAACTATGACGGTTCATATCGGTTTTCAGGTATCCGGAATCAGATGAGTCCGTTCCATCGTGAAATGTTGATCAAGCGTATATTGGAGAGCTTTGGAACACACATCTCTGATGAATGCTGAGGACTTTTCCAAATTCCTCTCTAAGTTCCCCATCCGACCTCGACCCTACGATCTCGTATATCGGCCTTCCAGCGCAGAAGAATTTCAAAGTGGGAACACCCATCACTCCATACCCTGAAGCGATATCGCTCTGCGCTGACGCGTCGACCATCGCAAAGACCATCTTCCCATTGTACTCACCAGCGAGCCTCTGGAATATCGGCGTGAGCTGCCGGCAGTAGGGACAGGTTGGTGTGTAAAATTCAACCACAACTGGCACTTTGGCCTCAAGAACATCCTTTTTCCAGTTGACTGATGTCACGTTAATGACGCTACTGGAGTCCATGGTCATCCATCCGCATACATGCATTAGTCAATCTGATCTACGCTGAGAGGATCCGTTAAAAGATGTTATCTTTTGTCGGGGAACCGCTGGGATTGCTCAGTTAATTGCTTGCATTCTGAATACTGATGACAATTGTCGTGATTATTACAGAACATGCTCAGCCTGCAGATTACGTTCCAGCCCATGACCCATGCAGAGAGCTATTTCTTGCTTTTTGACTTACGGGAAGACTTCTTTCTCAACTCTTGGGCAAGTCGAGATCTGGCTGACATTCTTGAACCGCTCTTGGGTGGCAGCTTTGCTCCACAACATATACAGTATCTCAAATAGTGAGCATCCGATCGAGTCTTCACTATAACAGCATCGAGCCTATGCCCTTGTCTCCTACAACGCGAGCACATATTTGCAATATAACTCATCTGGATGCCTCCTTCAAGCATGGCAGTACCAGCGGCGCCCTCCCCGATAACATATTCACCGAAATCTCTCCAATATCTCTTTTCATCCTTAATCAAATGATAATATGTGGAGGTCAGGAGCACATGCTAAGGTTTCGAACCTGATCAGTCCACAGCTTTGGTGGTAGATTCTAGGAAGCTACTGATCACACGCGTTCGATAGTGAGTGGAATGCTTCGCGTAACGCATTCTGTACCCGGACAGCGCTCCTCAGCAAGCTTCAGTAATCTCCCGATTGTGGCTTGGGGAGCATCGGCCTCCACGTGAACCTTCAAGCCTACCCTTTGTATTATAGGCTCCTTCGAAAGTCCGAGTTGTTTTCTCAGGTCAACTCTATTCTCTGCGGTAACCCTCAAGGATTTCAAATCAACATTTTCGCTTGTCGCTGTTGCTATGAATGTTGTCGCAAAACAGGCAGCCAAGCCGTAGAGGCAGTATTGTAGAGGGTCTGGACTATTCCCCCAGCCCCCAGAGAACGGGGGAAACTCACAGCTCAAAGAAACCTTGCCATTCTTGAATGGAAGATCAGCGACAAACTGAGGCTTTCCCTCCTGAAATACCCATTCCCCCATGACATTTTTCTCCTTCAATGCTTGCTTCGGATCCTTCTTGACAGCCTCGACGAATTTTCGCATTTCTTCCATATTGACATTGTTCATGGGCTGTTACCACTTCTTATCTGATGAATTTGCTCCTTATCAATCGAACTCCTTCATCTGTACGAAGGCTCCGTGCCATGTGTGGTACCATACCTGCCGAGTATAGCCGTTGACGCTCAACATCCCGTATGCCTTGCCATCCTTGAGAACATGTATCGTGTAGTAGCCGTAGAAGGTGTCAGGATCCTCTGTCGAGGAGCCTGGAAGATAGACGTCCAGATAGTCTTGGGCTATCTGCTTAGCTTGATTCTCTGTTACCGGCATATCAGCGGTAGGCGCACTCCCATAAGGTTGGAAACCCCGATGCCTACCACCCATCGGGCCCCGACCGGCCATGTGCCCATACTTTGTGTTCCACATCATATTGGGGCCCTGCTCTGGGTGCACTATTCCCATCATTCCAGCCATGCCGCTGAGGCCTAGCCCTTTCTCGATCACTCCTTCGAAGGCACCGATCCCGGTACTCTTTTCGTAAGCGATGAAGTAGTAGTTGTACTGGAATTCCATTATCTCCTTTACGGCCAAGTCAGGGTAGCCAAGAGAGGCAACGTACGCCTTCGCGAGCTCAGTTGCTTCATCGATATTTCTTGGGATAGATGTTGGAGTTCTATATGATCTTGGAGCGTAGGGCGCAGTTGTGGGAAAGCCTGTAGACGCTGGACTTAGGTAGCTTATGGGTGCGAACTGTACCGCTGAGACCACGCTTAGACCTATGATTCCTACCAGTATCAGAGCTAAGCCAAGCAGTTGTCTTCTTTGCAGGTTACTAGTCCTCCTTTGAGAGTTCCTGCTTTATTCGCTCATACTCCTCTTTCGTTATCTCACCCTTGGCATATCGCTCTTTGAGGGCCTCGATAGACCTGCTGCGTGCTGACCTGCCTCCACCCACAAGATAATAGATGCCGAAAACTATCAAGCCGAGGAAGACTAGGAAGAACAACATTTGAAAAAGCGCTCCGAGCCAGCCAAAGCCGTAGCCATATCCTCGCGAGCCCATCATGCCTGGACCCATCATCCCTGGTCCCATCATACTGGGGCCCATAAGCCATCCTCCCATAAGCATGAGAGGCCAAGCAAATAGCACTACGAGCAGTATTACCAGCAGGATAACCCATGTACTGTTTCTTTCTCTCACTTGCCAAATTCCTCCAATTGATAGATTGTCAGCGAACACTATTTAGGAAATCCCCAAAATTAAGCCCATTTCGTTACCAATTTCATACCAGATGATGGGCATATGGCGCAAGACTGCATTAGTACAACTGATGACATAAAAAAGAGACTAGAACCGGTGCCTACCACTCACAAGCGAAATAGATCTCTTGATTGCGGTCTTTTCCTTCGTTACTTTGAACTTTCATAGCGCCTAACTCGTTAGTTCACATGAATATTACGTCTCTAGACGTTTTGAACCGGTGTGGCCTCCACCGATTAAGACTTAGGAGGGTTGGCTCTTCATATACTGCAGAGTAGATTCAATGTGGTACAGGCTGTACCGGAAGTTGAGAAGTATTGTATGATAGAAGTAGGGAAGTCGAGCAGATTAGGAAGGCAGTCAATGAGGTAAGGCTGATAGATACACACGAACATCTGCAGAGAGAGGAAAATAGGCTCAAAACGGAAGTGGACGCCCTGTCAGTCTTCTTCCTCCAGTATGCTTCCTCCGACCTAATCTCCTCAGGATTAAGCTACCGGGACTACCAGACCATTCTTGACCCAAGGAAACCACTCGAAGATAGGTGGAAGACCTTCTTTCCCTTTTGGGAGAACATACAAAACACAGCGTACGCGAAAGCACTGAAGATCGCATCTAGGGACCTCTACGGAGAAGAGATCAACGAGCGAACATACCAGCAGATAAGCAAACGTATGAAGGAAGCGAACAAGAAGGGACTCTACAAATGGGTCCTAAAGGATCGAGCGGCAATCGACATATCCCTTCAGGACACGCTTCTGAAACCTGAAACCTATGCATACTGGAACACTCCGCCCGTCACCAAGCTCCTTGAGGTTGACAAGGAGTTCTTCATACCAGTTCATCGCTTCCAAGACTTTACGCTCATTCAAGACAGGAGCGACATAGAGGGCATAGCCTGCAGACGAGGCACAACCATACACACCCTAACAGACTTGGTTAAGAATCTGGAGATGGAATTTCGAGAACTCTCCCAGAAGATCGCAGCGGTCAAGCTCTGGCTCGGCTACAGGCGCCCCATAAGGTTCGAGAAGGCAACCTTCGCTGAGGCTGATGAGGTCTTCAACCAAATCTTTTCCCAGACAACTTTTGACAGGATGGAGCTTGAAGGTGTCAGGATGACCGTCCCAGAAGATCTATCCCTTGACGAGGCGAAGCCGCTGCATGACTTCATGGTTCACAAGGTCATCCAGCTTGCTGGAGAGTACTCCATACCAGTTCAGATTCACACAGGATATCACGAGGGAAACGAGAACCTTCTCTCAAATACCAATCCCTTGAATCTGACTAACCTCTTCATGGAATACAAACATGTGAAGTTCGATCTCTTCCACGGTGGATACCCATACATTGGAGAATCCACCGCCCTTGCAAAGACCTTTCCAAACGTCTACCTCGATCTGGCATGGCTGCACATAATGTCCCCCCACGCTGCAAGAGAGGCGATCTCAGAATGGCTCGACACCGTCCCGGCCAACAAGATACTTGGTTTTGGCGGAGACTACGTTTTCGTCGAGGGAACCTATGGCCACTCAGTGATCGCGAGAGATAATGTTGCTCGCGTACTCATAAAGAAGGTTGAGGAAGGCGACCTCAAAATTGAAGAAGCGATCACACTAGCTAGGCAGATTCTCAGGGAAAACGCTAAGACACTATTCCTCGAGAGGATTGGTGCAAGATGGTCATGAAGCTCATCGCGATAGCCACCACTGGTGGAGACGCTCCTGGTATGAACGCGGCGATAAGAGCCGCGGTCAGAACGGCAGTAGCGGAAAACTTGAAGGTCATAGGCTTTACGAGGGGGTATGCAGGTCTTCTGGCTGATGAGTTCGTTCCTCTGGATAGTAGGGCGGTTGGCGGTATGATTCACCGTGGGGGCACCTTTCTTAAGACATCCCGAGCTGAAGCGATGAAGTCCGAGGATGGCATTTCAAAGGCAACTTATGTCTTGAGGAAGAATGGTGTTGATGGTTTGATAGTCATAGGAGGCGACGGCTCCTTCAGAGCAGCCTGTGACCTCTACAGATCAAGTGGCATACCGACTGTAGGCATACCCGCAACCATAGACAACGATCTTGTTGGAACAGATACAACAATAGGCTTTGACACGGCGGTGAATACCGCGTTGGAGGCTATCGACAAGATTAGGGACACCGCAACCTCTCATGAGAGAGTCTTCGTAATAGAGGTGATGGGTCACAACAGAGGTTTCATAGCGCTAGAGGTTGGCATAGGAGCAGGAGCTGAAGTGATTCTAATACCTGAAGTGAAATACGATACCGAAGTGGTATGTCAAAAACTCGAGGAGAGTTACGACATAGGAAAGAAATCGGGGATAATAGTGATGGCTGAGGGAGCTGGGAACTGTATGGATGTTACAGAGGCTATAGGAGAGAAGACAGGATTCGAGGTCAGGCTCGTCAGATTAGGGCATGTGCAGCGAGGCGGATCGCCTACTGCTTATAGTCGGCTTATTGCGTGCAAGATGGGTGCGGCAAGCATTAGATTCTTGCTTGATGGCAAGAAGAAAGATATGACGGGAATTCAGGCAGGGCAGATAGTTCCGGTAGATCTGGAATATGCAACTGCAACAAATAAACCAATAGACGAGCAATTGTACAGATTGGCATTAATGCTTGCGGTCTAGCTGAACTGTCTTCTCAGATCAGCCCTTCCAGTTTCAGCCACTTCTTCGTAGACTCGACTAAGCTATTGCAGTCGTTCCTTGCGAAGTCATAGTCATCGGTTCCGGGTTGGCTAGCGGCGAACGAGGCTGCGTCACGCTTCAGATGTCTCATGCTACCATCGAGAACTTCGAGGTCATGAGAGGATCCATTTTCTTCCTTCTCTTTCCGGATCATCTCAAGGAGTTCTGAGGCGAAGGACTCTAATGCAGCCGGGTTTAACTCCTCAAGAATCTTTCTATTCTTCATGAATGCGGCGGCAACCTTCCTTTTGAACTCTCCTGAGAGGCTTGCAGGCTGCATGTTCTCTCTTAGCTCAACTTCATGGTGAAGTGGCTCTAAACTGTTACTAAATGAGATCGCCTGACTCCATAAGAGATGATTTCTCGACAATGCATATATTGGGCTGGCCGGCGTTAGCTAATAGAAAGCGAGACCGGTTTGGTGCCGGATTTGGGAAGACTTTCTAATCTAGTTGTTAGAGTGGCTGTGCCCTTCTCGGGGGGTTTTCTGGGAGCATTGGGTGTCGTTCTAGTAGGCTATTTGCTGGGCATCATTGGCGTACCTCAATTAGTCGGATTAGCTCCGCCATCGCCCACACAGCAATCAGTTCAAAACACGTGTTTTGGTGGTGCGATGTGGGGCCTCATCCCCGCCGCTTTCCTGATAGTAAGGAAGGGTAATATCTACCTCGTTTCCCTCTTGACGACCATCATCGCTGTTACCTATGGCATTTTCATTCTACAGGGGCTCCCCCTTGCGTTAACGCCTGGAGTAATCTACCGGTATACTCTAAATCTGACCTACACCGTTATCCTAGCTTTGACAGCCAGAGCTTCTGGACTGACAAGATAGAACCACTCGACCATCCTCAATTCTGCAAGCTTGCCCATACCTATTGGAATCTCTATCCATTCATACGTAAATACAGACTTGGTGAATTACAGTATCAAGTCACTGCAGCCGGACAGGGTGAAGGAACACCTTACCCCGTTTACCTCTTTCTCATTGAGAAATAGATGTGCAAAATCAGCAGGATCACAAAGAGCACAATTAGGTTTGTATGAATTTTGAAGGAAAGTGGCTTCGTCAATACTCCGAAAGTCAGAAATTCAATCGTTCTGAACTCAGTTATACCCAATCCAGTAATCAGCGTCACCAATGTAACGATGGTGAATGACCAATGTATTACTCGCCTGATTAGGCTTTGAAAGGTCATGTGGTCACTCTTCAAAGAAGCCCTTGTCAAGATCAGCCGTGTTGGAATACCCTCTGCTTTCCCAGTATCCTCTATAATCTGCGTTGCTGGATAATTCGATTTCGGTGATCCACTTTATCCATTTGTATCCCCACTTACTTTCCGCCACCAGTTGAAACGGATAGCCCCGTTCTTGTGGAAGCGTAACATTATTCATCTTATATGCCATAATGATGTTCTTGTTCATTATGTAGTCAAGAGGTAGAGATGTTGTGTATCCATCGTAGGCGCGA
>CAZVKZ010000007.1:15708-25482 GCA_964627775.1 uncultured Candidatus Bathyarchaeia archaeon | reverse complement strand
GTTTTGCAATGTAGATTGCATATACGATTTTGCAGATATCTAAACATGATGCAATCAAGGTTGCAATGAATCTAAATCAAGATTAGGTGCCATTGAAGTCTGGTTTCTGGAGTGGAAGTCACGTTTCCAATGTGGTGGCGGAATGCTTTAGGGTTTTGAGGTAACCCTTGCTCTGAGAAAACGTCAATCGGGACTATGGTTTCTGATCGCAAAACTAGCCCCCTCATCCAAAAAAAGATCCTAGGTAACGGATAGTAAGCTCGCACATCCAGTGGCTTTTCTTATTTCATCCAATGATATCCAAAAAATTGGATTCTCTGGCGTTCCTTCGGAAAATTGGACCCTCAGGTCGTATACCTAGTGTCGACTTTTGGCTTAGCCTGTTCTGAAGGGAGCGGGAACGGCGGGATAGGAGGGGGAACTCCTATGGTCTTTGCAACTACTATTGCTTCGGCTATAGCGATACTCGAGACCGCTTGCACTACTGTGCCTGGAGGAGGTTTCTGACCCCTGAAGTCCTCCATTATTCGATCGAGTTCGACCACTTCGGCCGTCATCTGAGCAGTACCTTTTACGCTGATCTGAGCAACCGACGGCGTAAATGATACAGTGAAGACAAAGGGGGCCTCCACCATCCCAGGGGATTTTCTCTCGAATCCGAGTAGGTTAACGTTTATGGCCATCTGCACTTGAGCAGGGAGTGGGTTCTCTACACCCCACAACCTCTCACCCGATACATGAGTTACGTAGACTCTAACGTTCACCATACCATGTCGCTCACTTAGTTCATGTCTACAATCTCTATAAGACTTAGCAGTCAGCCTCTACCTCTTATCCTTTTAACCTTCTCCATTACTAGCTTTTCGCCAACTATCCTTGCCAGAATGGGCTGTCCCTCTTTGAAGGGAAAGCTTGAGTCGTCTGTCAGTTTCGTAGACAAGTAGATGCGAGGGGATCGATATACTGCTTTTCCATTTCTATTCTTCTTCCTGACCACGGTAATTTTGGTTAGTATTTTATTTACCATTTACTTTACCAACTCTCCTCTCATCTTCTCTATCTCGCATTTTCTCACCAGATGCGGAAATCGCTGAAAAATGCCTCTGTGGATGCCGTCCATCGCCACATAAGCTTTTCATAGTGGAGATAAATCCAATAAATAGAACCCCAGGATAAGAACTTGCAGACAAGGCCAGGTAGACTGGAATTGGCCGGTGAAATAGCTAGTACTACACCAGACTTACAGGCATTGACCGAAACAACTTTCAGAGGGTATGTTTGCTCAGAAAAGGTGATCGTCTCGATGGCAAGGTTGAGGAGAGAAGTTTGAGTCCAAGACAAGTACTCTCCGCATTTCTGTTGATTCTCGTCATTGCTATAATACTGTACCCAACCACAGCCACAGGGGCCATCAGGCTCCACGCAGAATATGAACAATCGCTAATACAGACCGACATTCCTGGAGAAGGACCGAGACTCGTCGAGATCAAAGGTGTTACGAATCTATATGTATCCTTCTCCGAGATACGCATACACGCTGCAAATCAAGAAAACGATTCCGGCTGGCTACCGATAATCTTCAAGACTGACAGCATAGACCTCGTCAACCCCTCGAACAAGCCCAAAACCATAGTCGTGACCCCCACCGTGCCCGTAGGACAATACAATAGCATAATGATCAGGTTCTCAAACACAACAGCGGTTGTGAACGGCACGACCCTCCAAGTGGACACCCGGCCGAGATTCACAGTAATATCTTACCCTTTCACCGTCAAGTCTGGCTCTGAAGTAAACCTTAGACTCAAGTTCTTGGCAGATTACCGAGCCATAAACGTGAGTAAACGAGTCTTCTTTGAAGTCAAGCCAATACTTGATTAAGATGAAGAACTAAGTTCCAGCTAGTCAGGCGAATATTGAGGTAAACACAATGTGCGTCATAGGAAAGAGCAAGCTACTGGAAATGATTGAGAAACTAAAACTCGTGTATCCCTTTGATCACAACCTACTGGACGGCGATGGATACATACTCACAGTCAGGGACGAGACGGTACTTCACTACATGGAACACAAGAACCTTATCTCCCACGAGATCGTCTTTACGCCGCCAGATATGATCGCACACCTAACCGCAAAGAGCCGATACGGTAGGATGGGTCTATCATTCCTGAACGCAGCGAAGGTTCACAGCGGCTTTGTCGGGCGGCTGGCGCTGGAACTCGTGAATCTGAGCAACGACAGGCAACCGATCACAATCAAGAGGGGAGACCCACTGATGCACCTAGAATTCATAACGCGCGAGGGTACTCCGTCGCCATACATCGGCCCATATCAGTTCCAATACATGAGCAATGAGGAAGTAGCGATGTACAGGCCTATCATTGAGAGGGAATTCCCAACACTATTCGAATCAAAACTCCTAGATCGAATGATAATTGAGCGTGTTTCCCCAACAGGCTAGGAAAGGAAGACTGCAGGGCCTCATGCGGATATTCCGCCCCGGGTTGCTGATGAAAGCACTGCACGACCCGTTGGCTACTGGAACATAAATCACGATACGGACGACCTAGCTCAAACGCGAGTGACCGATACTCTACTTCCTCAGGACCCTAAGGACCCTGCGTTCGTAATGGCGCGTTATAACACTTAGAAGAACCAGACCTGCGACTGTACCCAGCATCGTCACCTCTTGCCTTCCAGTCGCCGTCTCAACCACAATCATGTCGGCAGAAGCGTTGCCGTGTCCCTGAACCGAGACTCTGGCTTGAGTGCTTGTGGCGGCATAGAGACTAAGGTTCTGTGCTACCTGCGGGATCTCGATCCTCAGATCCAAGGTCTGGCCAACGTCGTTATGCCAGACAGTGCTCCTGGAGCCAATGTCGAATTTTCTGGGCCATGAGCTCAGGTTACTCGCGGCCAAGGTAAGGTCAAACGTTGTAACGTTGCCAGCTATCTCCTTGGCCATCTGAACGTTTACGGGCGTGAAGGCAGGTGAAAAGTACTTGATGTCGGTCCTATTGGCCATCCTTGTGATGACAGGGAGAAGGTGCTTGGCGCCAAAGAGGTTGTAGCTAAGATTTCCTGCTTTGAGGTCGGTGGTAACCTTGAATGGCAACCAGCCAAGATATGTCGAGATTGTATCTCTCTCAAACTTGGAGGTGCCTTCGACTGCGAATTGCGCTGTAACGTTAAACCAAACCCCTTGAGAGACTATTCTCATTGAGAGAGAGGAGATACTCAGCGCAGACTTTGCTCGCAGCGCGCTCTCAAGCGCAAGCTGGGCGTTTGATAGGTCGCTTCCCGATATGTCAACGTTCAATTCTGGCAGTCTTGTCATATTTTGGAATAGGTGAGACTCGACTCTGACCATGACAGACTGGTCTGCAATCTCAACCTGTATACTCGCCGCAGAGACTTGACTCAGTGATTGGGCCGTGACCAAGCTCAGGAGAAGAAGCGTGATAGTCTGGTTCATTTTGGAGGTCAAGTTCCAGCTCTCCAGATAGACATAAACCACGTCAATAACCCATGGGTCAGCGGATCTTTGTGCCAGGGGGAACATCTTCTGGAACAGTCAACCATATAGGCTTGCCCTTATCGTCAGCTGCCAGTAGCATTCCTCTCGACTCAGTACCTGCGATAACCTTTGGCTTGAGATTTGTGAGAATGACAAGATTCTTTCCGAGAAAGTACTCCGGTTGGTAGAACTCTCCACCGCCAGCGACGACTTCGACTTCTGACGAACCGACATCAAGCGTGAGTCTGAAGAGCTTCTCTCTGCCTAGAATCCTCTCTGATCTCAGCACTCTGCACGCTCTAATATCCAGTCTCTCAAACTCGTTGAGGGTAACTGACATTTATGGTCCACCGATTTCGCTCATCCTCTGACATCCTCCATGAATAAAAGGCTATTTTGAAACATAGACGAGGACGGCGACGATCCCGTAGGAAGCCAAAACCAATATGGACGGGACGATCGGTGTGAGATAGAATATGAACTGCGTCTTTCTGGGGAGAGCGAAGAACAGGCCGTAGACAAAGACAAACCAGAAGGCGGGAAGCGTTTGCGGACCGAAAGACCGGCTTCGTAGTGCGCGGTAGAAGAGGAAGGCTGTAACGGGCAAAGAGAGCGGATAGATGAATGGGTTTGCGGATGCGGATATGCTGTATCCATTTGCAGCGTAGAGGGGAAAAGGAACACTGTTGACTAGCCACCCTATCGGTGAGGACGCTGATGGATGAGATGCTTCTAGGGTCAGATGCCAATTAGTGACAAACCAGAAACTAGTTGTGAAAGAGTTCTCGCCAGAGCTGATGACGGGCAACAGAGACAACAGAAAGGTGAAAATGGCGATCGGAATAATCCTTGCTAGCTTGATAACCTTTCCCGAGCATATTATGTAGGCGAGGACGCCGACGGCTGCGAACGCACCAGAGAGTTTCACTCCGCAGGCCAATCCAAGAAAGACACCCGCAAGAGATAGCCGATCGTAAGCTACACATAGGAAACCCAAGACCACAAACAACGCAAGGAAGATGTCGAGCATGGCTATTCGAGACATTGAATTCTGCATCGGATCAACTATGAGCAGAAAAGCACATACGATGGCGGTCGACTCGCCAAAGACCTTTCGACCAAAGAGATAAGTTGCTGAGACCATAACGCTCCCGGCAAGGACCCCTGCTATTCTCCATCCGACGGCATTGTAGCCAAATAGCGCTATTCCAGAAGCAATAAGAAGCTTCCCCAGCGGCGGATGTACGTAATTGGGATCACCACCCATATCAAGAAGGGACTTCGCGGCGGGTACATAATATTCCTCGTCGACCATGAGGGTTGGCGGGTAAGAAAAGTTCAACGAACGAACAGCTAGGGCACAGAGGAAGAAAATAACAGACAGAGAAAATGAAGGATGCTTCCTGACCATATTGAGGAGATTGATGTAGGCCACCTTGGAAGGGGTCAACTGGACCACATCAGGCCTAGCGTACCTGGGACCGCCGCTTGTGAGGGCGCGGCGAACGCAAGGTATGGTGAGCGGACTGGTGCGGCCGCTTGGCTATGCGCCGGTAGATGCTCAATGGCCTCCACCTACGGGATCCATTAGGGTTACGATATCTCCTTCGCGGATCGAGCTGTCGAGAACATTTGTAGTTGATGGAATTACCTTTCCTCTGAATGTGACTAAGAATGGCAAAACTTGGCCGGAGTCTCTGTCCCATACGAGCGTCTGGAATTCTTCTCCAAGCTTTCTGGATGCTGACTCTAACGCATCTTTGACGGTGCTTCCGGGAGGGAGGTCCAGCGCTAGCTCCCCTGTTCCCGCTACCGTCCGGAATAATGTATAGAATCTCAGAAAAACTCTCGGCATACTGTCACAAAACTAAAGGAGAATAGGGAACTCCCCGCATCTCCTACTTGTAGAGGTCTTTCGCCTGCTGCGTAAGGTTCAATCTCTGTAGTGTTTCCTTGGTCGGGATACCAGTCTTTTTGTCCCATCCCCTCAGATCATAGTACTTGTCTTTGAGCATTTCAAGTTCTTCCCGTGGAGAGTACATGCCTTTGGATGGTCCTTCTGGTATGGGTTCGGTCATGAACCGAATTGCCTGCACATCATGTTCTCGGCGGTGTCCTTCACGGCAGTTGAACGATCTCTCGATGTTCCATATTCTGTCTGCTATGTCGACTAGTTCTGGTAGCTTCAGGTTCATTCCGGTGACGACGTTGATTATGTTCAGGTGTTCGTTTGTGACTTCCATTAGCCCGTAGATTCCTTCAGTCATCCTGCAGACGCACATTGAATCTTGTAAGGTCGTGGCCCGCTGGGTCCCCATAGCGTATTCTGGTTTCCCTTCAAGGACTTTTCTATCTGATTTTCCTATGCGTTCCGCTGTTGGTCGGCCGTCTTGGTGGCTTCCTCCTCTGGTTGATGTTGCCATTCCTAGGCAGTAGCCTTTCATGCCTCTGGGCGAGTGCCCCGCGTTCTCTAGGTCTTTTATTGTGACCGCGTATTTCTCTGAACCTTTTCCTATCTTCTTGGCAGCTCGCGCGGCGCCCTCAGCAAGGAGATCGCCTATGCCCTCACGCTTACCGATTTTCTCAAGGAGCTGGAGCAGCGCGGTCTCGTTCCCGAAGCGCAGGTCCAGTCCATCGACTTGCTCTTTTGAGAGTATGCCTTTCTCGTAGCATTCCATTGCGAAGGATATGACAGCTCCCGCAGATATTGTGTCTACTCCAAGTTCGTCGGACATTCTGTCGGCTTTTGCGATCATCTCGAGTGAGGCAACACCGCAGTTTGATCCAAAGGCAAAGATGGTCTCGTATTCTGGTCCCTCATCGAAGGTCCCAGCATATGGACCTGTCTTGACATGAGTAAGTTTTGTACAGTAGATCGGGCATGCCATGCACCCCTTGTCTTTCACTACTAGTCTTGAACGCATGACTTCCCCGCTGATCTTCTCAACTTCTTCGAAGACTTCTGTCTGCCAGTTTCTGGTTCCCAGCACGCCCAACTGGTTGTTGGTAGTCGTGACGCCGGGAGTACCGAGAGTTGGCAGCGCTTTTCCCGTCCCTGGGTTCGCTTTTATTCTGGCATATTGGTCGCTAATGACTTTGCGGAATTCCTCGATATCCGGGACCTCTATGTCGTTCGTGCCTCTGACAGCAATAGCTTTCAATTTCTTTGATCCCAAGACTGCACCATTGCCACCCCTACCGGCAGCGCGAGCGCCCCAGATCGTACATGCAATTCGAACTAGCTTCTCGCCAGCAGGTCCTATACACGCTATCTGGACTTTAGGTTCCGCTAGCTCCTTCTTCAGGATCTCTTGAGTCTCGAAGGTACCCTTTCCCCAGATGTGTGACGCATCTTTGAACTCCACGACATCATCAAATACTGTAACATAGGTTGGTGTTCTTGCCTGTCCTTCGACTATTATTGCATCCCATCCAGCATACTTCATTTCTGGACCAAAGGATCCTCCGCCGTAAGCATCAAAGAAGTACCCTGTTATCGGTGACTTTGTGAATACACCAGATCTTCCAGCGGTAGGAACCATAGTGCCCTGGATTGGGCCGGCCGCAAAGACAAACTTGTTGTCTGGACCAAGGGGGTCAATGCTAGGTTTCACCTCATCGTACAGGATCTTTGCTCCGAAGCCATTGCCGCCCAGAAAATGTCTAGCCATCTCTTTTGTGAGCGCGACGCTTGAATACTTCTTATTAGTCATATCTAGGCGCAGGAACTTTCCTGCGTATCCGCCATATTCCCACATATCTCTTTATCCTCCTCCAACGGGTTCTAACAGCGATACTATGTCTCCATCACTCAGTTTGTGCTTGAGATCTCCTCTTACTGTACTTATCTCTTCTCGACCCACCATGATGAGGAAGGGTGCTAACATTCCGGTAGTGGGGTCCTTGATCCTGTCTGTGAAGTCTGGTCCAAACTTGTCGCCAAGTCTTTCGATCAGGTCCACAACCGTTTCTCCTTCTTCTATGTCCATATCCATCTCATTGGTTCCTGCCGCCTGTCGCAGATGAGCGAAGAACTTGATTTTTATCTTCCCCATAGAGCGGGCCTCCGAGAATCTTATTTGAATTTCTCCTTTATTTTCGCTATCTGGGCTGCTCCGAAGTCTTTTCGCTTCTCTGACGCCAAAGTTGCTTTTCCACCAGCTAGCAACACCTGAGGTGAGCAGTACTTGACGCATTCCGGATCACCGTCACATACATCACAAACAAGCGGCGTCTTCTTTGTCGGGTGCCAATCTATGGCGGCGAATGGACAAGCCTCGATGCATCTTCCGCATCTGATGCATACATCTTCAAGTATCTTCATGCCGCCGCCAACTTTCTCGTCTCGGTAGATGGACTTTGGTGTTGTTGGGCAGGCATCCGCGCATGGTGGCTTCCCGCATGACCTGCAAGCGTTGGGATAGTAGAGTTCTGGCATTCCTTGGAATTCAACCCAGATTCGCGACTTGTCTGGGTTGAAGGATCTTTCGTGGGCCATCGGGCATGCGAGTTCGCACATTCGACAGCCAGTGCATCTCTCTGCAAGGATCAGTAACATTGTCATGTTAATCAGACACCGGCGACTAGGATTTGCTCAGCAATTCCTCTAGGAGCCTCTCAGCTCTGAGGGTGTTGAATACTCCACAGACACATGGTTTTGCCAGCTCGCGGGCAGCATCTTCGACGCATGTCTTGTCTCTCTTTATGTCGCTGATCATCTTCTTTACGAGCAACGGTGAGACACAGTGATGGCCACACATGGTCGTTATGTCGAGCACGCCTTGTTCAGGCAGAAGCTCTTTCTTCCCGAAAACTCCGAGGGATATGTTAAGCGAGTGGGGCTGCAAACCGACCTTCTTGAGCGAACCCCAGACTTCACTGAAGAGGCCAGATACGACAACAGACAATCCAAGATCTGCATCACGTAGTTCCTTCAAGCATTCTTCAAGGTCCTTCCTGTTTGTGAAGACCCCATGCACTATTGAGTTGATCTTTGTGCTATTGAGAACTGTCTTGAGGCCTTTCCTGAAGTAGTTTCCTGTCTTCATGTCGCCGAAGTTCACGGGGTTGTGCTTCAGGGTTATTTCGAGGGCCTTCCTGAATTTGGGTGCAGAGTCCTTGCTGTTTATTCCCTGAGCTGCTATCACGAGAATCGGATAGTCTATTGAGAGTGATTCGACTGTTCCAGACCTATGTAGAGTGTGTGTCATTTCTTTCTCACCTCTCAGAACTTTGCAGCCGGTTTACCTATTCCGATATTGGTTTTTCCGTCAGGTCTATAGTATATCTTGTGTTCATCGAGGTACTTCATTATTGGGACCGTCTCGTCCGGGTTGATTTTGACGCATAATCCGAGGCTGAATACTGAGTTTATCTCCTTAGCTACCTTCATCAGGGCATCCAGCACCTCTGGAAATTTTTCCTCTTTGATCTTGAATTCTGGTATGCATGAATGGACCCTCTCGGTGAGAACATCATCGCGAAGCTTGCCCTTCTTCTTGTCTGACATAAGGAAGGTCAATGGATTGAGCGGCTCAAACTCAACTCCGATCTTTGCCAATTCCATGTAGACCTTCTCCGCATCCTTAAGATCTACGCCTACACCAGGACGACCCATATCCACGGAGAATCCAACCTCGCCAGACCTAAATCTCCCAGTTACATCGTTGGTCTTCATCTCTTCAGTTCCTCTTCCAGGGACATTGGTGTCTTTGTGTTCTTTGTAGACCGTTGCAAAGACTTCCCTCACGGATCGTGGCCACTTCAGCTCCTCTAGTTGTATGGCATTAACGGGACAGTTAGCATTGTTGAAGCACACCGAGCATTCAATGCACTTGTTGCGATCGATGTGCGCTTTCTTATCCCTACCGAGTGCTATTGCCCCCGAAGGACAGTAAGGCACACACTTGGTGCAACCAACACAAACATCAGCAATTAACATCCTTCACACACCATTCTATACCTGATTTTCGATGTGATTTTTCCTACCCAATATAAATCTACCTGAAGTCAGGGAAACGGCTTCTGCGTAAGTTTGTTGCCATAAGGTTACTCTTAATAATCTTACAAATAGATAGTTGACGCCAGACCCTCAAAGGTGACGAGAGCAATTTGACTAAAGCCAAAGTCTACATCACTCGAGAAATACCGCAAATCGGAGTAGATATTCTGAAACCTCATTGTGATATTGAAGTCAACCCCCAGGAGGGTCCTCCCACAAAGGAAGAGTTGAAAGACCGTGTGAAAGACAAGGATGGATT
>CAZVKZ010000007.1:13402-15698 GCA_964627775.1 uncultured Candidatus Bathyarchaeia archaeon | reverse complement strand
GGATGGATTGTTATGCTTACTGACAGAAAAGATCGACAAAGACATAATCGCTTCGGGCCCTAGACTCAAGGTAATCAGTTCCATCAGTGTCGGATATAATCACATAGACGTCGCAGAGGCCACAAAGCGCGGTATCTATGTCACATTCACCCCCGGCGTTTTGACAGATGCTACCGCCGATTTTGCCTGGGCGCTTCTTATGGCTACAGCAAGGCGAGTTGCAGAGGCTGATAGATATGTTCGTAACCGCAGATGGAAGATAGCTTGGGGCCCCATGATGTTCTTGGGATCAGAGGTTTATGGAAGAACTCTCGGGATTATCGGTTTGGGAAGGATTGGCACGAGTGTGGCACAAAGGGCTAAGGGATTCCGTATGAGAGTGGTATATTGGGACATCATAAGGCAGCAACAGAAAGAGAAAGATCTTGGAGTCCAATATTTGACGTTTGAGGATGTTCTCAGACAGGCCGACATCGTAACTGTTCACGTGCCCTATGGTCCTGAAACTCATCATTTGATTAGCAAAGACCAGCTTAGGCTAATGAAGCCGAGTGCACACTTGATAAATACTTCAAGAGGTCCCGTAGTCGATGAGGCTGCATTGGCTGTTGCCTTGCGAGAGAAGTGGATCACCGGAGCGGGGCTTGATGTCTTCGAGAGCGAACCTATAGACCCCCAAAGCCCACTATTGGAGCTTGAGAACGTGGTGATTGCCCCTCACATCGCCAGCGCGACAAGGGAGTCAAGGTATGGCATGGCTAGGATCGCGGCGGACAACCTGATCGCGGTCCTGAGAGGAGAAAACCCACCACAGTTAGTCAATCCTGAAGTGAAGTCTGTCCGGCCACTCTCTCAAACAAAAATCATTTGAACGGCAAGCCTCACCTGGAGAATCCGATGAATCCTGTCCTGAACAAGGAGCTTCTCCTTCAAAACGCTAGGACGCCTGCAGACCTGAAAGTCAGGCAGGCTGTCCTAACAGCTTTGGAAACCGCTATACTTGCCTCCAACCCACGCCAGCTGATATATGATCACGTCAAGATCAAAGACTCAGGGATGCGCGTAGACGCAGAAAGATTCGACCTAAGCAGATTCAAACGCATATTTGTCATCGGCGGTGGAAAAGCAAGCGGCTCGATGGCTGAGGCCCTCGAGCAACTTCTGGGGGAACGAATAACCAGTGGAATCGTTAACGTATTGACCGGGACATCTGGCAAGTACCGGACAAACAGAATAACTCTGAACGAGGCTGGACATCCGATCCCAAATTCCAAAGGTGTGAGAGGAACTAGGAGGATGTTAGAAATAGTTGAGAGTTCGCGGGATGATGATCTGATAATCTGTCTCATCTCAGGAGGAGGCTCAGCGATGATGGCTCTCCCACGAGAGGGAGTGGACCTAGAAGACAAACAGTCTGTCACAAAACTACTTCTACGTTGTGGCGCAACCATAAACGAGATCAATACTATTAGAAAACACCTTTCGGAGTTCAAAGGAGGTTGGCTCGCCAAGAAGGTACAGCCAGCCACTCTCCTTAGCCTCATACTTTCAGATGTGGTTGGAGACCCTTTGGACTCAATAGCGTCCGGTCCAACTGCACCTGATCCGACAACTTATGGCGACGCGATAGAGATCCTTAACAAATATCGAATATGGAAGCAGACTCCAATAGCACTGAGGGTTGTCCTCGAAAAGGGTGAGAAGGGGCTCATACCCGAGACGCCCAAACCGGAAGATCCAACCTTCCGTAATGTGAAAAATGTCGTGATCGGTAACAATCGTGGCGCTTGTATGGCCGCCAAAGCCAAACTCGATGAGCTTGGTTTCAACACACTGTTCCTTACATCACACCTGCAGGGCGAGGCGAGAGAAGCAGGAATGTTCCTGGCCTCAATCGCCAGTGAAATCATCAGCTCAGGAAACCCGATCCAGCGACCAGCCGCAGTGATTGTAGGAGGAGAGACTACTGTCACTGTGGTGGGAAACGGTCTGGGCGGACGCAATCAGGAAGTAGCACTTAGTGCGGCGAACAGGCTTAATGGCAAGGAAGGCGTATGTCTAGGCTCCATAGGTACGGATGGGATAGACGGCCCAACAGAGGCAGCTGGGGCGATTGTCGACGGCAAGACTGTCATGAAAGCCCACGAGAAAAGACTTGACCATAAGAAATCTCTAACCAATAATGACTCACATACTTTTTTCGCAGATCTTGGGGAACTCATAGTGACGGGCCCTACCGGCTCGAACGTCAACGATGTCGCAGTATTATGCATAGCAGAGTGAGAAGGGCCGCCAA
>CAZVKZ010000007.1:0-13392 GCA_964627775.1 uncultured Candidatus Bathyarchaeia archaeon | reverse complement strand
TGATCAAGTCTGGAAAGGAGTAGAAGATCTAAAGGTTTTGCATTAGAACGTAATGGGCGACTAATCTGCGTCCTAAGTTCTCTATGATCTACGCTGATCCAACTCAGCTCTGGCGATCTTTCTCAGCCACAAGCTTCACAAGGTCAACAAGTCTGCACGAAAAACCCCATTCATTATCATACCAGGCAAATACCTTGGCGAAACGCTTACCAATGACCATTGTACTTAACGCATCCACCACAGCGGAATGTGGATTGCCCACGACGTCTGCTGAGACTAAGGGCTCCTCTGAGTATTCTAGGATACCTCGCAGTGTTGTCTCGGCAGCTTCCTTCATAGCGAAATTGATCTCTTGTGTGCTGATGTCTTTTCCAAGCTGTGCTACCAAATCCACTATAGATCCATCTGGAACAGGCACCCTCAGGGCTACGCCATCAAGTCTCCCCTGTAGCTCTGGAATCACTTCGGTCACAGCCCTCGCCGCCCCAGTGGTAGTAGGGATTATGGAGAGACATGCTGCTCTGGCTCGCCGCAGATCTCTGTGAGGGAGATCCAGCAGTCGCTGGTCGTTTGTATACGCGTGGCATGTTGACATTAGACCGTACTCGACACCGAAGCTATCATTGAGAACCTTTACAAGGGGGGCGATGCAGTTCGTCGTGCATGAGGCCATCGAGACTACATCGTGTTTCTTTGGATCGTACTTCTCTTGGTTCACGCCCAGAACTATAGTTACGTCAGGCTTTTTCGCGGGGGCTGTAATAATGACTTTCTGGGCTCCAGCTTCAATGTGCTTGGCTGCGTCTTCCCGATTCGTAAATAAGCCTGTCGCCTCAAACACATAGTCAATGTCCATTCTCTTCCAAGGTAAGCTTGCGGGGTTCTTTTCTGTCAATACCTCGACTTTTTTCCCGTTGACAGCGAACGAATTCTCTTCGGCTTTGATCTCTGCATCGAGCTTGCGGAGTACCGAATCATGCTTTAGCAGATGAGCTCATGTCCTGGAGTCTGTCACGTCATTTACGGCAACTATTTCAAAATTGTTTTGGAATTCGGAATCACGAAGTGAAGCTCGAAAAAAGTTGCGGCCAATCCTCCCAAAGCCGTTTATGGCCAATCTAGCCTTCACGCTAAACCACCGCTAGAGTACTGATATGTCCTTGCCCGTGTTATTCTATCTTCTTGAACCTGTCTTTTAGTCTATCTAAGACGCTGGTGAGGGTGGTGTATTCCATCTCTTCTGGGCCAAGTCTATGGGGAATGAACGGCCCGTGAAGCCTCAAGTAATCAGCTATCTCGTTGACTTTTGACCTAGCATTATCAAATGCCGGATCGGCGAAGAGATCGGCGGGACCTATGAGTGCGGCGTTTGATACTTGGAACCCCAATGCAACAACTCTTGGGGGCCCGTCAAATCTCGTACATTTGTTCTGCGACTCAGAGGCGCTCACAGGCATCAGTGGACCGTGATGAGATCCACGCATCCAACCTGGAACGAGATGAGGAAAAGCAAAAGGCTCTAGAACTTCGCCGACAGCAGGCAAACCACGCTGCGCCCTCACAATGCATACTGGGTCATCCTTCCCGACGTACTTTCCAGCAATCATTGAGAGTCTTGAGGTGCTGGCTGCAGCCGCGGGTAAGCCGTCGTTCCTAAAGATCCTGGCAACCACATATCTGTTTGGATCTCCAATAAGCGCCAATAGATCATAGATCTCTTCAGGGCATCTTAGAGTCACACTCAAACTCCCGCGGACATCCAACACCTCAAAGGTGAAGCCCCCGTGGAGAGATGGGTCAATTATCAGTCCGGCTGTGTTGAAGGGGTCTGCAAAAATCTTGTACAACGGCAGGTTCCATGCCCCAGGCGCGGTCTTATCTGCCAGAAAAACCACCACGGGGTCGCTGGCTCTCTCCTCGAACTCTAGTTCAGCAACGCCCGGCCCCATTCCCTTCACGTTCCCGGAAAAAGCTGTCGCAAGAAGGTCTTGGCCGGACGCGTAGAGCTTGAGTGGTTTGGATACCTTATCGGTGACCTCCTTGAAAGTCACCCAAGCTAACTCATGGATTTTGGAGTTATCTCTACCACTCCGATGGCTCATTATTAGCTCAAGGTCATCACCGCAGTGAGTGACATGGAAGTCAACTATCAAACCGTCAGCTCGGGCTTGTTCAAGCTGTTTCCCTGCCACTTCCAACTGCTTGGGATGGACCACGTGATGGCCAGCGAGTGAGCCGACATCAGCCTTAATGACGGATATCGTTGTCATATTCTTTGAGGACGTTCCTTGAGCCTCCAGTCTTTTGACCTTAATCCTGCTTGGAGGTGTCGATGTACAGCGTATCAGCCTTCTTAACCTTTTTACGTAATATCAGCAGCAGGTTTTGCCATTTACTCTGTAATACCGCTGAGGCTCATCACTTCTTCCAAATCCACAGTGTTTGCCAGCCAATTGAAACTTTTAGATACCACCAAACCATAACCACACGTCGAAAAGTGGTACGCGATGTCTTTCAATAGGGATGTCAAGTTTCCTTTGATATTGGTCAATCTGAAATCGTACTCAGAAACGGTTGGGCAAAAGGCTGAGGAATTGGCAAGGATAGCAGAGGAGGTAACGAATGATACGGGCATATGCATTGGCCTAGCACCGCAATTCACTGACATAAGGCAGGTCTCCAAGTACAGAATACCAGTTTTCTCTCAACACATAGATCCGGTTCAGCCTGGAGCACACACAGGATACGTTCTCCCAGAGGCCGTTGCAGCTGCCGGAGCATGCGGAACTATCGTAAATCACTCAGAGCGGAGGCTCGTTCTATCTGATATAGAGGCCGTTGTGGAGAGAGCAAAGTCGACCGGGCTGATGTCTGTTGTCTGCGCAAATTCAACCAAAGTCGGAATGGCTACGGCGTCACTTAACCCTGAGATAGTCGCTGTCGAACCTCCAGAGTTGATAGGGACGGGAATAGCCGTATCCAAGGCCAAGCCTCAAATTGTCTCGAACTCTGTCGAAGCCATCAGGAGGATCAACTCACAAGTTGTCGTACTATGCGGGGCCGGAATCTCCACTGGAGATGATGTCTATGCCGCAATCAAACTAGGAAGCAGTGGCGTGCTTCTGGCAAGCGGAGTTGTCAAAGCACCAGACTGGAAGAAGATACTGCTTGACCTAGCTGGAGCAGCAGCCAAGGTCTAGTTCGCAGAGGACAAGTATTGAAGATAAAATTCGAATGTCCAAGCTGCCTGATAAATCGAGCCTGCGTCGAATCGGAAAAGGCTGCAGAGGATCCATCCTTGAGGCTTGAAACACTCCTTGCCGCATTCAACGAAATCGGATCCCATACTAGTGCAGATGTCACACCCGCCTATCTTGGCACAATTCGAGACCGAACTATCAAAAGGGTATCAAGGAACCCGGATCCCTTCAGAGAAGATAAAAAGACCAGTAATGAAGCAGCTCTCAAGTTCATCCCTCAGGCAAGAGACTACGTCCTATATTCGTCGGATCAGTCGCAGAGATTCAGGAGGGCCTGCCTCGTCTCCATAGTTGGCAACGCGTTTGAGTTTGGAATCAAAGGCTACCATTTCGATTACGGAAGCATTCCCAACTTGATTACAGCCGCGGAGAACGATATAGCAATCGACAACATAATGGAAATCGAATCGATAGCCAAGAGATCCAAGAATGTACTTCTGCTAACGGACAACGCTGGCGAGATTGCCTTCGACAGAATCCTAATTGAACGACTTAAGGACATGGGCATGTATGTCACAGTAGCGGTAAAGGCCGCACCCATAAGCAATGACGCAACAATGGAAGATGCCCTGACTGTTGGCATCAGCAATTCGGCCGATAGGGTTATGACCACTGGGACTGACTCAGTTGGTTTGCTCCTTGAGGAGTGCAGCAGCGATTTTCTTGATGCGTATGCACGATCTGAATTGATAATAGCAAAGGGGATGGCTCACTACGAGACTCTCTCTGAACTCAAACTGGCTCAGCCGCACGCCCTTATGTTTAAAGCCAAATGTCTACCAATAGCCAAAGACCTAGGAGTGCCGCTGGGAAAGAATGTCGCATACCTCGCTGAGCCAGAAATCCCAAAGTGACGTGGAAATCAATCTTTATAATAGTCAATCATTCACTTAAATTGAAGAAGTGAAGTGCACAGATGCCCTTCATAGGTCCCTGGGAAATCGCCCTGATACTTGTAGTAATACTCATAATCTTCGGCCCAAAGAAGCTGCCGGAACTTGCCAAGTCGATCGGTGATGCCATCAGGCAATACCGTCAGGCTTCGGAGGGAGCATTGACTTCCCCGCAACCTCCCCAGCCAACACCGTCAAAAGCGAAAGAGGCGGATCTCCTAATCGAAACGGCAAAGAAGCTAGGAATACAGACAGAGGGCAAGACCATGGAGCAGATATCAAAAGAGATCGCCGAGATCGCCTCCAAGCCGGCCAAGGAACAGAGCTGAACTGAGAAACTCCCAAAGCGGATGACACTGGGCCAAACAGATTATGTTAGGGGCTATTGTCCTAGCTGGCGGCCCAAGCGCCAGATTTGGCAGAACCAAGGCTTTGGTCGAGCTTGAGGGAAAGCCATTAGTCAGATACGTAGTCGACCAGTGCAGACTCATCGCAGAAGAAATTGTTGTCGCCATTGGAAAAGACGAGAATCCAGAACCTTATCTTAACGCTCTTCCTTCAGAGATTAAAACAGTAAAGGATTCAGGAACCACAAAAAGCCCTATCAACGGAATCGCTACTGGCATCCGACAGCTCGACGCAGACTATGTCCTCATAGTCCCATGCGACACGCCATTTGTTAGAGGTGAGATTATGAAACTTTTTTCCGAAAATGTGTCCGAGTTTGATTTAGCGATTCCACTGTGGCCAAACGGATACATTGAACCCCTGCATGCAGTCTACAAGATAGAAGCCATAAGACGCGTTCTGCCATCAATTCTTAAGAATCCCAGTTCAAGAGTAGTGGAACTGACATTTGCATTCAACAGTGTGAGGTACATCGGTATAGAACAGTTGAGGGAATTTGATCCCTATCTGCATAGCTTTTTCAACATCAACAATCCTCAAGATCTTAGACTGGCACAGGATATTCTAAGGCGCGCCACTCTATCGATAACAATATAGGAGATCTCGCAAAACATGAGGAGGCCAACGACAGGGAGATGACAGGTATCTCTGCGAATGAGCCCAAAGAGAAGAGAATGACTTTCTGGGAGCATCTTGATGAGCTTCTGTCTCGCCTCAGAATAGTATTCGTCACAGTCATAGTATCAGGTCTATTAATAGGCTTCTGGCCAGCTGATCCTAAAGGATTCCTAGATCCGTCTGGTCTCTACCGACCGATCATATCAGTGATCATGCTGAGCATGAGAAATGAGCTCCTTCCAGCGGGGGCCAAGCTCATAGCTGGAGGATTAATGGACACGGCCTATGTCTACATAACCTTGTCCTTTCTGATAGGCGTAGTCGTATCATCTCCAATCATCGGGTATGAGATCTACGCATTCATGAATCCAGCACTCTACCCGACAGAAAGAAAACACATTCTGAGATTCATGACCGCATTCCTTGGGCTATTCGCCTTTGGCGTCTTCATTGCTTACGAGCTGATACTTCCGCTCACATTTAGAATAATCATCTGGTTCATAACTTCGGGGGGAGCAGAACCTCTGATAAACATACAGGATTTCTACAATATGATCATAACCTTGATGATAGGATCCGGCCTGATGTACACGACGCCAGTCTTCATGGTTCTTCTTGTGCAAGTAGGAATATTGCCGGCAGATTTCATGGCTGGAAAAAGGAAGATTATGTATGTTGCGTTCCTTGTAGTCACAGCGATTATTACGCCTGATCCTACGATCATAACCGATGTGATAATACTGGTGCCATTCATCGCGATATTCGAGCTCGCGATATTTGTAGCAAAGAGGGTTGAGAAAAACAGGGCCAGGGCCTAATCGTGGCTCTCAACTAGAAGGGTGCACCTTAAGCTTGGCCGACTCAACCGTCAAGATAGCGCGAGGTGCCTCCTTTCTCGTTTTCAACACCTCATTCGGCGCTCTAATTGGAGTAGCTGCCTTTGCCCTGATCAGTCGACTCATAACAAAAACGGAGATGGGAATAATGACTACCCTTCTAATGGTTACGAGCACGTGCCAACTTGCTTCGACGTTAGGTTTGCCCAACGCGTCTACGAAGTTCATTGCAGAATCCATGGGAAAAGAAGATGTCGAGCTTGCCTCGGCAATCTCTTCGGAAGTCCTAAGAGTGAATGTTTTCGCAGCTTCCATCATGGCGGTATTCTGCCTTGGCCTCTCCGAGGTTTTTTCCACCGTTCTTTTGGGTTCCGCACAATATGTGCTTCTCTTTCAAGTTCTAGCTCTCAACATATTCTTCGCTAGTCTCCTTCCAGGTTTTACTGGCGTGCTTTTAGGCCTCAAGCGCCTTAGGGATGTCGCAGCATTTGGCTTAGTAAGCCTCGTCTTACAGCAAACTCTTGTTGTTTTCCTCCTCCTATCAAGGTTCGGACTGTTCGGTTTGATAATTGGATGGACGGTGGCGAATGCCTTCAACTGCGCATTCTTCTTGTGGTCGGTTATGCAATCACTTCCACTTTCACTGACAAAGCGATTCAATCTTGGGAAGCTCTTGAGGTATTCTTGGCCCCTCTATCTCGTGGCATTCGTGGCTTTTGTTGACAATTGGTTTGATAGAGTGCTTATGCTTAGGCATTCGTTAGGCGAACTAGGAACTTACAATGTTGCATTCAAGGCATTCAGCTACCTTTATGCCATGCCCGTTGCGATAGCGGAGGGGTTCTTTCCACACTTTTCTGAGCTTAGAAGCAGAGAAGGCTTGGATAGATTATCCAGAGCCCTCACCTCGACATCTAGATATCTAAGTCTTCTATTTACTCCACTAACACTAGGGCTTGCCACATTGTCAACCCCCGCAATATCTTTGTTCGCTGGCAAAATTTACGCTTCCGCCGGTCAGCCCTTGACAGTGTTGTGCGTAGCGATGGCAGTTTCAGTCCTTTGGCTGATTCTTGGTAAGATCCTGCTTGTGCTCGACCAGACATTGCTCTACGCATCCATGATCCTGAGTTCGGTCTTTGCCGGTCTATTACTTGGTGTTTTTTTCGTTCCTTTGTTCGGTTCATTGGGAGCTTCTATTGCCAGAGCACTCTCAATGATCTTGGCGTTAATCTTCCTAGCCGCCGCAACAAGCAAGAAGATCAATCTTAAGATAGATACAGGAGCACTCTGGCGAAGTTGGGTAGCGGGACTTGTAATGGCAGCTGCCCTGCTTTTGGCTCAATCCGTATCCACAGGTCTTCTGTTGCTACCTCTATATGTTGCCGCGGGTTCATTGATTTACGCTTTGATGCTGAGAGCGCTGCGGGCAGTGACGGAGACCGACGTAAGATTCTTGGAGAGATTTCTGGGAGATAGAATAGGTCGTCCAGTAGCAAAGGTCTTGAGGGCAGTATTAATACCGTAGTGGCCTCTCTACTCTGCAGACGCGCTTAGAGGTGGTGATCGCTTGAGAATAAGGAAGACTGTTGTTGGTAGCATTCCAAGGTGGCCGATGAACATGGAGGAAGCCATCAAGACTGCCATTGATGTTCAACTGCGAGCGGGAATCGAGATTGTGTCGGATGGTGAACAGAGATCTGACATGATTACCTATTTTGAACAGATACCTGGTTTGGTTCACACCTCTAGAGGAATGACGGTCAACTCCAAGATATCTCCACCTGAAGATCCTTCAGTACTGACCAAGGTGAGAGACTTCATGTCTGCAAAGAAGTACCTGAACGATCTAGGCAGAGGAGACATTCCTGTCAAGACCGCGATTACAGGGCCGATAACTCTGGGTGTGACATGTGCAGCATCAGGTTTGAAATATTATTCAGGGTTTAATGACGAGAATCTTTATCGTGACCTTTCACGAGCTCTTGAGTCGGTTGCGACTAAGCTGCTTCAGTTGGGCTCCTATGTCCAATGGGACGAGCCAGGGCTTTCTGCAGGCTACATGGCTCCTTCCAAGGCATTGCCGATCCTCAATGAACTACTTGACAATATACAAACCTCAAGAAAGATCCCTGGAAGTGTGAGTGTGCACGTCTGTGGCAACTTGGCTAGGATATCTGGACTTCTCGATGGGTTACTGGGGCTCAATCTGGATGTGATAAGTCTCGCTTTTAGTGGATCAACAGAAGAGCAGAATCTCAACCTAGTCTCTGAAGATCTGTTTGAGAAAAGCGGTAAACGACTTGGCCTTGGCTGCACGAAAGCTTCGGCCGCGAAGATGTCCGATGTCGAAGACGTTGAGCTTGTTTACCAAAGAATTAGAAGCATCGCAGACAGAGTGGGGAGTAAAAACGTAGCCTATGCTCATCCAGACTGCGGCCTCAAAGGTACGACATTAGATGTCTCAGAACTAATACTGCAGCGGTTATCTGATGCCGTGGATCGATACAATCGCAATTTGCCAAGTTGAGTTGCCCCAGCCGACTAGAACTATCCATGGGAGTGCGCGGCCTCTACGCTGGCATAAGCTGCTGCGAGGTCCTCTCTCCTCCAGAGGGGAGATATCTCCCTAAGCCGTTCGATCGCCTCGCGCAGACAGTCACAAATATAACTAATCTCATTGTCTGTGTTATCCCTGCCAAGGCTAAACCTGAGCGAGCCATGCGCCTGGACCTCATTCAAACCTATCGCCATAAGGACATGAGAGGGGAGGAGTTTCTTCGATGAACATGCAGATCCTGTTGAAGCCGCGATGCCTTTCTCATCGAGGCTCAAAAGCAAGGATTCCCCCTCGATACCTGAAAACCGAAAGTGTGCATTACCAGGCAGTCTCCTCGTTGGGTGACCGTTCAAGTAAGACTTCTCGATCTCGGATAACACTCGCTTGATGAGTCTGTCCCGCAGCTTGGTGAGACGGTCGGAGTCTTCGGTCATTCTTATCTTTGCCAGCTCAGCAGCCTTTCCCAATCCGACTATTCCAGCGACATTTTCTGTTCCAGATCTTAGTCCACTTTCGTGGCCTCCGCCATGAAGGAGTGGTTCGATAGCAGCCCCTTCTCTCTTGAACAAGGCGCCAACGCCTTTCGGGCCGTATATCTTGTGCGCTGAGATCGAGAGAAGGTCAGCATTCAATCTGCGGACATCTAAGGGGATTTTTCCTGTTGTCTGAACAGCGTCTGTGTGGAAGATTATCCCATATTTTTGAGCCAACTCACCTATCTCTTGTATCGGTTCAATAGTTCCGATCTCGTTGTTCGCGTGCATGATAGTTATCAGGATGGTCTCCTTCGATATGCTCTTCTCCAGTGATTCGAGACTGACTAATCCGTGTTGATCAACTGGCAGGTAGGTGACTTTGAAGCCGACGGACTCAAGGTATTGACAAGTCTCTAGAACAGCCGGGTGTTCTATGCCGCTTGTAATGATGTGTTTGCCTTTATCTTTGTGTTTGAAGGCGGCTCCCTTGATCGCGGTGTTATCTGACTCTGTTCCGCCGCTCGTGAAAAAGATCTCCCTCGATGAGGCATTTATGAGTTCGGCGACCTGTTTTCGAGCATTTTCCACGGCTTGGTATGCGTCACGGCCAAACGAGTGTATGCTCGAGGCGTTGCCATACATGATATTGAAGTAAGGAGCGATCGTTCTGATGACTTCGGAGTCCACCTGCGTCGTAGCTGCGTTGTCCACATATATCCCATTCATTCTATGACACGGCCTCTGGCTAGTTGTCTCATAATCGACAACAGAAATATAACATCGTTATATTTTAAGATTGTTTAAACGCCCTCAGGGCGAGACGTCAGACTATCCGAAGAGTTCATAACTTCGGGCCGTTTACTCCTGATAGCCTCACTAGAGTGAACGATTGCGGACGCATGTAGAATGAATAGAGTACTAGCATCACTGTGTATGACATTGGGCCTACTCCTATTGACTGTGGGTCTTTATGTGAACCAGCTAGCCTATCTCAAGGCTCTCATCGATGCACGTGGATTGCCATAGGAGGACGCGGGAATGCAGGGTCAGAAGGAGAAATTGCCTAGTAGAAGGCTTAGGTTCCCGTACTCGATTCTTCGCAACTTCGTGGAGTTGGCGAGCTTTTTATTACTTAACATTCTTGCCTTCAAGTATGTCTACCCCTTCGTACAGATGGACACGGTTGGCTTGCCGGTGCCGATACTCCTCAGCCTCAAGTCAACCTACAGTGTTGTTGGTGGCGCTCTCGACTTCGTTCAGATTATGTTCTCCATACCAATATTTCCTCTTGTTCCATTTGCAGCCATTCTAGTGGTCGGCTCGGTCTTCGGAAGGCTATTTTGTGGATGGCTTTGTCCTATCGGGTTTATCCAGGATTTGATGTTGAAGATGAAGGGGTATCAATCAAAGGTCAGCCTCAGAAAACATCTCACTCTGAAGAAACTGAAGTTCGTTGTTCTTATCGTTGTCCTCTTCTTTTCCACGACTCTCTACGCATCTCTATATCTAGATCCTGAAAGCGATTACAAAGCTGCACTAGGACCATTCGCCAGAGGCGTTCTTTTCCCAATCCAACCTGAAACAACACTCTTCTCGACGATCCCGTGGATGATCCAAGCCGGTGCCGAATCTGGGCTGCTCGATTTCGGAACTCTCGAGTCGCCAGGCTACCTCATGCTGCTCGGCCTCGCCTTGCTCGCAGTGCTTTTCGCAGGTGCATACATGATACCTTGGTTCTGGTGCAGATATTTCTGTCCCACGGGAGCTCTCATGGGCATCTTCATGAGGTTCAGCTTTCTTGGCCTGGGAAGAGATCCATCAAGGTGCACAAAGTGCGGTGAATGCGTCGAGATATGTCCGATGCAGATCAGAATTCTGGAATTACCGTGGGAGAAGTTCAATGATCCAGAGTGCACCCTCTGCCTTGAGTGTGTCGGTGCCTGTCCAAGTGGTGCTCTAGCACCGAAGTTTCCATGATCTGACTCTCAGATCCAGAAGGGCCGAAAGTCACGTACTCAGTGGAGCGCTAAAAGGCTGAAACCACAGCCGCAAATAACATAAGAGGAACCTGCGACGAATGTCTGCTTGCACTCACTAGTCAACTGCCGGGGTGGCCGAACGGCTCAGGCGGCGGGCTGCAGACTGGTTTCATATGAGGCGATTGGCTGAAACCCGCAGTATGTGGGTTCGACTCCCACACCCGGCTCCAAATCAGCAATACATTTTGCCCCCCTTTTCATGCTTACTCTACCCTTCCAAGAACGGTTGCATTTCCTCGCAGACCTGAGGCTTGGGTGCAAGCAAGAATAGGGCTACAACTCAGAGACCATTTCTGAAATGCATCCTCTGCGGCGCACGGTGTCATGGATGCTGTCTGAGCTCTAATGGATACGGGACATCTTTCTAGACTCAAAGCACCAATCGGCTAAACAGGTTCAGCTTAAATGGTTTCAGCATTTGACTACAGGAGATATGAAAGTAAGATGCTCTAGATGCGGCATCTGCATAGACTTCGCCGACATGAATAGGCATCTGATACGATGTCAAATTGAGAACCAGAAAGACTAGCGGGAATCTTAATCAGTTTCCTCGCAATCTCTGTCGCGATAAAACTTATATCTTGTTACTGTAAGTAACAACCACGAAGGTGAATCGATTGGCATGGGAAGATGACTTTCCCACATGGTTCAGAAGGCGCAGACGACGCCCATCCTTTGACGATTGGTTCTTTGGTGACATGAATAGGATGATTGAGGAAATGTTCAGAGACGTCGCTGGGACAGTTCCAAAGGAGTTGGTTCGCGAGCGCAAGCTCCCGGATGGAAGCACGGTTAGACAAGTCGGACCAATAGTCTATGGATACTCGATGACTGTCGGACCGGACGGGAAACCGGTGATCAGGGAATTTGGCAATGTCAAACCCTCTATGGAACCGACCCGATTCGGCCCCCCCAAACCAGGCTTAACTGTAAAGGAGGAACGTGAACCTCTAGTCGATGTCATCGTGGAAGGGGATCAAGTGAGAGTCGTAGCAGAACTTCCCGGAGTGGAGAAGACAGACATAAACCTGCAATGCAGCGAGAATGAACTCACAATCTCGGTCGATACACCCCTGAGGAAATACCACAAGACCCTCGATCTGCCGACCCCGGTAGACCCTGAGAGCCCAAAGGCAACGTACAAGAATGGGGTACTCGAGGTCCTTCTCAGAAGGCAGAAGCCAAGTCGGAAGGGCAGAGAAATCAAGATAGAATGAGACACAAGAAATCAGCCTGACTATTCTGCCAAATCGGCCTGATTATGGCTTAACGCAGGATACTTGAACCGATCAAGCCCTCTTGGCGTTGCCCGGTGTCCAGTCTGGAAAATGTTTAAGCCTTTCGGCAGGGTATACTTTGCCCTGTCCAAAGGCTCACAGATATTGAGTCGTTTGGGAGTTTGGGCTTGACACCCAAGCTTGTGCTTATGGCGCAGACCTCGAGGCACAGACCGCGATGTCGGAGTACGTAAGAGAAATCGATCTTAAAAAGATCCAACCAAACAGGCTGAACCCCAGAGAAGAATTTAGAAAAGAAACCTTAGACGAACTAGCTGACAGCATATCGCAAGTGGGATTGCTCCAACCACTGATAGTTCGCCCCATAGATAAGGGGTTTGAAGTAGTCGTTGGTGAGAGGCGCTACAGAGCCTCGCATCAGGCGGGGCTCGAAAGCGTACCTGCGATAGTGAGATCCTACAGCGACGCAGAAGTCATAGAACTAAACCTAATCGAGAATATCCATAGAGAAGACCTTAGTGCTGTCGAGAAGGGTAGAACTTGCCTGAAACTGATGGAGATGTTTCCAGATAAGTATCCAACCGAGGAGACTCTAGCAAAGCATGTTGGAGTAAGTCCCCTGACAGTCAAAGACTGGCTCAAGCTTGTGACTTCAATACCGCGCAAAGTCCAGCGGATGGTCGCACCAGAAACACTCTCCAGAAGGGTCCCGGAAGGCAAGATCGAGTACACAACAGCCGTCAGAATCGCGCGTAAGATCAAGGAGCCAAGAAAGCAACTGAAGGTCGCAGAGACCCTAGTCCGCAAAGGCATACGTGGCGCAGTGGCTAGGCACATAGTCACTGAGGTTGCACGAAGACCTGAGAAGCCTGTCGAGGAGATAGTGCAGGAAGTTGTCGAGGCGCAGGCAAAAATACCGTTCAGGCTCACAAGTGTAGAGGCTGTACTCAACGAGAGCAAGACACAGATATCCCTCAAAGGACTAGATTCAAAGATCAGAAAAGACTCCATCGTCCAAGCCGATCTCTACGAGCCTCACTTCGCCGATATCAGGATCAAAGACG
>CAZVKZ010000006.1:11674-25537 GCA_964627775.1 uncultured Candidatus Bathyarchaeia archaeon | reverse complement strand
AGAAAGGTTTGCATTGTGCCGAACGGTGTTGACTGCGAGAGGTTCAGCCCGGAGGTTGATGGGAGACCTGTGAGGGATGCGTTGGTTTTGGGCGATCGGCCCACGGCCATCTTCATTGGAGCATTGACGAGATGGCATACCTACAAGGGGCTCGACATTCTGCTTAGGGCATTCTCTCATCTCATCAGAACCGTTCAGGAAGCGGCGCTGATGGTCATAGGTGACGGTGAATTGAAGTCGAGATACGAGAAGATGGCCGTTGACCTTGGCGTCCGACGGGACGTATTCTTCGTCGGAGATGTTGATGATTCGGATCTTCCGAGCTACTGCGCCGCCTCGGATTTTCTTGTCCTTCCAAGCAAGGACCGGTCAGAAGGCTTCGGTTTGACGATTCTTGAAGCGAATGCTTGCGGAAGGCCTGCAATAGGATCGAGGGTGGGGGGCGTGCCGAGCGTTATCGCAAACGGACATAGTGGACTATTGGTGCCACCTTATGACCCATCGAGTCTATGTGAGGCGATGAGACATTTATCGATGAATGTCGAGGAGCGGCTTCGAATGGGACGAAATGCCAGGAGGTTCGCCGAGAAGCATGACTGGTCAACTGTAGCCGCCGAGACGGAAAGCGTGTACCAAAAGGCCTTGACCCATTTGAGCAAGTGCTGAATTGTCAAGTGCCTGTCGTCCCATTATAGGTTACTGGCGAGAACGATCCGAGAAGTCATCATAACCCCAAACATTCCGGAACGACGGCATCTGCCCTACCGGCAGCAAGGATCTCTTTGAAAAAGGGAAACGCATCATCACATAACTCGGTGACTGGCTAGCTGCAATTCTAGTAGCGTGTTGGCCTGTCCCTCAGCCTATATGTGCAGTTTGTCTTCATGAGTCCTCCACTTTTCAGTTGGTCAAGTTTCCGCTTTAGCTCGCTTAGGAGAGGTGGATTGCTGATGACTGGAATGCCTTGTTCCACCGCCTCAATGGCTTTGATGTCGAGCCGATCAAGCATGTGGATGAATTCTTGCGGGGTGTAGCCGATCACCTCGAAGTTGAAATGGCTATCAAGAGGCGGAGCTAGTTCTTCTAGGCGTTCTAGGAAGGGTTTCTTGAAATCCGCTATCACGATCAGGTCTACGTCACTCCACGGCATGTCCTCTTCGACGGCTGTAGACCCAGATAGTATGACTGCGGGCTGATCGTACGAGTGCGTAAGTCGACTGCAGTAGCTTTGCAGCTCCTTGTGAAGGCGGGGGGATTGGATCTTTGTCATTGAAGTCGCCTCCGGACGAACTCGATGATTTTGGTTGCGTGATCCAAGGTTCTGTGGCTAACGACCTCGTCATAGTTCTCGTGCGGGGTCCCAGATGGGATAGCGTTCGGGTATCTGGCAGGAACATAGTGTCGGTCAAGCTCGGAGGCCAAGCGAAGTTGCTCTTCCAGATTGTCATGCTTCGCTTCGGCATATCGCACGAGGAGTTCGCGTACAGAGTGACCAAAAGGTGACTCTCCAATCATATAGAGAAGCGCCTTCGCGGCCTTCTCGCCTGCTTGCTGGCAGATGAAGGCGCAGGAGTTGTACCTTCGTGACCCGTGAAGTATCTGGGCGGTTTCGAGATCCCACTGTGCCTCCGAGAGCCAACGCCTTGCTTCTTCACTCCTCCGCAACCTTCAGAACCTTCCCAGAGGTCAACCCATTCCCCAAAGCATAGGACGATTGAGCGAAATAAACTCGCTCGTGTCGAAGGTGCCGTCAGGGAATGTCGAGTCTTCCCAGCCCACGCGAACAACATGGCAACTGTTACTCCAGTCTCATCAGCAGGGATGAATGGGCATTTGTATTCTAATAGAAACCGCCTTACAGATGTCCGGATTCGAACTTGTCTTATTGCATCAATCCTGCATCCTAGACATTCTGTTATATATCAGCTGCTCCGCTGACAGGTGGATGCTTTCATTCAACTTTCCTTCAAGGATTAGCGTTTTCAACTCGGAGATCAAGTTGCTTAAAGTCTTGACTGGAAGGTAAATGGCGCTTTTCTTACCCATTCTGGCCGCGACATACCGAGCAGATTTTCTCTCCATTCTACTGGCTGAAAGGAAGTACGTACGCCGGTCATGAACTGCGTAGACCCAAACCTCCTTGTCCGTTCAAGTTCCTCTATTGCAGCTTCGGGTGAAATTCCTAACTTCTGATACGCTGTTCGATGAAGCTGTCGAGGCGGTGAAGTGTGAGGTTGTGGCGGCCCATTTTCTCACTAAGACTTTTCAATTGCTTGAGGTCGTGGAGCGACTTCTTGGCAGTTTCCTCCTCTCTTCTTAGGTTTTCGACGCGTGTTGTCATCTCTCTCAGTTTCCTTGCCTTTTCACCGGCATCGGCCACTATCTGCTCGTAGGTCTTGCCTTGAGACGCCTCCAGCTCCCTAAGCCTCCGTCCCCTTTAGACCTGAAAGGGTTACAGCTCTGCTCTTGAACACATATTGGGATCCATCAATCGTAATGGATAGGACAGGAAAGAAAGAGACGGAAAGAAATAAAGATGGGTTCTTCCCGAACCGATGAAGGAAGTGAGACTGCTGTGAGCCTCAACCCAAGGGGCGAGGCGAAGTACAGGCACAGGCTGGCGCTCGATCATCTGAGACGAGGAGGAGACTCTAATCAGCGACTCCTTTGCCTCTACTCAAAATAGTCATAGAGGACGCTAAGGAAGGGTTGTGGAGGCTGAGAAATGAAACGCCCGGAGAAGTTAGGTCAGGCAGTAAGCCCTACTATTGGTAGCGAGGGATTCCTCAAGCTCAGCGAGGTCATCATGAAGGGAAGGATCCTGGGGATCATGGATCCGATCGGGTGGACCGCTTCTCCTCCGTGAGAATGCTATCCGTCAAGTGAAGGAGCCAAGAGCGTATGAGCGGCGCAACGGCGCATGTGAGGTTAAGCTGAACTTCCCGCGTGAGCCTGATCAATTGAAAACTCCCTTACAGAGATACTGTTGCTGACTGTACTCAAATAGGATGTTTAGTATTCGCCGTAGCTTAGGTCGTTCAGAGGGCTGATATCTTCTGAGGTTGGGATACATCTTGTCTAGGATCTCTCCTTCGCTTGTGTTTCGCCTTGATTGGATCCTCGAACGCTGGACACAGGTGTCCTTCAGGTTCGCTAGGTTCCATAAGACTGCCTTGGCAACTGCCGTCGCCTTTCCTGGTTCTAGGATGCTGAAGCCTACGGCCATCATCGTTGTGAATAGGAGGTAGTTTCTGAGAGCCCAGCCGAGCGATGAACCACAGTTCTTGAGGATCGCCCTTAGCAGGTTCCTGTGGCAGTAGTAGAGCTTCAGCGCATCGATGCTCTTGGTTTTGGAGGAGCCTGAGAAATAGTGAGCCACCTGCGCCTTTGGAGCGAAGGATACTCGGTAGCCGAAGAGCCTAAGTCTCCAAGACAGATCGGCGTCCTCAGTATAGAGGAAGAACTTTCCGTCAAAGCCTCCTAGCTCCATGAAGATGTGCCGTTTGATTAAGGCGGCGCCTCCGCAGAATGCGAATGGTTCGAAGCTTTCTCGGTCGTATTGCCCTTGATCGAGCTCGTCTCGACCTATGTCGACGAAGCCTCGCCAGAAGGGTATGCCCATCCCGCCAACAGAGTCTAAGCGCGTGCGATCCTCAAAGGAGAACATCTTGCAGGCAACTGCGGCTATTTTGGCATCGCTGGAGGCTTTATCGACGAGATGCCGGAGCCAGCTGGGATTCAAGACCTCGACATCATTATTCAAAAGTAGAAAATAATCTGCCTCAACCCGCTCCATCGCCCTATTGTAACCCTCAGCAAACCCCAAGTTCGTAACGTGTCGAATGATCTTGACCCTAGGAAAGTTCTCCTTGACATAGTCCACAGAGCCGTCGACGCTTCCATTGTCCACAAGGTAAACGTCAAAATTCTGATACTCAGTTCTAGCCACGCTCACCAAGCAGGCGGGAAGCCACCTCAAGCCGTTATAGTTCAATATGAGGATGGAAACTATTGGTGGCTGTTGCAAGCCGCCAAACCTCCGGTGAGATTGGTTGAGGTGCAGGAGTCATGGGCCGTGAACTCGCCTTATGTAGTCATTGACCACCGTTCCCGTTTCTCCGAAATTGATCACTTCACCTCTAGACAGAAGGAGAGAGCTCTCGCAGAACTCCTTCACTAGATCTAACGCGTGAGAGACAAGTACTATGGTTTTCCCGCTGTTTTTGAATTCCTTGAATTTGCTGAGGCATTTTTGCTGGAACTCCATGTCTCCGACCGCCAGCGCCTCATCTATCAGGAATATGTCTGGATTGGTCTCGATGGCTACTGAGAAGCCCAATCTCATCTGCATGCCAGACGAGAGCGTCTTCAGCGGGGCATCTTCGAACCGTTTCAGTTCCGCGAATTTGATGATCGAATCCGTCTGCTTCCTCAACTCGTTTCTCTTCAGCCCCATGATCGCTCCGAAGACAACGATGTTCTCCCTAACTGTCAGTTCAGGGTGGAATCCTAGTCCGAGCTCAAGCATCGGCGCGACTCTTCCATCGACATGTATTCTTCCTTGGTCCGGTTTCATGACATTGGCTATGAGGCGTAGGAGGGTGGTCTTTCCGCTTCCGTTTTCACCTATGATGCCTATCGATCTTCCCTTGGGAACTTCGAAGGTCACATTCCTTAGTGCCCAGAACTCTTCGAAGGTTGATCTTCTTCCGCCGAATAGGGATAGTGTGCTCGCGATGGTGTCGAGTACCGTGGCTCTTCTCTCGTGGGGGATCTTGAATTTCTTCCAGACATCCTCGACTTCTATGACGTTCATGGCTAGGTTACCTCTGCGAATCTAGGCTCAAGTCTCCGGAATATTCCGTATCCAATAGTTAGGAGGATTATGGCGGCTAGGAGTGGAACCGCAAGGTCGAATACTGTCGGTAAAACGTTATGGAACAGGACCTTCCTTGTGGATTCGATTATTTTGGTCATGGGATTGAGTGAGTAGTAGAACTGATATCGTTCCGGGATGATACTTGGATCGTAGAAGACGGGTGAGAGGAAGAAGCCTAGCTGGAGTGCTATCTCCCATATTTGATAAAAGTCTCGGTAGAAGATGTTAAGGGCGCTGAGGGCGAGCGATATGCCTAGGACTACTAGGAACTCGATGATCATGATTGCTGGGAGGAGGAGGATGTGGATTGTCACAGTCATTCCGAGAGCTATCATAATGGGTAGGAAGGCTACAAACTCTATGAGGAAAGAGACGAAGCTTGCTAGATTACTCGTCAGGACAAGTAGGTATCTCGGGAGGTATATCTTCTTGACGAGAGATGGATTGCCGGCTATGCTTCCGGTTGATTGCATCGTTCCTATCTGAAAGAATCGCCATGGAAGAAGTGCTGCGAGGAGGAATATCGGGAAGTTTTGGATACCTACCCTCAGGAGAAGTGAGAAGACCAAGGTGAGTATGACCATCATTGATAGGGGGTTCAGGAGGGACCATAGGAACCCTAGCGCTGAGTTCCTGTACCTTATCTTGAAGTCCTTCTTGACCAAGATCCAGATAACTTCACGATGCTCAAGCATACACATTCACGCCGCGCCTAGGGTAAGGCATCTGATCCTTCCTCGTATGTCTTCATTCCAAGATGTCTCCAGGCATTGAAGGCACAACAGCCTGCTGTGTTTCACCACTTGCGTTTCCAAGGAGTAGGGTCTAGGATCTTTTTTGTTGCCTTCTTCTTCCACCACCATCTGTTCTCCAAGTACCATTTGACTGTTCTTTGGAGGGCTTCTTCGAAAGCGCACCTCGGCGCCCAGCCGAGTTCGGACCTGATCTTCTTTGAGTTCAAGCTGTATCTCATGTCGTGTCCTGGCCGATCCTCAACGAACTGTATGAGGTCTCTCGGTTTTCCGATGATCTCCATTATGGATTCGACAACTTTGATGTTTGGAATTTCTTCTCCTGTCGAGATGTTGTATATCTCGCCCAGTCGCCCAGCTTCCATGACTCTTCCTAGGGCTTCGCAGTGATCTTGGACATATATCCAGTCTCTCATCTGCATGCCTGAACCGTAGAGGGGAACCGGGAGGTCGTGGAGAGCTCGGATTATTGTCTTGGGCATCAACTTCTCTAGATGTTGATATGGGCCGAAGTTGTTGGTGCATCTAGTGATGACTACATTGATTCCATATGTTCTGTGGTACGCGAGGGCGAACATGTCGGCTGCAGACTTGCTTGCGGAATAGGGATTTGAAGGTCTGAGCCTGTCATCCTCGACGAAGGAGCCCTCTAAGATATCTCCATATATCTCGTCCGTGGAGACATGTACGATTTTGCCTTTCGGGTTGTCTCTTCTGAGAGCCTCGAGGATCATAAACGTGCCCAGCACATTGCTCCTTATGAACGGATGAGGGTTTGCAATGCTTCTGTCAACGTGAGTTTCAGCCGCGCAGTTTACGATTACATCGTGCCTCCTCACTAGTCTTGTGATAAGAGTTTGGTTGGTGATGTCTCCCTTGATGAAACGATATCTTGTGCGGGCCTTTAGGTCTTTGAGGTTGTCTGGGTTGGAGCCTATGGACATGTTGTCTACGTTTGTGATATAGAGGCCTGATGATTGGGCTAGAAGGTGTCGGATGAGGTTGCTTCCGATGAAGCCCAAACCGCCTGTTACAAGAACTCTCATATCCGTCAGCCATGTTTCAGCCAGGGGGCTAGGCGCCAATCGTAGGGTATCTTGTCCGTGTCGGGTGGTAGCCTCTCCTCGTCGGGATCCTGATAGTCGTAGAGCTTGTCCGGGAAGTTGATCAATATCGTGGGTTTGATGCCTAGTGCCTTGAATCCGTGCCAGCATTCTCCCGGGATCTTTATCAGAGTGGGGTTGTCCTCGCCTACTGTGAACTCGTTGAGTAGGCCTCTGCTTGGCGACCCTTCTCTATCATCATAGACAACAATCTTTGCGAGACCTTGGATGAAGCACATGTGATCTTGCTGTTTGGTTTTGGGGTGGCGGTGCCACGCTCTGACGACTCCTGGAAAGGTGATTGAAAAGTATGCCATTGCGAACCCTTCGTAGATGTCCCAATCTTTCCTCAGAAGTTCACATAGGTATCCTCTCTCGTCAACGTTCTTCTTTAACTTGTTCACCACGATGCCTTTGACAAGCTTTTCCATCCCGCGTCTCCCTCTATCCGATACGGACCCATAGGTTAGGTTCACAGCTTAATATGATTAGGCAATGTTTCAGTGTCAGTAGCGGTGACTTGGTTGAAGAGGGTTCTGGTGACTGGGGCGAGCGGTCTCTTGGGCTGCCGATTGGTTGAGGTTCTATCAGAGAAATATGATGTCATTCCCACCCACAATACACACTCTTTGCAGCCTAACTCGACTAGGATGGATGTTGTCGATAGAGGTCTGGTCTTCAAGGTCTTGAAAAACTTCCGACCGAGCGCTGTGGTACACACCGCGGCTGAAACCAATGTGGACAAGTGTGAAAGGGATAAGGTGTGGGCTTGCAGGGTCAACGTGGAGGGCACGAGGAACGTCGCCGAGGGATGTATGAAGATAGGGGTCAAGTTGATTTACGTCTCGACGGATTACGTCTTCGACGGGGAGAAGGGGCTCTACAGTGAGGACGACAATCCTAGCCCAATCAATCATTACGGACTGACTAAGCTGGAAGGTGAAAGGGCTGTTCAGGAATCGGGTGGCGAGTATGTTATCGCTCGAGCGAGTGTGCTGTACGGTTGGCATCCGCGTAAGCTGAATTTCGCCACATGGGTCATCGACTCCTTAAGGAGCGGCAAGAGAATCAATGTGGTAGATGACCACTATAATTCGCCTACTCATGCTGACAACTTGGCTGAGATGATTCTGGCTGTACTGAAAAAAGACCTTAGCGGGGTTTACCACGCAGCTGGAGGCGAGAGGGTGAGCCGATACGGATTTGCGATCAGATTAGCTGACATCTTTGAATTGAACAAGTCACTCATAATTCCTGTTAGCATGGATGATCTGACGACATGGGTTGCTAGAAGACCTAGAGATTCGTCGCTATCCACGGATAAGATCACTCGCGACACCGGAGTTCAGGCTTTGAATTTGAATGAAGCGTTGAAGATACTGAAGAACAGTGCTATAGGTACGGGCCCTGAGTAAGCCACGCCTCTGTGCGTCTGACGTGCAGCGAGAATGCTGTAAAGCTCCGCAAGACGACGGGCTACTAGACTTTTAAACATTGAAGCAGTATTCACCATGAGGTCTATGAAGGGAGTTATTCTTCACGGTGGAAGGGGAACAAGGCTCAGGCCTTTGACGCATACGGGTCCTAAACAGTTGATTCCTATTGCGAACAAGCCTATGTCTCAATATGCGCTTGAGGATCTGAGGGATGCTGGGATTAGGGATATCGCGATTGTTCTAGGCGATGTCACGCCTGAGAAGGTCATTGAGTATTATGGTGATGGTTCGAACTTTGGAGTGAGGGTAACGTACATTCGTCAAGGTGAGCCAAAAGGTATCGCCCAGGCCGTTGGATTGGCCCAAGATTATGTTGGCGACGATCTGTTTGTAGTCTACCTTGGAGATAATCTGCTTAGAGACGGAATCAGGAACCTAGTTGAGGATTTTAGAGGCTCCAATGCGGCAGGTCAGATCGCACTCTGCCATGTGAAGAATCCTGAGGCTTTCGGAGTTGCCGAGTTGAATAGAGAGGGGAGAGTTGTGAGATTGATTGAGAAGCCTAAGGCTCCTCCTAGCGACCTAGCACTCGTGGGTGTCTACATGTTCCGTTCTATGATTTTCGATGTGATCGACAGGCTTAGGCCTTCGGAGAGAGGGGAGCTTGAGATCACCGAGGCAGTTCAAGGTCTCATGGACATGGGTTATGAGGTGGCTTCACACGTTGTCTCAGGTTGGTGGAAGGACACAGGTAAGCCTGAAGACATTCTTGAGGCTAACCAGCTTGTTCTATCTGACATTAGGCCCATTAATAGGGGTAGGCTGGAGGGGGACGCCATCGTAACAGGGAAAGTCAGTATTGACGAAGGAACCGTTATTGGAACAGGATGCACCATACGCGGCCCTGTCATTATCGGAAAGAATTGCAAGCTTGGTCCCGAAACGTATGTTGGACCATACAGTTCTGTAGGGGATGACGTTTCGATAAGAGGCGGAGAGATAGAGAATTCAATCATTGTTGGCGATACGGTTATTGAGTGTGGAAAGAGGATAGTTAACAGCCTAATCGGCAGAAACTCAAGGATCGTATCAGCGGATATGAACCTGCCTAAGGGCTATAAGCTCATCTTGGGCGAAAACACATTCATAAGTATCTAACCAGAAGCTTAATTGTGTACGCCAGACCCCTACGGCGGACTAGATCGGATGGAACTGCTAGGCTGCTAGAATCGAAGGTTGCGGCTCAATGATGTCTTCTCTCTTCCGCCTGACCATCATTCACTATAGGTGTAGTGAGTCCGACACACTCCAGTAATGTCTGTGGATTTTGGCACCTTTTTGGATTGGGATGCTTGGCCGGTTATGAATGCCAGCGGTTCCAGCTGAGACGATAGTTGACTGGCTAACAGAGCTGATAGGTGCGACCTAGTATCGCGCTACTACGACTTGCTTCGCATGTATTCCCAAGACTGTCTCAAGGCATGCCAATACGTTTGGGGGGTCCCTATGTCAAGTCTGATCTCAGTTTCTCTCATTTTGACCGCGTAAACCCCTGCTCCTCGATTGACCAAGATCTGAATACCATCTGTGAGTTGAAGCTCTCCGTCTTTCCCAGGAGACGCTTCGGCTAAGGCCTCGAATATGATGGGACTAAAGACGTAAATAGGCATTATAGCGAACTTCGAGAAAGGCTTTTCAGGTTTCTCAACTGCCTTCTTCACTCTAAACTCATCGATGCCACACTCGTCAAGATCCACGATCCCATATTGCTTTGGATCTTCAACCTCTTGAACAACAATGCTTGCATCAGCACCTAACCTTTGATGAGAAGCAAGCAAGCGTTTCAAGAGCTCTTGGTTCTCAGATGAGATATGCGTGTCTCCAGCATGAACAAGGAACGCCTCGTCACCAACAAAGGGTCGGGCTCTGAGCACCGCGTCGCCGAATCCCTTCGGTTCAGGTTGATTTATCCAGACTATCGTTGATTCCCTCAATCGATCATAGAAACCTAACAGTTCTCTGGCAGCAGCAGTTCTTTCTCTGTTGGTTAGGATTCTAACGTATCCGTAGTCTTCCACGAAATGATCCTCAACTACTCTCTTGCCTCTTCCCACAATGAAACAAAACTCACGGAGCCCAAAGTCGAAAAGCTGTTCATAAACAAGTTGCACGAGAGGTTTTAGGCATTCTTGATCATGGTGTCCTGAAAAGACAGGCAACATCTCCTTGGGCTGCTCCTTCGTGGCAGGCAGCAATCTCGTTCCAAGACCCCCTACAGGAATAACCGCCTTTTTGATCGCACGAAACGAAGTAGACATACGCCAACCAACCTCATGTAGTCAACGCGGTTTTGTGACAGAACATCTCGTCTGATACGTTCTGAACGTCTCTAGAGTTGGGATCTGGTTCCTTGGAAGGACCCACACTCATCCGGAGTAGCTTCCGGAACCTATCCTTACAGCATTCTTCTTGGCCTGGTCGTGAGAAAGTCGCGGAACTCTTCTTTACAAGGAGCAAGATTCCGTCCCAATATTTTGGCATGCAGTCTTCACATCCAAGTTAGCCTTGCGGACTCATCCGGTATCTTTGGGTGGAGATATGTCCGATGACCGACGAGTTGCACCGGGTAATCTCTGTTTTGCTGGCGAGAGGAGGCATGCATACATCTGCACTTCATGTCTCCACATTCTTTTGCGCTCTTCCTCCAACAGTCTCAGGGGCTTCTCCCTCCGCTAGTATCAGGTTATGATTTCGCCTCGGACATTTTCTCCAACCAAATCTTTCGAACTCCGATCCCCAACAACCGAAGATCCCTATTTCTAAATACCCTTGACGGCCTCCAAGGCGTGGTGACCTGTATCCTTATCTCACAAGTTGTCTCTATGAAGCGATCCAGTCGGAATGAGATCACTTGCCACCCATCGTGCCTTATCTCAAAGCAGCCTACGTCGAACTCATTGACCAGTATTCTTCCCTGGATCGGCTTACCTATGAATTGAGGAATTCCAAAGACCTCGAGTTTGAGAATGCTTGGTTCACTTAACGATATGTATGCTATAGCTTCATCCCTAGTCCATCGGAAGATCATGTTGGAGTCGACTTGGGATCTTTCCAGTTCGTACCAGCCATAACCAAGAGCGGACGAATCATCCTTTCCGAAGTCGATGACATCAACTTTCCTGTTTGCTCTCGTAAAACTCTGCTTGGTTTGTATGTTGTAGTCTGGAAAAAGTATCGGGGGCATTCTAGTTGGGGCTTGCGACAAGATTAGGTCGTCTGGCATACGTCTGGTCCGAAGAACCTTTTTGCGTTCTTCCAACGTATCGTACAGGTTCAGAAAGTTCCACAGAATCGCTCTTGCAAAGGCCTGTAGCATGGCCATCCTATCCTTCAAGATGATATTACGTTTTATGAAGGCCCAGTGTGCAATTTGTCCGATCATATTTTGAACAATTTCTGGTCCGATTCGAATAAGGGTCAGCACACCAAGATTCTTGAACAACATTCTAAAACGATTCCTTTCGGCGAGGTAGGTTTTGCGCGGATTGATCCTTCCCATTGTGGCGCCTATTTCATGATATGCGACTGATGATGGAGCGTAGACTACTTTGTATCCTGCCAAGTTCATTCTAAGCCCCATGTCCACGTCCTCGAGAGGATAGAAAAACTTCTCGTCAAATAGACCTACTCGGTCCAAAGTGCTACGCCTAAATAACGCTGCGGCAGTGCAAACACTCATGACTTCTTCGCTCTCTTCGTATTGATGCCTATCTACTTCAAAAAGACCTCGATCCCAGCATTGTCCAGTTCTTGTCATTATGCCTCCAGCACTGTTGATTAGTTTATCATTCTGAAGAATCAGAAGTTTGGAACCGCAGGCTCCGACTCGCGCATTCTTGGTCATCGTTTCAACAAGCCTTTCCAACCACGTCGGGGTCGTAACTGTATCATTGTCAAGTGTAGCAACAAATTCCGCTTGAGTCGCCTTAATACCTACATTCTTGCTAGCGGCTGGCCCGAGGTTTCTCTTGTTGAAGATGGCCCTGACCCATGGAAATCGCTTTCTAAGGAAATTGTACGTTCCATCAGCAGAGTGATCGTCGACAACTGTGACGGAGAATGGGTAAGTAGAAGATTGGAGTGAAACGAGGCATCTTTCAAGAAGTCTCTTTCCGTTGTATGTAGGAATGACGATGGCTACCTCGCTTCTTCCCATGAAATAGACTTCACTCCAACCCCGAGTCTACGAGGATCATTGTTAGCAAACACTTTCGATGGCCGCCAAATTGTGTCTGTGATTATGGAAATGTCGACCGGCCCAGTAAGCCCTCTTGGCATCATGCAACTTACTGTCTGCCAACCATCTTTGAGTAGTTCAAACTCTGTCAGGGTCAAATCGCCGATCTTGATTCTGCCTCTGACAGGCAATCCTATCAGCTCAGGGATCGCATAGACCTCCAAGTTCAGGATGCCTCCTTCGGGAGTCCCAGTCAAGAATACATGCGCTTCCTCCATCGTCCATCTGAACTTGATTGTTGGATCCATTTCTGATTTCTCTGCGGGGTACCAACCGTAGCCCAAAAAGTACCCGTCGTCCACACCTATCTGCATCTTGTTTTTTCTAAGAACGGCTGAGGCTGCGTCGATTTCACTTCGAAGCGGATAGTCGGGCACAACAATTTGGGGAAGTCCTTCCGAGATCATCCGGTGTAGTTCTGTATCTCTTTTGATCCTCATTCTCTGCGTTGTCAACCTTTCTCTGCTAGTGTCAGGTAGAATCGCCAAGTTCCAAGCAACCTTCATGAAATGGAATGCCGCCTGTGTGAGGGCGAGAGAGAAGAGATGGCTTCTGGCGTAATAGCAGATACCGCCTAGGTAGTGCATCAGAAGATGAGGCATAGCTTTCATAATGCTGCCCAGCTCTGCGTTCTTTAGAAGACTTCTAATGGCATGTCTTTCCCCATAGTAGGCTTTCTTGAGTACACCGATCGTGGCCTCGCTTGTTCCACCGTACTTGTGATAGACCTTCGCTGTAGGAACATAGACAATCTTGTACCCGGCAAGCCAAATGCGCCATCCTAGGTCAACGTCGTCATGGTACATGAAGAACTTCTCGTCAAATCCGCCGAGCAATTGGAACACGCTCTTGCGGAAAAGTGAAGCGGCAGCGCACGCAAAAATGACCTCCTCAACTCGATCGTATTGACCTCTATCAAGCTCATATAGTCCTCTGTCGAAACCCAGCCCACACTTGGTCATTCCTCCGCCAGCACTGTTGATCACTTGTCGCGCATTGAACATGAGCAGCTTTGAGGAGCACCCAGCAACAAGCTTGTCAGATTCAGCGACCCTGACCATCTCGGACAACCAGTCTCGATCTACCTCAGTGTCATTATTCAGAAGTGCAACATATTCGCCTCTTGCGTGTTCCGTCGCGACGTTGTTGGCAATGGCAAAACCTAGGTTCTTCTTCGATCGAAGTATCCTCACTTCCGGGTAGTTGGTCTCTACAAATTCGACGCTTCCGTCGGTTGAGCCGTTATCAACAAGAATCACTTCATAGTTAGGATAGAAGAGATGACGCAATGAGTCTAAACACGTGGAAAGGTGATGGCGACCATTGTAGTTAACTACTATGACGCTTACTAGGGGAGCATTGTGTTTACTGAGTTGAGCCTCCAACTCACCTATCC
>CAZVKZ010000006.1:0-11574 GCA_964627775.1 uncultured Candidatus Bathyarchaeia archaeon | reverse complement strand
GTGAATCCCTCTCCTTCAAAGCAGACCCAAGATTCCTAGAATGCTGCTCAAGACCCCCAGAATGCTTCTCAAGATCCTTAACATAGGCCTCCAACTCACCTATCCGTGAATCCCTCTCCTTCAAAGCAGACCCAAGATTCCTAGAATGCTGCTCAAGACCTCTGGCGTACTGACTAAACTCTTTTCGATGTGAGGCCAGTTCTTTCCTTAATCCCGTTATTATTTTGTTCTTGTACTCAATTACAGTTATTCCACCTTTGCGCGCTCTGACAGATCCTTTTCTGGAACTTCTAGGCATAGCTCGTTCTACCTATGGTCCGACTTTCGCGCGACAGTTTTTGTGCAACTGCGTAGACTTCTCCTGGACAGTATAGGCCCTTGAGGACTCGTATGATGTCAGTTGTAATTGCATCGACTTTCTTCTCAAGCGCTCTCATCCTATCTATGATTGCTTTAAGTTCAGCCAAGTGGAGGCGTGCGTGACCAGGCAGAGCTTCCTTCTTAGATCTCGTTGGTCTGTAGACTTGTTCTCTAAACGGTACAATAAAGGTGTAGTTCGGATTGATGCCTGAGTCAATTACTTTGTAACCCGTGAAGCGAAGCAGGAACTCTAGCAATTCCTGAGTATACATTCGCACGTGTGTAGGGTCTCTCCAGTACTCATAGAGTTGCATGGGCAACGACGCTGGATTTGGAGTGCACACCAGAATGGTGCCGCCGCTGGTTAACAGTTTCTTGCATAGAGAGAGAAGTCCCACCGAATCCTTGACAAGCATGTGCTCCACCAGATGTGAGCAGAATATCCCATCAAACTTGTGGTGAGTCTCTTTGAGAAAGGAGATTGCGTGTGCCTCGACCACGTTTAGCCCTCGTCGTTTGCAGTATTGTACCATCTTTCTGTCTGAATCCACTCCATACCCTCGTATCCCTTTGCTTTTCAAGAGTTGGAGGAACTCTCCCCGGCCGCAACCTAGGTCGAGAACGACTTTTGCATCCTCAAAGAAGGGGAGATAGAATTTCTTGACCTTGGTAATGTAATAGCTATCAAAACCCATCCAATCATAGAATTCAAACTCCAAGATGGTTCACCAAGGTCTCTATGAGGTCACTCTGATTGTCATCCCGCACACGTAAGCCCTGATTGGTTAAATGAACCTTCTGATTTCCCCGCGTTCTAGGTTTGTGCGCCCTTCGCCAATTTGTCACCTACTATATCTGCCCAACCAACGACACGGATCTGAGCCGATAAAGGAAGACGGTTTCCTTCTGGATCGATGCCAGTGATCTCAAGCTCAAGGGGGCCTGGCGCGAACTTGGATAGGTCTGCTGTTAGTTCAAATCCTGAATGTAAGCTATCCGGAAAATCCGGTGAGGCCTTTTGCACGTCTTCACGTTCGACATTGATTCTGCCCTCAATCTTAATCAATTGACCGTTGATACGCACCTCCACTCGGTTCACGGGGCCTCGCCGCGACGCGAACCAGCCTTCAAACGTAGCGATCGGAGGCACTGGAGTGCCAGGGTTGGCCAACCATGACCGTTCAGCAAACGCATTGAGAGTCAGATCTCCCTTGAAGTCCGAACGTGTTTCTCGATAGGGAAAGGGCTGGATCAGAATGGGATGATACAACCTATTTCTCTTCTGGGTCTTGCAGGCAAGTGCAATCGATTGAAAGCGTTCGAGTCCCTCCAAAAATATGGCCTCAATCGGGAGTATTCTTCCCCAATTCTCGGCGATCCAAGTATTGGAGTGGTAGACGAAAGGTCCACCTAGATCCCATCCGTGACCCGGCCAGGTTACTTTCATGCCGATAGATTCTTCAAAGCGCTTGCCTAGTATGACCTGATGGGGTGTGCTGCCCATAAAAGTGATGAGGGCTGTTCCTTCTGGTTTCAGGATACGGCGAAGCTCCAGTAGCCAAATCTCCCAAGTGTCGGCAAGATGCGTGAAGACAGAGACGCAGTAGATCAGGTCGAAGTAGTCGCTTTCGAAAGGGAGAGGGGGCGCTTCATTGTTCTGGACGAAGTGAAAAGGCGGTTGGAAGTGAGCGCTAAGCCAATCAATACACGGTCCACTGATGTCACAGCCCCAGAACTCGCATGTTTCGGCGGTGCTCACGAAGTGTCGAAGAATTCGGCCGCAACCACAGCCAAAATCTAACACCCTCTTGCCTCCAAAAGAGAATTTTGGAGGCAGACAATGCAATAGGCAACGGTAAAGCTTCTGTCCCTGCTCCAGAAATTCGCGGCCCTTTGTTCCGCCAACATAAAGCGCAATCCTGTCAGGAGGAAGAGGTAACTCTTGGGATGACATCCATGTCCCTTTGACGTTATTGAGATAGCTATTTTCTATATTGGCTTTGTTCGGATTAAGTCCAGACCTCCGCTTCCGCTCGTGAACATTTCAACGCATCTGAATACGGTTGCACCACTGCGAGACATGACCAAGACGTACGAACTGGAACCACGTTTGATAGTTCCCAAATCGTGTCTGTGATTATCAAAATGTCGATGGGAGCTGAGAAACTTCTCGGTATCGCACAACTCATTGTTTACTATCCATCTCTAGACAGCCGAAGTTCTGCTTGGGCCAGATCATATGCCTTAATCTTGCTTCTCACTGAGTCCCATCGCTACTTCTTGAAGAAAGAAGGTGGTCCCGCACGCTATTAACCTTATATCGCCTGTGATACTCGTTCATGAATATTGACAAGAAAATGGCACTAATATCGGTTGTAGGCTCTGGTCACGTTGGCCTCGTATGGGCATGCTGTATGGCAGACAAGGGCCACGAAGTGATTGTCTCAGAACGTGACCTTGAGAAGCTGAAGCGTCTGAACCAAGGGGCGTTGCCCTTCTACGAGCCCGGTCTGGCACAACTTATGTCGGATGCCTTAACAAAAGCTAAACTCACATTCACTTCCCGAACCTCGGAAGCCATTACGAAGTCGGAGATCTCCTTTGTTGCGGTGGGGACTCCCAGCGATCATGTCGGTAGGATCGATTTGTCTCAGATAAAATCAGCAAGTATAGAGATAGCAAAGGCGTTAGGGAAGGCTGAGTTCTACCATGTTGTTGTTGTTCGGAGTAGCGTGACACCAGGGACAACTGTGAATCTGATCAAACCTACTCTTGAAAGAATCTCTGGCAAGAGAGTTGGCCGAAACTTCGGACTTGCAGTCCAGCCTGAGTTCTTAAGAGAAGGTAGTGCTATTCACGATGTGCTACACCCTGATCGTGTAGTCATCGGTGCCTGTGATACAAAGGCAATGAACAAGCTGAGGAAGTTCTACCACGCCTTTCATGAGAGCAAGGTTCCCATACTCGAAGTAAGTCCCACTGCTGCTGAGATGATAAAACTTGCGAGTAACGCATTTCTTGCTACAAGAATATCATTCATAAATGAGATTGCAAACATATGCCAACAATTACAGGATGTTGACATCGTAGATGTAGCCAAGGGCATGGGTCTCGATAAGCGAATTGGTTTGACATATCTCAATGCAGGGCTTGGGTTTGGCGGATCTTGTCTACCAAAGGATCTGCGCCTACTGATTACTGAGTCGAATCGATTAGGGTATTTCCCACCTCTATTGAAGTCTACTCTGAGAGTGAATGAACTTCAGCCACTTCAGACCGTTAGGATTGCAAAGCAGGAACTCGGAACACTAGCCGGGAAGAAGATAACTATATTGGGGTCGTCTTTCAAGCCTAACACAGACGACATTAGGGAATCGCCTTCACTGAAATTGATCGAACTCCTCCTTCGGTCTGGCGCCAAGATAACTATCTACGATCCAGTTTCACTTGAGAAAGCGAATCGGATTCTTGGAAAAAAGGTCGTCTACGCAAGTTCTGTTCGTAGTGGCCTGAGGGATGCAGACTGCTGCATCTTAGCCACAGAGTGGCCGGAGTTCAAGGGACTGAGACCAAAGGAGTTTGCATCTTTGATGAGAACCCCGTTGCTTATAGACGCGAGACGAATCTACTCGCCCGACAAGTACATGCGCTATCTACGCTACAGAGCACCGGGGCTTTCCGAACGCACACAGAATTGTTGACAATATCTTAATGCAACATGCGCCGCTCAATATTCCGTCGCTTCATCTGGTTGTGTGACGATTTCCCTGTCAATTCCCGAGTGAAGCGGGCTTTGCTTTGGCGCAATGTGATCCGAATTAGCTGATAGATATCTCCGTCAGGCCGTTCGTCTTCCCTACGATGCGAATATTCTGAAAGGCCACACTGATATGCTTATCGGAATTCCATGCGCCTACTCGGGATGGAATGTCTGTTCCCTCAGGACAGTGGAACTTTACTGTGGTCTCTCCAGGCGGGATCGTTAGAGTAAATGCGCAATCCTTGCCAGCTGGAAATATCGGGAGCTGAAATGATCCGACTAGAGTCTCGCGAACTAGTACATGGAGTCGACGAGCTCTGAAAGCTCCGAAGGCTCTAAGTTCAATATCAACTCTCAGATCCGACGCTGTCGGGTTAACTATGCATAGCGTCGCATTGTTTTCCATCCATCTTGTTGGAACACCTTCCCAGCTTTCTCTTACGTGCCAGCTCTCACCGAGCCTCATGAAAACTTGCTTTTCATGTTTCTCAGGTGTCCTAAAACCGCTGACCAGTTCGTCCTCGAAAAAGAGGTCTAGACCAATGAATTCGAGAAGAGGGAGGATCCTCTGCAATGTGTCTGGCCTGTTGTAATCCTGATGCCACATGAAGAGGTCCTTGTGGACAAGAACATATCGAACGTTATAGTACTGGAGCACTGTGGAACCTATCATTGAGATGTCTTGGGTGAGTATATCCTCTTGTGCATGAAGATATCTAAGGTGACGAAAGACGGGAGTCCCATCAATGAACCACTGAGTACTTTTCGGAAATCGAGCTATGTAGCCCCCGAATATCCTCTTTTGGTGTAATGTTTGGTAGTACTGGTATCTATCATAGAAGCCCGCAGTGTCATAGTTGCTTCCAAGCGGGACTTCAAGTATGGCGAAATCTCCAGGCTCTGCGGCTATCGGATAGTACACGGGCAGTATTGTGCCGCGACTCATGAATATTGGGATGGAGAGATTTTCAGACAATACGGCTAGGCATATGAGACCGAACCAGAGGGCTCTAAGGTTTTGGCCCTTTGAAAGCTTCCTAGTGCTAGTCTTTCCCAAAAGATCCTTGACACCGAACGCCGCCAGAATCGCCATAGATAGGATCGTCAGCATTATGAAGCGGCCGGGATGAATGACTGACTTGAGGATGGGTATGTCTACGAGCAGAAGGAATGGCAAAGGTATTCTGATCTTCATTGAGGTGAACTCCGTGGTTCCTAATGTCCTGAGATAGGGCCCAAGAGATAGGATCGCGAATAGAACTGCACAAGCTGCCCATAATCGAACTCTTTTCTTGAGTTTCAAGATCGCGTAAGTGGCAAGAGTCAGCAATGAATATCCGAGGTATGTGTCTCCCTCGATCCAATCCCGATTCAAAACATTTTTGTAGAACTCTTGAAGAAGATGCCAAAGCCCCGGAAAAAGCTTCACTATGTTTTGTGTCTGACCGGTGAATGCTTGGGGGTTCGGAACTAGAAACCCAATTGGGTCAGCAGAGAAAGGCACGTAGACGTCTCTTGGAAGAGACTCATAGCTTCCGAAGAGTGATTCTGCAAGAATAGGGTAGAGAACAGGAAGAATCAAGACGATTGAGATGATTGATATCGTGGCCAACTTGCTGGAAATCGCCGACAAAAAGTCGCCACTATGCTTCGTTGCGAGAAAATAGGCCAAAAGCGCAAGCGCATAAAACGCGGCGAACACTGCATAATACCAGTCGCTGAGGCATATGAGTGCAAAGAAGATAGAGGCTAAGACTCTGTTTACCTTCGATTCCTCTCTCAGTGTTCTAAGAAAGTACAGTACGAAGAAAGGAATCCACTGTGTAGTAACAATCCCGTTGAGCCCGCTGGCCATGGCATCGAAACGATAACGTGAGAAAGCAAAGATCAACCCGGCAACAAAAGAACCTAAGCGAGAGCCGGTAACATACTTGGCCAACGAATATGTTGACCAGGCGGTCATTACGAATGATAAGAGAATCAAGAGATTGTATGCAGGAATCGGCCCGAATGCCACTCGTAGAGGGATCGAGAGAATTGTGTTGAAGATGGAGTTGATGCTCAACGAGAGATTTGTTCCGTTTGGATAGAAGATGAAATCTGTGAAATATGGGCTGGCGCATCGCTTAAAGATCGAGTGCTCGAACCACCAAAAGAGCCACAAATACCAAAAGGCGTCGCAATCACCGGGAATGTGAGTCGCTAGGCTGAACATAAGAGGGAGCGTCATCAAGATGCTGATTGCCAAGTAGCCAAGCAGTGCTAGAAGTTCAGAAGCGTCGCTAGGCACTTTGTGACGCAGGTCTAAACAGAAATGCCAAATCCTGCAGAGGCTCTTCGAAGGCCTCCATGCTGCCGATCCTACAGACCTGATAAGACGCAAGCTTCATCTCTCAACCTAGCAATCAAGAGGCAATCTCGTAGAACATATTATTTAGGAATATCGACTTCTGCAATATCTGAGCGGCGTTCCTTTCGTAAGTCTCTTGACCAAACGCACATATGGCAGAGTAATTGATCGACGCACCTGAATGGGAAGTCTTTTAGAGATGCCTGCTTTACGTTGTCAATCAGAGCGTATGAACGTTTGGAACTCGGAACATGTCTTCTGTATGCGAACTATCGGATTCTGATCAGAAAAATTGGAGCTGATGCAGATTGATTAAACTTAACGAACAGACGAACGTGCTCGTGACTGGAGGTGCAGGATTCATTGGAAGCCTCCTATGCGAGCGTCTCGTTGAACTCGGAGCTAATGTAGTTTGCTTTGACAATTTGTCATCTGGCAAGATGGACTATATTTCGACAATGCTGGATAGGCAAAACTTTGGATTCGTAAGAGGAGACGTAACGAATCCAGCCGACCTTGAAAGAGTGCCCAGAGACGTTCATGTGATATTTCACTTAGCAGCGAAAGTTGGCGTCCGGCGATACGTGGAAGATCCCATCGGAGTGATAAGGACGAACATCTATGGCACTGACAATCTGCTTCAGTTTGCTCTCAAAGTGGGAGCGAAGCGTTTTGTCTTGGCTTCGACATCCGAGGTGTACGGAAAGAATCTAAATGTCTCTTTGAAGGAGGAGTCTGATAGAGTTCTCGGAGCCACTACTATTGACAGGTGGTGCTATGCAAGCTCCAAGGCCATTGACGAACACATATGCAACGCCTACTTTAGGCGTGATGGGTTGCCAGTCACTATACTGAGGTACTTCAATGTGTATGGTCCTAGGCAAGAAACGAGTGATTATGGTGGAGTAGTTTCCATTTTCATAAGTCGAGTTCTGCAAGATAAGCCTCCACCGATACACGGAAACGGAAAACAGACCAGATCTTTCACATACGTTGCTGATGCTATAGAAGGAACTCTGATAGCAGCCACTGAAGACCGAGCCGTGGGAGAAACTTTCAACTTGGGCACTCCTATCGAAACTACAATAAATAAGTTGGCCGAACTTATTGTAGGTCTGGCAGGAAAGTCAGGCAAGTTGAGGCCTCAATATGTCCCGTATGAAGAGTTCTACGGTGTGTGGTATGAAGACGTACCAAGAAGGATTCCGGACATCTCTAAGGCGCGCGAGATCTTGGGGTTCAAGCCCAAATACGGTCTCCATGAAGGACTTCGAAAAACCATCAGCTGGTACAAGCAGCATCTGAGTCTCCATACCAACGCGGCAGAATCGAGACCTGGCACGATAAGACACGATCGATGACGAAAGCGTCACTCTTTCGAACTTTCAGGTTAGCGCGGACAGTCCGTTGTCTTTTCTCTCCTAGTAGACTCGATCTCCTCTAACATGCATTGGGCGGCTGCTTGGATCAAAGGCCAATCACACTAGATCGAAGACCTGAATCTTGGATGGCTTATATCAAGTTCTCCGAGCGACTGCGAAGAGAGATGCCCCGAAAGGGAGATTGACGAGTTCTTCAAGTTTCAAGAGCCGGTATAGTATGCTATTGAATCTATTTCCAACCTTTAACTCCCTTGCGAACCCAGGGTTCAGCAACCTCCTATATAGCAGCATCAGCGGGAAAGGGATGGAGTTCCAATATCGGATTCGTATATCTCTGAATCTGGATTCCCAAAGAAGCGATCTCATCCCAGATAGGTCGTATCGTCGGTGGTGCCCCAACTCCTCGTCCATTCTGCTCCAGAGCCTCTTACTTGCTGGAGCCGTGATCAACAAGTATCCCCCGGGCTTCAACACGTTTCTCACTTCATTCAAGAACGTACATTCATCCTGAATGTGTTCAATTATGTCGGCACAGATTACCATGTCAAAGCTCTCCTTTGGAAAACATAATTTAAGCCCGTCTGCTAGAACTATTTCCACGTTATGTAAGATGGCCTGTTTTGTCCTGTCTCTACTCAAGTTTGCGGCCGCCAAGGATAAATCGATCCCAATGATCTCGCCGCACTTTTTGGCTAGAGCTACAAGAATGTTTCCGGTTCCGGATCCTATCTCTAGGATCCTGTCTCCAGTAACGTGGTCGACTATTAGCTGCCTTCGAGCGACATACCACCAGTGCATCTCCTCTACTGCAAGGATGCCGCGAAAGGTGTATTCTTCCATCCCGCAAACCTCGGTAGTTGTTTTCCGCTCGATGAAGGCTGAGAGAAATTGAGTTGATCTTTTGATAAAGTGACCCTTTAGGAGTGTGAGGGAAGCCTCAGTCTATTTTTTGCCCTGGATTACCTCCCTTATTGAATAGAAGGCCTTTCCCTCAAGATGATATCTAATTCTTGTCATGATCTCGCTTAGCATTCCGATAGTCACGCATTGAATTCCGCCCAGGGCCAAGATTATTGCGAGATACAGTGGAAATGAAGGTGTTGCCGTTCCAAAGACAACGCTGGCCACTGTGAGCAGGACCAGGAGAAGAAAGCCCAGGATAGACGCTGCGATGCCTACTGAGTTGAAGATGTGACCCGGCCTTGTTCCGAACCTCTGAATGAATGTGATAGTTGCAAGATCAGCGAGGCCGCCGAAGATTCTGAGTGGACCATACTTTGTCTCTCCGTGCTCTCTCGGACGATGTTTGACTTCCACCTCAGTGATAAGGTAACCCTTCAGGGATACCCAAGCAGGAATAAATCTCTGCATTTCTCCATAAAGGTCTAGGTCTTCCGTGACCTGACGCCTGTACGCCCTTAGGGCGCATCCAGAATCATGGATCTCTAACTTCAGCAGTTTTGAAATCAAATAGTTGTATACCTTAGAAGGTACGCGCTTTGTGAGGAGGGGGTCCTTCCTCTTTCTCCTCCACCCGCAGACGAGGTCATACCCCTCGTTCAATTTGGCGAGAAGCTTTGGAATGTCGGAGGGGTTGTTCTGAAGATCAGCGTCAATGGATATGATTGTTTGTCCTTTTGCGTATCTGAATCCTGCCGAAAGAGCAGCGCTTTTCCCAAAGTTTCTTCTGAAAACTATTGCCTTGATCCGTTCATCGCGGTTGCACAACCGTTTCAGGATTTCATATGTGCCATCGTTGCTGCCGTCGTCGACAAATATGATCTCGTATCGCGTTTGAGTGCTTGCCAAGGCTGCAACAAGTTCTCCGTACAGCTGCTCAACGCTTTCTTCTTCATTGAAGGTAGGAATAACCACAGATATCATGAGTTGAGTAGTAGTTTTTGCGGTGTCCTTATACCGCTCCACGAATCGCAGTCACCAAACTTGCCGTGCACGACACATGTATTTAATACGTTAATCACTCACTATTTAGTGCTTGCTCCGAGAGGGGACGGTCGAATCTTCCGTTCATCTAGCCGATCCAAGCATTATTGGCTTAGCGAGGATGAAGCGTTCGGAACGAAAGCAAGAGAGGAGCCAACTGATGCAATCCTTGGGAATGAATCTGAAAATAGTCTTCAGATGAGAAAGAGCAATCAGCCTTGTTTGATGGTTTTCGCCGTATCCTACGCCTCTCATGTTTGTGCCAATCATCATTGGACAGGTTGGTACACTCGATCGTGGCTGCGTAGGAAGACCACGCCGGTGGGCTCTTCGCATAGGCTCTTGAATATTCCTCAGGGAAACTTGGATGCAGTGACCATGTCAGCTCATAGGCCAGCCAGTTTGAATCACGTCAAAACTGGCTAGCAAGGCTTACATCTATTAGAGAGGAATGTCTTCTTACCATCTTGGTTCGCCCATTGAGGAAACTCGTCTAATGAGTGCAACTGTACTATGTTTCAACGTCTTCCGGTAACAGGAGGGGACAAGCATCTGTGGCATAGCTGGAATGGTTGGGTTTGAGGATAGGAATCTCCTAGCACGTATGAATGATGTTCTGCGCCATAGAGGACCCGATGACAGTGGCATCTATGTTGATAGCGATGTCGGTCTTGCAAATCGTCGCCTAAGCATCATCGACTTGAAGGGAGGACATCAACCGATCGGCAATGAGGATGGAACGGTCTGGATCACCTTCAATGGAGAGATCTACAACTTCCGAGAGCTAAGATCCGATCTAGAAGGGAGACGACACAGATTCCACACGCTTTCAGATACTGAGGCGATTGTACATCTCTACGAGGAGTATGGTGATAGATGTGTTGAAAGGTTGCGTGGAATGTTTGCATTTGCCCTTTGGGATAGTCGATCGAGGAAACTTCTTCTTGCCAGAGACAGGATTGGGATTAAACCATTATACTATTGCAAGATCGAGAAGGGGTTAGTGTTTTCCTCGGAAATCAAATCTATCCTCCAGTGTGAAGAGATCCCGAGAAAGGTAAGTCTTCAAGCCCTCGACTCGTTTCTGACTTTCAGGTATATCCCAGGAGATACGACGATTCTCAGTTGCGTGAAGAGACTCCTGCCGGGGCACATTGCAGTATGTCAGAATGGTAAGATGGATATTCTCCGGTATTGGGACTTTGAGATGATGGATTCCTCAGGAGGGTCTGAAGAACAGTGGATAGAGGGTCTAGCCGTCTCGCTGAGAGAGGCAGTTGGATCTGAGTTGGTTAGCGATGTGCCTTTGGGAGCTTTCCTATCTGGGGGAATTGATTCAAGCGTGGTGGTGGCATTGATGAGTTCGATAGTTGAAGAGCCTGTCAAAACGTTCTCAGTAGGCTTCGGGGAGAAGGGCGGTGTCGACGAGCTCGAATATGCCCGACTCGTGGCTGGTCACTTCGAGACTGATCATCGGGAATTGATTGTGGAGGAAGATGCAATGAGGCTTCTTCCTGAAATAGTTTGGCATACAGATGAACCGGTTGCAGATCCGGCGTCAATCCCGACATACCTAGTTTCAGAAATGGCAAGGAAATACGTGAAGGTTGTTCTCACGGGAGAAGGGGGTGACGAAATGTTCGCAGGATACATTCAGTACAAGGCCATATTGATGGGAGAAAAATATTTTTCTAAGATTCCAAAGTATCTGAGAATGTGGCTCGCCCCTAGGGTCCTGAGGAACACACCTGGATCGTTTCTAGATCTATTCTTTTCCT
>CAZVKZ010000005.1:20476-25668 GCA_964627775.1 uncultured Candidatus Bathyarchaeia archaeon | reverse complement strand
CATTTAGAACAAGTTGAGAAGGTATGTCTAGGTCTCCGCTGAAAAAGATCGAGGCAGAAACCAGGATACTTGAGAAGATAATGCTTACAGTTCCTGGGTTCAGAGGATACAAGGCAAAGGAGCTTCGAAGAGAAGCTGATAGGTTGCTGAGAGACAACCTTTACAGGCGACTGAAGTCTGTGAGGGCCGACCTTGAGACTATTTTCCAGAACATCTCGGACAACAGACTCATTCAACATACGGACGCTCTAAACCGACTAATAGCAAAGATAGACCTTGTTTCTGAGCAGATCAATCATGCCTCATATGGTTACTCTGGGTTCTTTGACGCAGTCAAGATTGAGGAGGATGATTTGGACAACATGTTGGCTTTCGATTCGAAGCTCATTGATCAGATCAACAAGCTGGCAAATGAAACAAAGGCATTCAAGTCGGATGTAACGGACAAAAAGTTCGATGCCGTTTCTCAACATGTTTCAATAATGACACGTAATGTTGAGGAGCTGAAAGAAGACTTCGCAAAACGAGACGAGATAATAAAGGGGGTGAGTCTGTAGATGCCTCAGGTCATCGAGTGGATCAATCCCAGCCCAGAGGATATCATCTGGAAGTATCCGGATGAGACTATCACTTGGGGTGCGCAGCTGATCGTAAAGGAAATGGAGGCCGCGGTCTTCTTCAGAGACGGCAAAGCATATGACGTCTTTGGGCCCGGTCGCCACGCAATGACGACAGCAAATCTCCCTCTGCTGACGAAAGCCCTTTCCAGCCTTGCCGGCTTCAGTCAATCGCCCTTCAAGTGCATGGTATTCTATATCTCGACAAAGCAGTTTGCGGGAAAGTTCGGTGCAAGAGCACAAACCACTGAGCTTGCCCCTCTAATGACACATGGCTCCTTCTGGTTCAAAGTAGATGACCCATCACTATTCCTGAATGAAGTTGTTGGAGCACAAAATGTGTACACAGCAACTGATGTAAACAACTTCCTTAGAGGATATCTGAATGAGAAAGTCATAGACGAGCTCTCTAGGTACGATTTACTGACCGTCTTCACAAAGCTCGATGAAACCTCCAGTCAGGTCAAGGGGGCAATCTTCGATTACTTCAGGAGACTCGGGCTCGAACTGACTGATCTCAAATTCGAGGGTGTAGACACAGAGCCTGAGTATAGGGAGAGACTCTTCTGGCTTAAAGCAGGCAGAGTAACCCCTGATGAGGTTCTCCGAATGGAGACGGTCAAGCAAGCTGCAAAGGAACTTGGCAAGTCACCCGGCGCAGGCTTGGGAACGGGCATGGTCCTCGTTCCACCGATCTTCCAAGGTTCAGGAGGCGCAGGAACACCAGCTGTGGCGTTGGTCTTCTGTCCGGGCTGCAACGCCCAGATACCCTCAACATCAAAGTTCTGTCCAAACTGCGGAAAGAGCTTATCAAGCTACCAGAGCCCACCAGCGCAGGTCGAGCCTTCAAGATGCTCAAAATGTAATGAGATCGTACCGGTGGGTGCCAAGTTCTGCCAGAACTGTGGCGCACAACTAAACTAGAATGCCAAAGTCCTAGACTCTTCGGCCTCGCCTTCCGCCTGGTCGGCGTGTGCCATCATGAGGAACTGGCGTCACGTCCTCTATTCTGCCGATCCGGAAGCCAGCGCGTGCGAGACTCCTTATAGCCGCCTGTGCGCCCGGTCCCGGGGTTCTGGCGCCGTGGCCTCCTGGGGCCCTGACCCTTATGTGTATCGCAGATATACCTCGATCCTTGGCCACTTGGGCTGCAACCGCAGCTGCACGCATGGCAGCGTACGGTGATCCTTGGAGGCGGGCGGCCTTAACGTGCCTGCCACCAGAGCTGAATGATACGGTCTCTGCACCGCTCAGATCAGTTATATGAACTATAGTGTTGTTGAAGGAGGAGTATATGTTTGCAATGCCCCAACGCTCGACTCTCTTCTCAGACAGAACTATTACACCCTTGAAGATTTGTAGTAGCTGAGAATCAGGATTTCTATTTAAGGGTTGTTTAGAGAGTGATCGTCAACCTCCAAGGAAAGGAAGCGTCTGGGACAATGAAGAGCTTCGGTGGCGACGACCCACCTGAGATCGTTAGATTCCAACCACGCCACATTGATCAGGTGTGCATGATCGAGGATTGCAGCTTCCCCAATCCTTTCTCAAGACGTTTCTTACTAGAACTCTCCAGACTCTATCCAGATACCTTTCTTGTGGCGGAGAGGCAAGGCCAAGTTCTAGGTTACGCCGTCGCTGGAGCCCACCATGGCCAGGCCCACATTCTCTCCCTTGCCGTGAAAGAAGGATGGAGAAAGAAACATGTGGGATTGGAACTGATGCGTGCACTTATCGAAAACCTGAGGTCAAAACAAGTAAGAGAGATCGTTCTTGAGGTTGCAGTAACCAATACCGCAGCCAGAACTCTATACGAAAGACTAGGATTTGAGATGGTGGACATTATCGGAGGTTACTATGAGAACGGAGAAGCCGCTGCAGTATACCACCTCAAGCTTTGATAAGTCATCCAGCATGCAGAAATACCCTAAAATAGACTTGTTAATCGATAACCTTGCCAACTGTCCTTTTTTGGCCTCTGGATATCAATCACGAAGTCACTAATGAGGCTGTGGAGATCAGGCTGTGGGGCAAAGAGAAGTCAGGGGCCACTTCACTTGTGATCGCAGGTCTCAACCCTTACTTCTACCTGTTGCCGAAGAAGATGGAGAATGCACAGGACGTTCTCAAAGAGGTGGAGGGCCTACAGAGCAGATACATAGAGATAGCCAAGACAGAGATCGTAGATAAGAAGTATTTTGGAAGGCCTGTGAAGGCCATCAGAGTAAACTGCAGAACATCGGAAGCAATGGACAAATGCTCCAAGCTTCTCGGCAGGTTGCCTTCTATCAAAGAACATCTCGAAGATGATATCCGCCCGGCGACAAGATACATCATCGATAATAGTGTCAGCCCATCTGGATGGTATGAATTTGAAGTCTTGAGAATATCGAGACCAGATCTAATGGTTGACAATGTCTATGAAGCCATCAAGCAGCCAAAGGCCGTCGAGAGGCTTGAGACCCCCAAAATCAGGGTTCTCGGATTGTCGATACTCTGCTTCTCAGAGAAAGGAAGCCCCAACCCGGCGAAAGACCCGATCCTAGCAATCTCGCTAGCCACGGATCCCAATAAGACAGAACAGTTGGTCTCTGAGGGAAAGAATGACGGCCAACTCTTGAAAAGGTTCATTTCGAGAATTCGTGAGCTGGATCCGGATGTCATCGTTGGCTACGGTCAAAACTCGCTCGACTGGCCCTATCTGATCGAACGCTCAAAGAAGCACAAGATCATACTCTCAGTCGACAGATCAGGCGCAGAACCCCACAGGAGCGTGTACGGTCACATCTCTGTCACAGGAAGGGCGAATATAGATCTCGCCGACGTCTCGGAGGAAATCCCAGAAGTCAAAGTAAAGACCCTCGGGAGTGTCGCTGAGTTCCTCCACGTCGCCAGTAGAGTCGACGTCGACAGATTCCTAAATGTCGAGACCGCCGAGCTCTGGAGAAGCACTGAGAAACGCAAGAATTTGCTAGAGTATTCAAGATTAAGGGCTGAGGTCTCAATCAAGGTTGCGGAGCTCCTTCTAGATTTTGCCATACAACTCTCGAATCTAACAGGTTTGCCTCTTGATCAGGTCGCCGCAGCCGCCGTCGGTTTCAGGGTTGACTCACACCTAATGATGCGGTCTCGCGAATTGAATGAGCTGATCCCTCGAAGGGCGGAGCAGCCGTACATCCCCTACGAGGGCGCTATCATTCTTGAGCCGAAGCCCGGTGTTCACGAAAACGTTGCTGTTCTTGACTTCACATCGATGTATCCAAATCTAATGATAATTAATAATCTATCGCCAGACAGCTTCGTAGGCGACGAGGATCTTCCCCCCAGCGAAGTTGTGACTGCGCCTGAGGTTGGTTTCAAGTTTAGAAAGAACCCGCCTGGCTTCTATAGACATGTACTGGAAAACTTGATCAGCGTCAGGAGAGAGATAAAGGCAAAACTAGACAAAGCCGATCCCGGGAGCATCGAGTTCAGGGTACTGAGGGAGAGAGAGAAGGCCATCAAGGTGATCACGAATGCCTGCTATGGATATGCTGGCTGGGTCGGAGCCAGATGGTACGTACGCGAAGTTGCTGAATCAGCAGCTGCCTTTGGGAGAGATACGCTGAAGAAAGTGTTCAAGATAGCGGAGAGCTTGGCCCTGCCGGTCATCTATGGAGACACCGATGCCATCTTTGTCCAGTACAATAGGCCCAAAGTGGAGAGGCTACTTGCAAAAGTCGAGTCCGAGATGGGCATGGAGATAAAGATCGATAGGGTCTACAGCCGTGTACTGTTTACTGAGGCAAAGAAGAAATATGCTGGCCTCCTGCCCGATGGAAGGTTAGATGCTGTTGGACTCGAAGTTGTCAGAGGAGACTGGTCGAATGCTGCAAAAACAGCTCAAGAGAAGGTTTTGGAGATCATACTAAAGGAGAAGAACGCTCGGAAGGCTGTCCAGTTCCTCCGTGAGTTCATTGGGAATCTAAAGGCTGGAAAGCTGCCGATCCTAGACTTCGCAATCTGGAAGACTCTGACCAAGCCTGTTGACAGCTATCAGGTGAAGGCGCCTCATGTAGAAGCGGCGAAGACTCTTATCCGTGAGGGCTGGGGCCTCGACGTTGGAGACAAGGTCGGGTTTGTCATAACGAAGGGTTCAGGCAAGCTCTACAGTAGGGCCAGACCGTACATGATGGCTACGCCTGAAGAGGTTGATTTCGAGTACTATGTCACAAACCAAGTCCTCCCAGCAGCGATGAGGGTCCTTGGGATGTTCGGTATTGATGAGGATTCTATCCTGACCGGTTCCGGTGCATCTGCGCTTTCAGACTATATTGAGAGACGCTAGAGCCTATCTGATCTCGGCGAATGTCAGTATCTTCAAGTCAGCTGGCTTCTTCGCTACGTTCGCTATGCGGTCTCCCACTATGACAGCTATCTTCCTCTCCTCGGCTATGTCAAGGAGTCTTTGAGTGATTATTCCGTCAAACACGATCGCATGGACGCCTTCTGAGTTCTTGATTTTCTCAGCGAGTTCACTGACAGGCATCCTTTCCTTTGGTGTTCCTCTCTCGTCGAAGGTTATCGCCTCAAGAG
>CAZVKZ010000005.1:0-20466 GCA_964627775.1 uncultured Candidatus Bathyarchaeia archaeon | reverse complement strand
CCTCAAGAGTGTCCTTCAGCTCCCCGACGGCCTCTACTATGAATTGCGGCTGCGGCGCAGCGGCTAATGGTCGCGGTGTCTCTGGTGGTTTCCCAAGTTGGACTTTTTCTCTGAGGTACCTCAGCACCTCTTTCGGTGTCAGATCCTCGACCTCTTTTCCCGGTGGCGCCCTCGCAACGTACTCTATCTCAGCTACTTGCATCAGCTCCTTTAGTATTAGGTCTCCGCCTCTGTCCCCATCAAGAAAGGCTGTGACCTCCTTGGTCTTGCAGAGTTCTATGATCGACTGTGGGATATTTGTTCCTTCCAATCCTATGACGTTTCGTATTCCGCATCTTAACAGGTTTATGACGTCGGCTCTTCCTTCAACTATTATTATTGAACTGCTTGAATCAACATCTGGGCCAGCGGGCAACTCCTCAGGCCCATACTTGGAGACTTCTGCCGGTCTTACAGAGTCAAGAACCTCTCTGACCAACTCGTCTGTGCTGGGGGTTGCCTCTACCATCCAGTCCTGCAGTATCTGCTTTGCCTTTGACATTATAGCTTGACGTTTCTGGTCACGTTCATCCTGGACGGGTTCCAGAGTTATCTTTGCGTTGCATGGCCCTATTCTGTCGACGCTCTCCACAGCAGCCGCTATTATAGCTGTTGAAGATTTGTCCAGGCTGGAGGGTATTATGATCTCGCCTGTCGTCCGGTCGTTCTTGGACTCGAGCTTTATCCCTATTCGACCCAGCCTGCCGCTTTTTTGGAGTTCCCTGAGGTCTAGGTCAGGTCCGAAGAGCCCTTCGGTCTGTCCGAAGATCGCTCCAATAACGTCAGGTTTCTCAACGACACCGTCGACTTCGAACTTGGCCCTCACCACATATTTCGTAGTTGGCGCATACTTTCCAGTATCTTGCATAAGCATGTAACCTCCATTCTCAATTCACTCCATGTGTAAGTGTGATGGTGGGAATGTTCTATTTCCTCGCACTTAAATTGTTTCTTTTCAGGAACTGGCCACTGTTATTTGTTAAGCTCTGCCCTCAGCCTCTCCACGTAGCTCGCCAGCTCCTCGACGGTTCTGATCTCCGGGCGGCATAGAGCCTTAAGCTTCTTCCAGGTTGAGAGATCAACTTTGACCTTCATATGTGTCAGCTCATCGATCAACTTCGCGGCTAGACGCGCTCCTTCCTTGTCGAAGTCTGTTAGGATGGTGACCTCACGGTTGCTAGCTAGTCTTGCTGCAAAGTCATAGAAGCCGTCGCTTGTTGCTTTAAGACAGACTATCTCGCCGGGGATTTTCAGTCGTCTGAGGGCTTCTCTGTCTTTTCTCCCCTCGACGACTGTTGGGATCCCGCTCTGCGAGCGACTTATCATCTTGCCGAGTGTTCGCTCTATCTCTTCGAGTTTACGCCTTAGGCTTGCATTCAAGCTACTGCTATCTCGTGACTTCTATCTTTTTCATCTCTTCCAGGGTCTGGGGATTTCTTCTGAAATGCTCTCTCACAGGCTCTAGGACGCTCGCTAACTCTTCAGCGACCGCATTCTTGAGGTCTAACGGGTGTATTGAGCCTTTGACGTATTCTATTTCTAGAGTGTTGTAGTTGTTGAAGGTTACGTCTCCTCCGTACTTCTGAGGTCGCGGGATGGTGACGACTCCTCTCTCTGGGAGGATTATGTACTTCATGATCTCAAGTATCGGGTTTGATCTGGCCTCTTTTGGTGGGCAATATGCGTTCTTTATCTTCTGTTTGATGTGCTCTTCAGGGTCATGTATCAGGATTGAGCTGCCCGGTATGCTCTTTGACATTTTCGAGCCTATGCGTATGCTCATCTCTCTGTCCTCATCGTACACTCCTCTGAGCGTTTCAGGGGGACCTGTCAGCCCTGTAAGTAGGGGGGTGTGGATGCACACGGGCTTCTTCCACCTCATCTTCTCCGCCGTCTCTCTGGCAAGCATGTGGGCCTTCCTCTGGTCTATTCCAGCGCATGCTACATCAAGGCTCATCTGGAAAATATCCGCTGCTTGCATACATGGATAGATCATAGCCGCGGTCTCGATCTCGGCCTCGTCAAGGCCTCTTCCCATTATAGGCAGGGTTCTCAAAACTCTACTTACCGTAGCACCTTTTGCTATCCTGATTACCTTCTCCCAGTAGCTGATCTCTCCCGCCAGCTCTGATGCCCAAGCGTACTTGACCTTCTGGGGGTCGAGGCCTATGCTCGTGAAGCATTCTTTGAAATACCCCCCACATAATTTGATCCTCTCCATATCACCACCCAGTTTGTTGTTGATCCATGAGTGCCAATCAGCAAGAAATACTGTAAAGTCGAAGCCAGCCTCGACTAGATCTTTGATCTTTCTTCCACAGACAAGCCCCATCCCCAAATGCATCATACCTGAACACTCAAAGCCCCAGTAAGCTTTCGGTCTGGATGAGGTTGCTAGGAGATTCCTCAGCTCATCTATCGTGACTACTTCCTCTGTATTCCTCGTGGCCAGCGACAGTCTATCCTTGAGATCCATGAGATTCACCGTGGCACGGCTAGAAATCGTCCCAGCCCCGCTTAAAAGCCTAGCCAAGTTTACAAAAACCTAATCTTGAACCCACTACACACTCAATTAGTTTGATAGGGTCCATATCCTCTTGGCGGGCGCCAGTACATGCCTGCCTCCGAGAGAGCCCAATCAAGTGGGGCGATGCCCCTCAATGAGGTTGGGTGTTAGTGTTGTAGGCGACATCTACGTGCCGCCAAAAGCGGCGTGGCGAGTCCCGTTGGGCAGGAATAGGGACCCATTGCAATAGGTCGATCCACACAACCCTTTAGTAACATTCAACCCAAAACTTAGCTATGGCAAGCTGTCTGGAATGCGGTGAAGCGGTAAATCTCCCCTTCGTATGCAACTATTGTGGTAACCCTTATTGCACAAGGCACAGGATTCCCGAGTCGCACGACTGCACAGGTCTGCCTTTGGCGAGAACGCCACCTGAAATCTATAGGAGAAGTAGCAGGCTGAGTTTCGAAACGCGGACACAGCCTCTTCTCAGCAGAGTCCTCAGTTGGGGAGAGGCTCAGCAGATCCTCGTATCTTGGCTGATCTTAAGCATATGCTTCTCAGCAGATGCAATGATTTCAGTTCAAGGCTTCATTGAGAGGTTTACGCTCTCACTGTCCACTGTCGGATTGGGGTTTGTGCTTCATGAACTAGCCCACAGATACTTTGCTCGGCGTTACGGCTGCTGGTCAGGCTTCAGAATCTGGCCTGCCGGCTTGGGATTGGCCCTAGTACTGGCGATTCTCTCACGTGGCCGGTTCATCTTTGCAGCACCGGGTGCAGTCTACATAGTGCCAAGGAGTGGTTTTGGAATCACTAGCAAGACAAATGGCATGATAGCGGTCTCAGGCGCGGCAACCAACCTAGTTTTGGCAGCAGCGTTTCTTTTGGTTTCAAGTCTCGGCGGCTCGGCTGAGTATGTTGGGCATTACGGTGCCATAATCAACCTCTGGCTTGCAGCCTTCAATCTGATCCCGCTTCCGCAATTTGATGGTGCAAAAGTTATGACATGGGATTGGAAGATCTGGGCCGTCATGACAATTCTGGCTTGGCTGAGCCTTATTCTCCTAGCCTAGGGCGCAGTTCTTCTGATTACTACGTTCTGGCTGTTGCAAGGGCTTTTGTGAGGTAGAGCTCGACACCCTTTCTCAGCATATCCTCACTGAGATTGCCCAGAGGCGTAGGAGTCTGCAATATCCTCTTGGGAATTTGAAGAGATCGGTGTCTGAAGCCCTCTCTCACCTTGAACTCATTCTTGAACTTCAGGATTTCTTGGCCAATCATCCTTAGCCCCTCTTGGTCTAGGTCATAACCAACTGTCGATAGCGCCTTCAGAACAACCTCTGGAGTATAGTTCCCCCTCGCAAAGAAGCAGATCACCAGGCTGGACAGCACTTGCCGCCACTGTTCCTCTGCAAGCAATAGATCAACCATCTCCTCAACCTGTATGGGTTTCTTAGAGGTCAAAGCTTTCTGGTCGAGGCTATAGCCTGCGTTATCTAGGTGGCTGTGCCTTGCCCCAGTGAGGTAGCCTATGTGTGCAGCCGGCCCTGTGTGGTAGCCTGGCATCTCGTTGCCTCCGAAGGTCAAGGCGAAGTCTCTCCCATCATACTTGCTGGATGCGTAGTCCACACCCTTGGCAAGCGACTGGTAGAAGTCGTTGGGCTGTTCGACAATCATTCTAATAGCCTTTAGGTAGTTCTCCACATCCCCCCACGAGAGCTTCAGCCCGATTTCACCTTCAGAGATGAAACCTTTCTCTTGGGCCTCAGTAGCCCAGGCCAGTGTTACACCAGTGCTAATTGCGTCCATGCCTTGTATCTCAACCTCATCCATGAGTTTGAGAAGACCGCTAGGACTGAATACCTCAAGCAGAGAGCCTAAGGCGTAGATGAGCTCGTAGTCATAGGAGATCATGCTTGTCTTGAAGAAGAACGGATCTGAGGTGTAAGATTCTCTCAGGGTCGCAAGGTGTATGCAGCTTACTGGACAGTGTGAGCACGCTATCCTTCTTCCTAGGTAGTTTACGGAGTAACTCTCTCCTGAGATGTTCTCTGCTCTCTCAGAGAACGTCTTCTGAAGGTTTCTAGTAGGCAAGCTTCTGGACTCATTCAGGACGTTCACGTTCATCGCTGTCCCGAGTTCATGATACTTCTTCATGGCCGAGGATCTTGTTAGGCTCTCAAAGATCTCCCTGTAGACTTCGCGATACTCTTTGGGATCCTTTACTCTTATGCTTCTGTTTCCAGTCACCACAATGGCCTTCAATCTCTTACTGCCGAAGACGGCTCCCAATCCGAGCCTCCCGAAGTGTCTATAGGTCTCTGTTATCACCGAAGCATAGGAAACGAGTTTCTCCCCAGCCCTTCCGATCCTCATCATTGTTCTGAGGCCTGAACCCGCCTCCCTCTCCCTGATGACCCTGCCCACAGTGTAGCTATTGCCCATACCCCACAGCGCAGACGCTATCCGAAAGCCAACATTTCCATCCTGTATTGACAGGTAGACTGGAGTGGCGCTTGCACCTTTTACCACGATAGCTCCGTAGCCTGCAAGCCTGATCGCAGTTGAACTCCTTCCTCCCGCGTGACTCTCTCCCAGGTTGCCTGTGAGCGGTGACTTGAACATGGCCACGGTCTTTGACGCGAGTGGGTAGACACCGTTCAAAGGTCCGACTGCGAATATTATAGGATTCTCTGGGCCGAGAGGATCAGCGCTCTTGGGACACTCTTGAAGGAGTAGATTAGCGGCTACACCGGATCCTCCAAGGTACTTCTCAAAAAGATCAGGTCTGTCATCGATCCAGAAACGGTGATTTGTCAGGTCAACATACAGAACTCTTGATAGAGAGTCATCAGCCATCATATTCCATCATCTCTCCTGGGCTCTATCTTGAGAACATCGTACGCGCAGTGCTCGACGCACATCCCGCAGTGAACGCATATCAATGGCTTATTCTTCTCATCGTCCCAGAAAATTGCGCCGAGGGTACAGGCATCGACGCAATTGCCACATCCAATACAATTCTTCTGATCGAGAATCACGCCTCCACATGCTCTTGCCTTTAGAGCATCTGTGGGACAGACTTTCATGCATGGAGGGTTACTACAGCCTCTGCAGACAACGACTATAAATCCGCGCTCAACGCCTCCGGCTGACCTGATGCTAATGGCGGATCTTTCGAGCCCAGCCTCGCCGAACCTCCTTGCGCATGCAAACATGCAGCACTGACATCCAACGCACAAGTTGGTGTCTCTAACTGATATTCTACTCATTGTATTCTCCTGCATCATTGAGTTGACTTCAAACTTCCACCGGTCAGTTTACGCGGTGGTCGAGAAAGAGCTGAGTATTACCTTCGTGCCTGTGGTTAACGATTCTGGATTGCCTTGGTCAAGCTTCTTTTTAAGTTTCTGATCTAGAAAGCTCAAGCTAACTCGACAATATGAGACTTGAATACGTCTGTGGGATTCGCACGTCAGCGGAATCCTACGACCGGAGGGTAGCCTCATGCTCAGTATTCTGGGGGCATCCCGCCCTCAGCGCCCTTTGGGGGCGGCGGAGGCGGTTTGGCTGCCGTCACAATGTCATCAATCCTAAGGATCATCGAGGACGCCTCGGCGGCTGACCTTATAGCCTGCTCCTTAATCTTTGTAGGCTCCAGCACTCCCAGCTTCGACATCCCTTTGACCTTACCGCTAACAAAGTCGACTCCAGCGTCGAAACCAGTCTTCTTGGCGTGGGCTGATCTCAATGCAACCATGGTATCGACAGGATCAAGCCCAGCGTTTTCAGCGAGCGTTCTGGGAATTGTCTCAAGGGCATCGGCGAAAGCCTCTATCGCAAGCTGTTCTCTTCCACCAACCTTGACTGCATAATTCCGCAGCCTCTTTGCCAACTCAGCCTCTATAGCACCTCCCCCGAAGACTATCCGATTCTTGTCAACGACCGCAACTAACGCGGAGAGAGCGTCATCCATAGCTCTCTCGGCCTCATCTACCAACTTGTTCAAGGAGGCCGTGATGAGAATTGCTACAGATTTCGGATTCTTACACTTTTCAACAAAGACGTTCTTTTCCTCGCCGACCTTTCTCTCCTCAACCAAGCCCGCGCTGCCAAGATCATCTGGGCTCAAGTCGTCAAGGTTTGTAACGATCTTGGCACCTGTTGCCTTTGCCAACTTTTCCACATCAGATTTCTTCACCCTCTGAACACCCAGAATCCCCTCTTTTGCAAGGAAATATTGGACCACATCGTCGATTCCCTTCTGGCTGAGGACGACGTTTGCCCCTGAGGATCTTATTTTCTTAGCCATGTTCTGCATCAACATGGTTTCTTCATCTTTGAAGGCTTTCATCTGCTCTGGATCCCTTATTCGAATCTCGGCGCTGAACTCTGTCTTCTCAACATCTAGTTCACAATCGACAAGAGCAATTCTGGCGTTTTCCATACTCTTTGGCATTCTTGTGTGAGCCACTTCCTTGTCCAAGACAATGCCCTTGATCAGCCGCGTATCTGTAAGGCTCGTGGTGACCCTCTTGAACAGAAGGACATTATCTAGGTCAGCAAAGTTGGCTTCGCCTCGTTTCTCGATTATTTGTTCAACCGCATCTATCGCAAGCTCGGCGAAGTGTTCTTTGGCCTCGCCAATTCCCTTGCCGGACATGGCCGTAAATGCGACTTTCTTTAGTGTGGCCTTATCCTTAAGGTCTATAGGTTTTGACAGTTGATTCAAGGCCTCAATTGCCATATCTGACGCTTTCTTGAATCCTGTAACTATTGTTGTCGGATGAATGTCGTCGTCGAGAAGCTCCTCAGCTTTTCTGAGAAGCTCGCTTGCCAAGATTACAGCGGTGGTTGTTCCATCTCCGACCTCGTCGTCTTGGGTCTTCGCTATCTCCACTATCATCTTGGCTGTGGGATGCTGTACGTCTATCTCATCGAGTACTGTGGCACCGTCACTTGTCACTGTGATGTCGCCGAGTGTATCGACGAGCATCTTATCCATTCCTCTTGGGCCGAGCGTGCTCTTCACGACCTCACCGATGACTCTTGCAGTCATGATGTTTGATCTCTGAGCCTCACGACCTCTGCTTCTTGCGCTACCTTCTTTCAGAATAAGAACCGGTTGACCGGCAAGATATGACAACTTTGGTCTTCCCCGTGTAGGAGTATGATGATGCCACATGCTAAAAATAAAAACTTTGCGTAATAAACCATGCAAAAGCGATAAGATAGATGCCGCTGACTAAAGACGCTCCTAGTCAACCAGCGTTCTTGGAAGGATTTTTACGTGAAGCTCTCCCACGTATCTCCGTGTAAATCACTAAAGCTAGAAAATGTTGATAAATCTGGGGATGAAATCGTACAGGAATCCAGCAGAGGAGATCGATTTGAGCCATATCTATAGGCCGCTGCTTGTCACACTCATCATAGCCGTTTCCTTCACCTCTCCATTGCATAGGCTGGATTCCTTTGGCTTTCCCACCGACGACCTCTCTAACAGTGATGGGGCTCTAGTTACGGCACCCCTATGTGGCGGCTATGTTCCCGGTCCAAAACTGATCGACAGCAATGCTAAGGGTGCATATTATGTCTTGGGTGCGGTGGGTGGTGGAGACATAACGCTTGTTTACGATGCAGCTTTCCCAGTTGAGGGCCGATCCTATGCTCAGGCCCTCTTTGATCTTGTGTATCCTGAGATCAAACGTATCTATGCGGATCCATCAAACACCATTACAGTCACCCTACGTTATGATCCAACGGTCTATCCTTGGAACTATTACTACGGTGCCATACATACGATTGTCATGAGTCAACTTCCGCCATCAAGTGGAACATCGCCAACATGGGATGCGGTATTCACGCATGAACTCATACACGCGTTTCACGACGCTATCGTTCTGACAGGCGGTTCCTGGGCAGAGGAGGGTATGGCCGAGGCTGTGACCGAGATAGTCGCCATGAATCTGGGAGGCCGAAGGAATATTGTCTTCAGAGACCCGGTCATCAATCTGAAGTACTACGATGTTTGGGGCTACATGGGAAGCAACGTGCTGGGGGGAGGCCCTGATTTCACTTACAAAGTCAACCCAGATCTCTCTTACAGAATTTCTTCAGCGATGTTTTTCATATTGACGACTGACGTATCAACTAACCCATCAAACCCTTACGACTTTCTCGCGCGGCTCAACAATGCAATCTATGCTGACGCTGCCTCAAACCCGTATTTTGACGACCTAAGGTTCAAGATGAAGATTCGGCAGGTCGCAGCAGGCAGGTTGGTTGAAGGCCAGCTGGCAGATGTCTGGGTTGGGAACCAACCTATAACCGCATCCTTTGTAAGAACAGGTTTCCAAATCGGTGCGTATCCATACCGGCCTGAGACTCCGACACGAGTATGGGCAATAACGTTTCTCAGACAGTCAGACGGTAGAGAGACGCCCCTCGGCAGCGTACAGGTCAGTGTCAGAGTGATCGACTCGCTTGGCAGAATAATCAGCACAGGGATACTGTCGACCGGTTCTGATGGGATGGGCTACGTGGATCTAACCCCAACACCGTTGTCTGCCGGCGGATATCAGATAATCGCCTCAACGATTTTCAATAGTGTCAACTACACGACAAGGAACTACGCTTTCAGTCAAGGGACCTCAACGCTAATTGAGCAAGCTGACATCAACCTCTACGGTGTCACCCTGGACTATCAGGGCAGACCCGTAGCTGGAACTGTGACTGCAGCCGGTGGAACAGTCAAGATGAACACGCAAGGGGCGTTCAAGATTGAGGCATCAAGCCAGACAGTACCCTTCGAGTTAACAGTAACCTCAGGCACGATGGAGAGGAAGTTTGGAAAGCCAAACCCTTATACACGTGTGGTCTGGTCGAACTCAACCGCGGCTGCGCCTACACCCTACACGGTAACAGTCAGTGTCGCCGGTCTCCCGTCAACATATTCGACTACTCTACGTGTTGACGGTTCTACCAGAGGCGTCATTCAGGGTGGCGGGTCAACGGTTCTGACCTTCGATCCTGGCACCACCCACACTGTTGGAGTTGACAGCTATGTCAACGCCTCTTCGACTGAGAGATACCGCTGTGTGAACACTCTTCAGACAGCCACATCGACAGTGACTCTCGTCTTCACGTATCTTAAGGAGTTCTATGCAAAGTTCCAGCAATCCGGCTCAGCCAGACCCGTCTCGGCTACGATCGACGGATCCATACATGCACTGCCTGTTAGTTTCTGGTGGGTTAACGGGTCAACTCATACCTTCACCTACCAATCCAATGTAACCGAAAGCTCTACCCGCTACGTCCTGACAGGGGTGTCGCATTATTCGCCCATACTCATTCAGCAAACCCTCACTGTAACGGGATCCTACAAAACTCAGTATCTTCTTAACTTGTCAACACTTCCCGCCGGACTTGTTACGCTAAATGGTTCAGGTTGGTATGATGCCGGATCCAAGGCCAACGTAGTAGCGCCTAATGTGCCAAACTACACATTCAAGAATTGGATAATCGACGGCGCTCAACAGGTCACGAGTAACCCAATCCAGATCGACATGAACGCTCCACATAAGGCCGTCGCGCAGTACCAGAGTACTGGCGTCTATGATGTGACAATAGCCGCTTTGCACGCTCCAAACAATGAGCAGACCGAAGTGGTCTTCACTTGGGACGGTCAGACCTATACGACACCCCGCACGTTTAGCGGTGTTTCTGGAACCCACGCCCTCGTGATGAGCCCAGCCGACAAGCTTGGGCGCCCGTTCGCGCGATGGCAAGATCTAACCTCTAACGTGACCTCAAGGACAATATCTGCAGGTGGAACCTATACGGCGTTGTTCGGCGCCGTAACCAAGGACTTCACCATCGCTGCCTCCCCAGAACTCCAGAGGATAGGGCCGGGCCAGTCGACTTCTTTCACCCTGAAACTGGAATCCGTGAGCGGGTTCAGTTCGCCAGTAACTTTGGGCGTCAAAGGCTTGCCTGTGAACACAAATAGTGCATTTAATCCGCGAACCTTGACACCACCCGGCACCTCCACGCTTACAGTCAATACCCTTCCGACTACGCCTGTCGGCTCCTATATTTTGACTATAACAGCTACCGGGGACAGTCTGGTACGTACAGTCATGGTTAGGCTCAGCATGGGAGCATGCATAGTTGCGACTGCCACTTATGGCTCAGAACTCACACCAGAGGTTCAATTCCTCAGAAGCTTCAGAGATAATACTGTGAGAGGGACTTTTGCGGGAGAGAACTTTATGTTCGCATTTAACTTGTGGTACTACTCATTCAGCCCCCCAGTCGCTGACTTCATAAAAGCCAGTGGACCTGCCAGGACATTGGCTAGAATAGTCCTGTATCCCTTGATAGGCATTCTCCATCTTTCCTCAGCCGCGTATGTACTCTTTGCCAGTGCACCGGAGCTTGCGGTCTTCGTCTCTGGAGCTGTGGCGAGCCATCTGATAGGGACTGTGTATTTTGCACCCGTACTCACACCATTTCTGCTTGGAAGGAGAAGATGGCGGCCTAAATTGTGGAAGTCCACCGCTTTGATTCTTTCTGGAAGCATCGTCGCTTCTCTTTTGGGGGAGGTGTGTGCTTACTGGGGACTGATGATTCTGGGAACATCGACATTCGTAATAGGAGTATTGGTTCTTTCTGTCCTGACCCTGACTGAGTTATTGAGCTCAATCGGCCATGCAAGAAAGAACAAGCCTATGAGATTGGGTAAATGGTCTTTCCTGAAGTGTGAGGTTTCATAACCATCTCCAAAACCAAGATAAATGAGCATTATTGGAGTTTACTCTTGAGGTCTATGACTGAGGGGATCAAGAATCGAGAGAAGAGAGCCCCAGAACTTCTGCCCCAGATGCGGATTCCAGCTTAGATACGTAGATGGTAGGCCATGGTGCGGCTACTGTAGAGTCTATCCCTTTGAAGGCCAGCTTGATTTTTCTGGCTTACTCTCTCAGATCGAGAACCGACTTAAAAGAACTCTTGCAGGCATTGAGCGGAGGCTTGGAGGTGAACTGGAGGAGCCTGTTAGAGAAATCTACCCTCAGATGATGAGAACACGGGCCAGTCTTCCACCCCCTCGTGTCACCGTCACAACCCCGATGAGGAGTGAATCCTATCCGTCGACAATTAGTGTTGACGATAGGGTATTAAATTATATTGAGGCCCACGACGGGGAGATCTCACTGTCAAAGGCAGCCGCTGATCTAGGACTAAGCCTCAGTGAACTTCAAGATGCAATAGGCAGATTGAGATCGTCAGGCTTTCTAGGACTTCAAGGCGAACACCCCAGCCCGCCGGGTTTGACACAGCCCTCTAGCCAGAAAGCGTGTGTTCACTGTTCAAGATTGCTTGAGGCCAATGCCAGATTCTGCACAGACTGCGGTGCTGAGCAGCCATAGAGTGTTCACTGACTCAATTCGATGTCTTTGGGTAAGGTTTTTGTGTTCAACAGCAGCTAAGCTGTTAGATGTGCGAAACCATGAAGAGGTTACAGCTCACGATCGCCCTAGACCATAACTTCACGGAGAAGGAGCTCCATGAGATTGCGGAGGCGGTGGGAGGCGCCTTCGAACTTAAAGATAGAACCTATATTCTGGAGACGTCAGAAGAGGGTCCGCCTACAGTAGTCTTTAGTTTTGGCGAGATCTCAAAGGAGAATCTGCCTTCCCTGCTAGGCGTGATCAAGAGTGACTATTGGAAGAAGGCGAGGAAGGAGATCTCCAAGATATTGAGCAAACGTAGAAATGATGATGAACCAATGGTCTCCTTTGAATGCGTGATCGGAGGAGTCAAAGCCAGCATGAAATGCAGAACAGACAAGCAAAAGATTGTTGAGTCAGCATTCGAACGTCTAGATCTGGCATTAGAGTCTTTATGGATTCTGACTCAAAGCAAGAATGTGCCAGGGGAGAAGATGTTGATCTACTTGGGATTTGACGATTCAAAGAAGATCTTCAGGATAGACCGAGCTGTAGTTTTAAGCCCAGAGTTCGGGGAATACATGTTTGATGAGAAGGCTCAGAAATGGAGTAAAGTAGGTCAGAAGTAGAATCTGGAGTTTGCTTGGGAGACCTAGCTCGTTCGCGCCGACACCCACCCTTCACAGATTCTTATACCATCGATCACATCTTTTGCGCAGGCATCAGCCCCAACCTTCTCTGCAAACTCCTCCGTCAACGGGGCACCGCCGAGAATCACCTTCACCTTATCACGGAGCGCAGCTGATTTCAGCGCCTCTATCACATCCCCAATCCTCATCATCGTTGTACTCGTCAGAGCTGAGATACCTATTATGTTGGGTGCTTCATCCTTGGCCGCCTTGGCAAACTTGTCGGCTGGAACATCTATGCCGAGGTCAACCACCTCAAAACCTGCCCCCAACAGACTTACAGAAACAAGATTCTTGCCAATATCATGGAGATCGCCTGGGGCGCTGCCGATGACAACCTTGCCCTTGTATTTGATCTGCCCTGATGAGAGATGAGGCTTGAGAAGCTCAGATGCAGCCTTCATTATCGTGCCAGCGATGACAAGCTCGCTTATGAAGTACTCGCAGGATTCAAACTTCTGGCCAACAGTATTGCTGGCTCCTCGCATAGCTTCCATAATCTCATATGGTGAGATTCCAGCTCCTAGGGCTTCCTTGGTCGCATTTAGCGCCTGTTCAAGATTTAGGTCGACTATAGCTTGTGTGAACTTCTCTAGGATACTCTTCTGAGCCATTTAGTATCAACTCAAAGCTTGACCGGGTACTGTCCATGCTTGATGACAGAGTCGTATAGGGCGCATACATTCCACGGCGGAACCTCGGGCTGGATTATATGCCCAGGTGCAACTATGAGTCCCCCTCCTGCCGCGCCTTCTTTGATGACCCTGACCACCTCGGCCTCAACATCTGCCGGTGTTCCACGAGGCAGGATCCTTTGGGAGCTGACACCTCCGCAGAAGGTCAGCTTGTCTCCGTATTCTTCCTTCAGGCTTCGCAGGCCCATATCCGGACACTCCGGTTGGGCAGGGTTGAGGACATCAACGCCCTCCTCGATGAAGTCATTGATGTACATCTCAACGTTTCCGCAGCTGTGGAGATAGATCTTGCCAGTTGTCTTTTTGTGTATGAAATCATAGATCTGCTTGTGCCGTGGCTTTATGAACTCCCTATAGGTCTTCAGGCTGAGAAGTCCAGAGGTTTGGGCTCCCATATCATCTGCAACCCCAACGAGAGTGCAGTAGTCGCCAATTTGATCGAGCATCATTCCGTACATTTGGATCAGAAGCTTGGTGGCCTTGTCGAGAATAGCATTGGCTATGTGGGGCCTGAAGTACATGTCTTCTACAAACCTGTTGAAGCCCCTCCGTTGCCATGATGTCTCGAACGGCCCGCCCATAGGCGCTACGCAACATGCTGCGTAGCCAGCTTCATCGAGCCTCTTGGCTTTCCTGTCAAGGCCTTCAACCGATCTATCCTTCTCGGGGTCCGGCCAGTAGGGATCGCTAAGGATCTCATCAACTGCATCCATATGTTCCAGGGGTGCCGGGTTGGCGAACTCTAGGTACAGTTCACCAGCCTTTCTATGGAAACCGCATTCATCTATGAATGAGTTATCGGGGAAGAGTTTCTGAGGAACGAATGGTCTAGGAAGTCTGATCGATAATGGTCTGAAGTCTATCCTGAAACGCCTATAGATCCTCTCGTCTATTGGTGTTGTCCACCAAGAAGTATAGTGCATGCCACCCGGCCAGTAGTCTATCTCCTTGAAGAAGATTGGAAGATGCATGTAGTGTTTGAGGTTGAAGTAGGACTGTTTCATCATCCAGGACATGCAGCCGCCGAGTTCAGCAGGCACTCTGTCGGCTTCTTGGTGTTCTAGAATCCGCCAGACTCGCTCTCTTGGCGTGTAGCGCTCCCCCGGGTATATTATCGCCTTCTCTCCTCTGGATACTGATTCCAAACGTTGGACCCCGGTTTTGTCTAGCTCTACAGACAGTGCGTATTAAAGCTTAATTGAACTGGTCTGATTGTAGAATCTCTTGAGAGGTGACTGTTGACGCGGCCAGCGTCGGTTGTGCTAATCGGGTTAGTGTTGCTCGTACTGGTCTGTTCAGCAGGTTTTCCCTCTCAAAGCTGCGCCAAATCTGATAGTGGAAAAGCGGCTTTCACCACCATGAAGCTGTCGCAGACGAAGATCTATGAGGGAGAAAACGTGACCCTTACCTTTGCAGCAAGAAACTTGGACTCTCCGGAGACACATTTCTACATCCAAGTATACAGGTCTAATCAACTGGTATACAATGGCAGGGCAAACCTCTTCGAAGTAGCCAAAGGTGAACAGTCCAAGGATATGTTGCTGGTGCTTGGAGGCTGGACTGGCCCAGAGGCCTACAGCGTGATGGTTGAGCTTAGATCAATCGCCTCTGATACTCTGCATGATGTTAGGTCCCTCTCACTGACTGTAGTCAAGTTGATGGCCGGGAAGTTGACCTCCTCACCGTCAAGGATCGTTTGGGGGCTGAACTCAACGTCACCACTAACGTTGAGCTTCACGAATACCGGCAACGATGGAATGCAGGATGCTGTCGTAACAGTGATGAGTTCAAGTCTGAGAATAAGCCCTCTAAGTAGCGGCAATCTTGGGATCGTGCCAAGCGGCGGAACCAAGAGCCTGACTTTTACTCTAAGTCATCTGGACAGGCGAGAGACAAAACCCGGACCCTACAGAATTAGTCTGAGGTTATCATTCAACGATTTTCGTGGAGTTGCGCATCATCAAGATGAGAATCTTGACTTAACTATAGAGAAGATGAAGCCAAGAATACTTGCGACATACAGTCCCGCCAGTCCGAAGTACGGTGAGCCTATTAGATTTAGGGTCGAGCTTCTTGACGAGAACAAGAAACCGCTGGCGGGGGAGCAGGTAACCTTCCTGATAGGTTCGACAACTGCTAGGAATGAGACCTCCCCCTCAGGCGTGGCCACCTATGCCTCCATCGCGCCCGTGGATTCCGGGAACCACAGCTTCAGAGTGGACTACGGAGGCTCGGAGTACTACCTGAGCGTCTCTGAAGCACTCTCTTTGAGGATCACCCCTCTCGCCACGTTAATCTCAATATTCCCACCTAAGACCCTGAACGCCACGTTTCCGGCAGCTCTCAACATGCAACTCCTCGATGAGAGAATGAAAGCTGCCTTCAATCAGACTGTCAAATTCACGATCGTCTCAAAATCAAAGAACTTCTCGCAGACTAGACAGACTGGTTTCGATGGTCGGGCAAGTCTCACCTTAAACCTGAATAAATCAGGTAGTGTGAGATTCGATATTTCGTTTGCAGGCTCGAGGAACTATGTCCGAGGCAGTAATTCATCAACGATTAGAATAGATCCCGCATCGACAAGAATAACTCTACGCAGCGACCCTGCCCTAGTCTTATTCGGAGATAGTGCCGACCTTGAAATTACGATGAGAGACTTGTTGAACAGGTCTGTCAACAACGTATCCCTAATGATTCTAGCTGACAAAAGTCCAGCTACGTCCCTTTCAATAGACTCGCGAGGATACGCAAAGACGAGGCTGATCGTGGAGCCAACTCTCTTCTATAGGACAACCAAGGTTCAAGTGATATTCAATGGTGATGAAACGTATTCCAGCAGCATCGCCGAGACTGAGATTGTCACGATCAATCCAACCGCTGTTGTTGCTTTTTCTGCAGTAGCTGCTGGCGGCGTGGCCTCAATTCTCCTGTTGATAGCAAGGAGAAAAGCTCTAGAAGAGAGTATCCCCCCTCCTCGGACCAAACCTGTCAGGCCAAAGAAAATCGAGGCTGAACAACCTCGGCCTCTTTCACCTTTTGATGAAAAAGTTTACAGGTACATAGTTGAACATTCAGGCGTCATATCTTGGAGTAGAGCTTCCCAAGATCTCAGCGTCACCGTGGAAGAACTAAAGGAGTCAACTCAGAGACTGAGAGATGCGGGCAGGCTTGCAGAAAGCTTCTAGAGATGGACACTCTTTAGCTTTAGTATTCTGCGTGAAATCTGCGTCTACCAGTATCTCTGTTGCGGAACAGAGAGCCCGTAACATTGTGAACAGAATGTCATGTTGAGGTATTGTCTTGCACATGACTTGCAGATCGAGCGGCTGCATCTACCGCAGATGTACATTGCAGGAAGCTCGCGGTGGTAGGCACATGTCCCCATCGACGGAATTCTCATAGATATTCGAGTGGGAGACATGGCAGGCATGGGAGATACGGATGGGGTCTGAACGGTCCCGGTAGGAGAGATTACTCTGACGGTGGGGGCTGGCTTCGGTGCTTGTTGGACCGATACCGTTGGCGGGGCCGTTGGCGGAGGGTACATTGGACTTCCACAATCATAACAGAACTTAGCCCTCTTAGGATTCGCCTTACCACATTTAGGACATGCTGGCATGAGGAACTCCTCCCCTATGTAAGTTGGGCAACAGTCTCACTATATTCGCCACCCTTTCTTTTAAGAGTAACTAAGATGTAATCGCCTTTCTTCAGTATTTTTTTGCTCATCGAGTCTTCAGCAAGCCTTGTTGTACTCCCGCCTGAAATTTTGAAGAAGAGGAATTCCTCCGAATCTGGAAAGAGGCTCCCCAAGTGTCTCTCTCGAGTCTTTGGTGAGACCAATTCTTTCAAGGGTATCTTGAGCCTCAAGACTGTATCCTTGGCCTCACCGTGCTCGCCACAGACCACGCAGTTCTTGTTCTTGGCAAGTTTGAGTGTGGAGTATTTGTTGTACTTCAGGTCGGCAATCCAGATGCCCTCTAGAGGCTTTCCAGTGGCCTCTGGCCATCTACGGTCTTTCAGATAATACTTGTAACCTAGCAGAATCTTTGCAGCCTCTTGCGTCTGGATCGAGGCAACAAGAGATATTGTTGTTGGCAGTGAGGGTATCTTGATGTCTTCGATTGGTGCGTCGCAGGGATTCCTCAGGCCTACCAATCTACCGTATTGACTGCTTGATATGGGACAAATCGGGCAGGGGTCGTCTGGCGGAACGTATGTTTGAACTCTGCACTGGTATCCTGCTATTCCTCCGTCAACCATGGGAACCAAGTATCTGCGAGACATCGAGGTTAAGAAAACCCTAGAGGCAAAGTTGTCGAGGCCGCCGACAATAACGTCTGAGTCCAGGAAAATGTCGAGAGGCAGCCTCTCAAGCCTACCCTCAACTGCCGTTATCTCTAGGTGCGGGTACTTTCGGTGTAGCTTCTCGGCGAGTATATTCGATTTTGGCCTGCCGGAGTCCACCTTGTCAAAGAAGATCATTCTGCTGAGGTTCGAGACCTCAACCGTGTCGTAGTCTACTATCGTGAGATTTCTGACTCCTAGCATTGCAAGGTTCTTTGCGGCTTCGTTGCCTATCGCCCCGGCGCCTATTATCAGGACTCTTGAGTCTCTCAGGTTAGCTTGGCCTTCTTCACCCCAGAGTATCATCTGGCGTGACCAGAAATAGTCGACCTCAAGCTTCTCTGATTCGAGCCTAAGCTTGGAGAGTCGTGACTTTTCGTTTATGGGTTTTCCCTTCAGAAGCAGTCTAGTGAGTGCTTCTTCGAGGCCTAGTTTGTTGCATATTACCTGCTTGAGTCTAGCTACGGTGATGTCCGGTGGAACATCAACTTCGATTTCTTTGACTGAGGGAATCCTGGCTGCAACCTTCAATATTTTTCCTTCCGAATATCATGAGCCATAGAGCAACCTAGCTTGAGCTACTCATTTATTCTCTTCGCATTCTTGCTTCGTCTGAGTCTCTTTTGAAGTATGCTTTCTCAATGTCTCTGCAAGGTAATCCTGTTTCACGGGAGATTTCTCTCAACTTGCTGAAGAAGCTGAGTGCATGCCTATTATTCGCAAACAGGTCTAACGGCTCCTCTCCAAATAGTCCTCTCCATGCATGTATATCCAGAACACCGTAGTTTTGGGGATCATAGAAAGTCAATATAACACTGCTCAGAGCATTTCCAACTTCCTTAGTGCAGGAGAGCAGGTTCAACCTCACTTCATCGTCCTGGATCTTCAAGGCAAGTTTGGAGATTTCTTCTATTGTCGATTCGTCGACGTCTTCCAGCAGACGCAAGAATCGTTTTTGCCTACCCAGCAATCGCCCCTGAAATTTCCATATGACTATTCTAGCCAAGTCCGATTCTGTAACACAACGTTCAGATTGGAAACGGGATCTCAGCTCCTCTTCAACGCCAGCAGAGTCCAAGTCTTCCTCATTGTTGTATTTGCTTTTCCAGAACAGCAGTTCCCGTTTATCCATGAGCACCCGAGTCCTAGCAGGCGCTAATCTGTAATCAGGCTTATATATGGAGTGACTGATACGCGCGTGTCGGCAAGAAGGCGGGAACCCCTCATTTCGAGGCTTCAATGGCAGGATTTGTTCGATGAGTCCACGATATCGGTGGGTTACGTTGTTCGCAGCATTCTATGTTATTGTTACGATGGCTTTCATTGTTCAGTCTATTCCTCCTTTGATCCCCTCGGTAATGAGGGATTTCGGCATTAATCACGCTCAGGCTGGTTTGTTGATGTCTATCCTTTTTGTCCCGGGAGTTCTTGTGTCGATACCTGCTGGGATGCTCATCGACCGCTATGGTGCCAGACGTGTCGGTACATTGTCCACAAGCTTGATGGTGCTGGGCAGTTTTGTGGTTGCCATCAGCGATTCATTTCAGATGGCTTTGTTGGGGCGTTTGGTCTTCGGGGTTGGAGGGATGATCGCGATCGCTCTACTGCCATCGATAGTCGCTCAATGGTTCTCAATGCGGGAGCTTGGGCGAGCTATGGGAGTCTATGGGATAAATCTGCCTTTTGCCACCCTTGTGGCTTTTCCAGTGGTGAGCGTCTTGATGCTTACTTTTGGATGGCGTTATCCGTTATACCTTGATGCCGCTCTGGCTTTATCAGGTCTAGTAGTCTTCATCCTCGTAATCAAGGAGGGCCCGCTTAAACTCAAATCTGAAAAAGCAGTGAGAGTCGGTCAGGCCGTGAGAAATCCTGAGATTTGGAAGGCTGGAGGTATCTGGGGATTCTCTTTCGCCACCGTCTTCGCATTTACAACATGGTTTCCAACGCTTTTTGAGAGATTCAGAGGAACAGACCCTATCTACGCGAATCTGATAGCTACCACAATCATGTTAGCGGCAATCCTTTGTGTACCAGTCTATGGCTGGACATTACACAGGATCAAACACCGAAGACTCGTTCTGATACTGAATTTCCTATCATTGATATTGATCTTGGTGGGCATACCTCATTTGCCTGACTCAGCAGTAATACTAGCAGTTGCAGTCATGGGAACCTCAGCATTCATGATTGTACCGATTGTGCTGATGCTGCCTCCTAAAATCTTGGGACAAGCCGCGACAGGAACTGGCTATGGAATACTCACAGCATGTTTGAGCCTTGCAATAGCCACTGCTCCACCATTCGTTGGGCTCATTATTGACATGACCAATATGCTAACGCCTAGCTTCATAGGAATGGCACTATTTCCGACGGTGGGAGCGCTTACTGCTTATGCTCTGAAACTGGCCTAGTTCGAGCGCCAATACAGACCGTAAGATTCGATACATGAAAGCGTCAGGAAGCACACGCTAGAAAGGCTAAGACCTAAGATGGGGTAGTGATCAAGTTGAGGCAAACTATGATCTGGAAGAACTAAGAAGCATAGCCAGTGTGAAGGAGGCTCATCTTGTCTACGGCGTCTACGACATAATAGCCAAGATTGAAGCTGAGAGCATGGAGAAACTCAATGAGACCGTAGCTGCCAAGATAAGAAGAATACCCGAAATCAGAAGCACGGCTGGAGTCTCAATCAATCTCCGACCCCATGAGAGCAAGAACTCGTCAAGACCTAAGGC
>CAZVKZ010000004.1:17731-30197 GCA_964627775.1 uncultured Candidatus Bathyarchaeia archaeon | reverse complement strand
GCATTAATAAGCGGGCTAGTTTGCCTTAATGTGATACCTCGGTGTTCACGGATGACGCTGAAAAAGGGAGACTTTGCACTGATCAACCTCACCTCCAAGGTAAAAGAGAGCAATGAGATCATCGAGACAACCGTAGAGCAGGTCGCCAAGGAAGCAAACATCTATCACAGCGATCACACTTACGAGCCTGACTTTGTCGTTGTCGGCGAGGGTTGGGTTCCCAAAGGCCTCGATGAGGCTCTGACAAATCTTGAAGCAGAAAAAGAGATGACCGTCGAGGTCCCCCCCGACAAGGGTTTTGGAGAACGTGATCCCTCCAAGATGAAACTCATACCAATGCGAAGATTCAGAAACGAGCAAGTAACGCCTGTTCCGGGTGCTCGAGTAGAGATAGATGGCAGATCAGCACTTGTGAGATCAGTCGGAGCTGGCAGGGTTCAAGTAGACTACAACCACCCCCTAGCAGGCAAGACATTAGAGTATACAGTCAAGCTTGAGAAGACGCTTGAGTCAAACGAGGAGAAGGTGAAGGCGCTGATACACCGAAGGTTGCCGATGGTTGCATCTGACAAGTTCAAAGTGAACCTGTCTCAGGATGAGTGCACGGCGGAGATTCCAGAGGAGGCTTTCTTCATCGAGGGGCTGCAAATAGCCAAGAGAACCATCTCAACTGATATTCAGAAATTCATGCCTGAGCTTGAGAAGGTCGTGTTCGCCGAGACCTTCAGGAAACCTCAGGCTGCCTCTGAAGAGAAACCAAAAGAAGTTCCCCCTTCAACGGACACCTCAACGGGCCCTTGACCTCAACCACCTTGCACCTGTCGCCCTCAACTAGGCCGACTGGAAAGCACTTCCTCCAGTGCTCGCAGGTTCTGTTAGAACACTCAGGGCTAGCGTACTTTACTAAGGCACCATTGATCGCGATTCGAGGCGGGACCGCTGTTTCTATACGTGGCTCTCTCACCTCAACAACAACAGCCTCCTCAGAGTGAAGCAGACAGGGAAACCTCTTCTTGGAGACTTTGCTGACTTCGTAGAGCCTTCCGGTCTCAAGATTCCCCAGACACACCTTCCTAACTTTGCATTCTGCGCATAGATCCGCTACACCCTCAAAGAGAAATCTGAATCCGATGCGGGCCTGCCTTTCACCCAGTAGTGTGACTTTCTGCAATAAGGGTCACCTTCGCGAAAGCTTTTTTAAGTTGTTAGGGTTCTGTGAGTTAACAGTCGCCAAGATTTCTTGCGCGATTCTGCTGATATTCCTCGGAAGTTTATCGAGGCCATGCATATATGTATCCCGGACCAGCGAACTTTGAGAAACAGATCATCAAGGGGACGACAACTATAGGTGTTGCCTGTAAGGACGGAGTAGTCCTCGCAACCGATACCAGAGCAACAATGGGTTACTTCATAGCCCATAAGCACGCCAAGAAAGTGTACCCTATCGCCGACCACCTTGCGATGACGATCGCCGGGGGGGTTGCCGACGCTCAAGCCATGGTTGACATACTCAAGGCGAACGCAGAGCTCTACCGCTTACAGAACGGGGTCATAATGCCTGTGAGTGCTGCTGCCAGACTTGTTGGAAATGTACTCTTCTCTTCCAGACTCATGCCATTCCTGCTGCAAGCCCTAATCGCAGGGGTGGACTCTGTCGGCCCAAGGATCTTTGCGCTGGACCCCCTTGGAAGCGTCACTGAGGAGACCTGTGTCGCCACTGGCTCCGGTTCACCCATAGCATACGGCGTCCTTGAGTCCCAATTTAAAGAAGGGATGGTTGTAAAAGAGACCTTACCCATGGTCCTGAAAGCAATAGCCTCAGCCATGAAGAGAGACGCGGCAAGCGGTGATAGCTTCGACGTAGCCATAGTCACTAAGGAAGGCTACAAGGAGCTTAACGAGGACGAGAAGAAGGCTCTAGCGCCCAAAGCCTAGCGAGATCACATTCTGTTCGCTCTCAGAGTGAGCATACGTGCCCAAGATCTACAACGGTACACATTCGAAGATAATGACCGCTATCTTGGAGAATATGCCCAAGGAAGCAGAGGTAACAAGGATCGAGTTTGAAGGCCCGAGGCTCGCGATATACGTAAAGAATGTCAACTTGCTTATGGAGCAGAGCCACGTAGTAACCGACATCGTCAACCTCATTCACAAACGCATCGTCATCAGATCAGACGCCTCGATAAGGATGCCCGAGAAGGAGGCTGAAGAGGCTATCAAGAAGCTCATCCCAGCTGACGCCGCGATCACCTCGATAAACTTCGATCCAAGCCTTGGCGAGGTTCTCATAGAGTCAAAGAAGCCGGGCCTAGCCATAGGAAAGGACGGTGCGATCCTCCAGGAAGTCATCAAAGCTACTGGGTGGCGCCCCCGAGTTCTAAGAGCTCAACCACTTCCGTCGAAGATCATCGCCACGATGCGACATATGACATATACAGAGAGCGAGGAGAGAAGCCGGATACTTAGGGATGTCGGAGAGAGAATCTTCAGGCCCACCATGAACAAGGCAAGCAGTGTGAGGATCACTCCTCTGGGTGGATCACGTGAGGTGGGAAGATCATGCTTGATGGTTGAGGCAAATGAGAGTGCGGTACTGCTTGATTGTGGGATCAATCCTGGTTCGCAAGACCCGATACGCGCCTACCCAAGGCTCGACATTGACGATTTCAACATAGACAAGCTTGACGCAGTTGTAATATCTCACTCTCACCTCGACCACTGCGGACTCGTACCCTTCCTGTACAAGTACGGCTATGACGGGCCGGTGTACTGTTCAGAGCCCACCTCAGTGTTGATGACCCTTCTGCAACTGGATTTTCTGGATGTGACCAGCAGAGAGGGAGGGTACACGATCTTCGACCAGAAGAATGTCCGCGAGGTTGTCATGCACACGATACCTCTAAAGTACGGCGTTGTGACGGATGTCGCCCCAGATATGAAACTCACCCTCCACAACGCAGGCCACATACTAGGCTCATCAATCATACACCTCCACATAGGTGAAGGACTGCACAATATCGTCTATACTAGCGACTACAAGTTCGGAAAGACCATGCTCCTCGAGCCTGCATCGGCAGTCTTTCCGCGTGTTGAGACCCTGATCACAGAGTGCACCTACGGCGGCCAAAACGATATCATGCCAAGCAGGACAGCAGTCGAGGCCAAGCTAGTATCGACTGTGAATGAGACTTTCAAGAGGGGAGGAAAGGTTCTGGTCCCGATGCCTGCTGTTGGCAGAGCTCAAGAGATAATGATGGTGCTGGACAACCAGATGAAGACTGGCGCGCTCATGGAGGCGCCAATATACGTCGACGGCATGATCGCTGAGGCAACCGCTATCCACACAGCCTATCCAGAGTACCTGTCCAGGGAGATAAGGGATAAGATACTCCATCAGGACATGAACCCATTCCAGTCAGATTACTTCGTCAATGTCACTCACCCAAGCGCTCGTGAGGAGATCGTGAGCGGGGGCCCCTCAGTCATACTCGCCACATCAGGAATGCTTGAAGGTGGACCCGCAATTGAATACCTCAGGCACCTAGCCCCAAGTGAAAAGAACACCCTGATCTTTGTGAGCTACCAGATCGAGGGAACACTGGGAAGCAGGATAAGAAATGGCATGAGAGACATATCGCTCTTTGGGCCTAATGGGAAGGTTGAAGCAGTCAAACTCAACATGACAGTGGAGGCACTGGAAGGATTCTCCGGCCACTCCGACAGAAACCAGATCATTGAATTCGTCAGAAGAATATCCTCGAAACCTTCCAGGGTCATAGTGAATCACGGCGAGTACCGAAAATGTGACCAGATGGCTGGCGGCATATCGGCACTGTTCAAGATTAGGACCATGGCACCGGAGAACCTAGAGACGATAAGACTGAGGTAGACTGTCAACACCTGCCTTCTGGAATCTCTACCAGCAACAGAGGCGGACTAGGCTATTCGAGCAGGATTCCCTATTTCATATTATCTGGCAATCCTGATCATTGTTTGGCCGGTCTCCTTACATCACGGAAGGTTAGAACGATTTGCATATGTTATACACTTGATCACCGACGTAATGCAATGTCTTCACAACAGCTCCCCGTACGACCGTACCAATTCCTTCGGAATCAAATAATGCTCTTCCAACAGCAATAGGTTTTCCATGCTTCTCATCTTGGACAACGACAAATTCAGCATTGGAAAATCTGCCCGTAACAGCTCTGACGCCCGGAGCCATCACATCAGCCCCGTTGCATACATGCGGGACTGCGCCCATATCAACGATGATGCGTGGTGCTGACGCGATGTAACGTTCGAAGAATAGGGTTGGAATGAGCTGGCTTTCAGCCCTAAATAGGAGCGGTTTTCCGTCAAATAGGAAGAGTTCTTCGTCACTGAACTCAACGACTTCTATCCTAGTCTTTTGCTCATCGAAATTCAGTGCGTCTTTGAACCCTGCCAGTTCCTGAGTTAATAACTTGGTCTCGCTTTTTCTCAGCATCCGTCTGCGATGAGGCAATCTACCACCGCGTTTGACGACAACCCTTAAATGAAGCATTCAAACCCTTAAAGGTAAACTCCACACATAGTGAAGCTCATGTCAGAGATGGCGACGAAGATCTTCGAGGACAGCCTGAACAAGGTTGTACTCGTCCAACTAAAGGGAGGAAGGACAGTTAGAGGAAAACTCTACAGCTTTGACCAGCATATGAACCTCGTTATGGAGGATGCTGAAGACGTCACTGAAGCCGAGAACATCAAGAAGCTCGGAACGTTAATCGTCAGAGGAGACAATGTCGTGCTCATCAGTCCTCCTCCAAGCCATTGAGCGAGATCTCAGACAGGACGCGCATTAACTCCTGATGAACAAGAGCCTCGACACATCGCTGTGAGGAGAGCATCATGGGCAAAGGTACACCTTCGTTTGGTAAAAGAGGACGATCTAAATCACACATAATATGCCGACGATGCGGAAGACACTCCTACAGCCTGACTAATAGAAGATGCGCCGCATGCGGGTATGGGAATACGAAGAAGATAAGAGGCTACTCCTGGCAGAACAAGAAGCTCACCCGGATCCGAGTGGTCTAGAGAATTCTTCACTGATGAAGAGATGCATCTGCAAGGCATACTCTCTTCTTCAGAATCCTGATTTCTACTGCGAGAAGTCTGTCGTGGCGCTATGGAAGAGATTTATAGATCCTGCTCATCAAGACCAAGAGTGCCTTCAGGACAGATCCTGCGGTTTGCCTGTGGGCCGGTCGTCTAGTCTGGATGCATCGAGAGCAAGATAATTAGGATACCTGCCTGACACGCAGGTGGTCGAGGGTTCAAATCCCTCCCGGCCCACCACTGTGCTGCTCCTAAGGCTGGTGCAAGATCCTTGGACGTGATCTTGTCCTGCAATCATAGTATCTGTTGACAACTATAAGATGGCGGGAGCTACATTGTTCTGAGTAATCACTTTTCTGACTCGGGGCTTTTTCCCGCAACGAGTCCTATGTCGACGGACTTTTGCTTCAGATATCAACTTGCGGCATTTGGGGCAGACTGGCAAACTGTTCACTGAAATGATCAATGTCGAAAGGCGCATATAATCTGTGCAGCCCCGAGATGTCGCTGGCAAGACCGCTCTCAGATAGATCTGACAGCTCAAGGATACTGTCAAATCGTTGGTGGTTTAGTCTGCCTGTAAGATCTCGTCGTATTATCGGTCTATCGAAATGTGGTTCATTCATAAGCCAAGTTTCTGCCTCGCTTTCCGTTAAGCCATGGCCGGAGAGAGCAGTGATTCTTTTTTTTGCACTCATCTCAGACGACTTTTGACAGCTTATTCGATCTGCCATAGACTTGACAGAGCCCTCATCAAGCAAAGTTTATATATTTGTTACCTGCGGTAACATCGAACTCGCACATAAAAGACAATCAGAACAGGTGTGAAGAAAAAAATTGGCATACTTAACTGGTCAACCAATACTCATACTCAAGGAAGGAGCGGCAAGAAGCAGAGGCAGAGAAGCCCAGAGATCAAACATCCAAGCAGCAAGAATCATCGCTGAAGTCGTGAAGTCAACACTGGGCCCAAGAGGAATGGACAAGATGCTAGTCGACAGCCTAGGTGATGTCACGATAACGAACGATGGAGCAACAATTCTCGATGAGATAGACGTACAGAACCCCGCGGCAAAGATGATGGTTGAGGTTGCCAAGACCCAGGACGATGAGGTTGGAGACGGAACAACCACCGCAGTCGTCCTAGCAGGGGAGTTATTGAGTGGAGCTGAAGAGCTGGTCGATGACAACATTCACGTCACAACGATAGTCTCAGGCTACAAGAAGGCTGCAGACGAGGCGATGAAGATACTGGACGAAGTGGCTCAGACAACAAGCCTCGACGACATGGAAAACCTCAAAAAAGTCGCAATGACAGCTCTCCACAGCAAGAACGTCGGAGGCGCAAGAGATCACCTTGCTGACATAGCCGTCGAAGCCATAAAGCAGGTAATGGAGCAGAGAGGCGACAAACTCGTAGCCGACGTCGACAACGTCCAGCTAGTCAAGAAGATCGGCAAGAGCGTACTCGATACTCAGCTCATCAAAGGAGTCGTCCTAGACAAGGAAGTCGTCCACCCAGGAATGTCCAAGAGCATCAAAAACCCCAAGATAGCACTACTCAACTGCCCACTCGAAGTTGAGAAGACCGAGTTCAGTGCCGAGATCAGGATCAGCGACCCAGAACAGATGAAGGCCTTCCTAGATGAGGAAACAAACATACTGAAAGAGATGGTCGACAAGGTGAAGTCTGCAGGAGCAAACGTCCTGCTCTGCCAGAAAGGAATAGACGACGTAGCACAACACTTCCTAGCAAAAGAAGGAATAATGGCGGTCAGAAGGATCAAAGAGTCAGACATGGAGAAGCTTGCAAGAGCGACAGGCGGAAAGATCGTCACAAACCTAGAAGGACTTATGCAGAAGGAACTTGGAAACGCAGGCCAAGCCGAAGAGAGAAGGATGGGCGAGGACAAGATGGTCTTCATAGAGAACTGCAAGAACCCACGCTCAGTAAGCATACTCATCAGAGCAGGCCTTGAAAGATCTGTCGACGAGGCAGAGAGGGCCCTCAACGACGCTCTCCACGTCACAGCAGACGTAGTCAGCAAGAACAAGATAGTCGCTGGAGGCGGGGCCACAGAAGTCGAGCTCGCAAAGAGACTCAGAGAATACGCCGTCAAGCTAGGAGGCAGAGAGCAACTGGCAGTCGAGAGATTCGCAGAAGCCATGGAGAGCATCCCCAAATACCTAGCCGAGAACGCCGGACTAGATCCAGTAGACATCATGGTAACCCTCAAAGCAGCACACGCAGAACAGAAAGGATTCACGATAGGTGTCGACGTCTACTCTGGAAAGACGAGAGACATGCTGGCTGCTGGAGTGATAGAGCCGGTCAGGGTCAAAGAACAGGGAATAAAATCAGCCATGGAAGCCGCCTCCATGATCCTAAGAGTAGATGATGTAATAGCAGCGGCGAAGCCACCTCCCACACCACCTCCCACAGGTGGGCCGGGTGGCGGGATGCCGCCAATGATGTAATGAGAAGGTGAATCAAGAAATGGCAGAAGCTATACCTGCAAGGATCGGCGGGCAACAGGTCCTAATCCTCAGAGAGGGAACAAGCAGAAGCAGAGGCAGAGAAGCCCAGAGATCAAACATCCAAGCAGCACGAGTAGTCTCTGAATGTGTCAGGTCATCTCTTGGACCGAAAGGGATGGACAAGATGTTGGTGGCAAGCTTTGGAGACGTGACAATAACAAACGATGGAGCGACGATACTCAAGGAGATGGATGTCCAAAACCCAGCCGCGAAGATGATGGTCGAGGTTGCTAAGGCCCAAGACCAAGAGGTCGGAGACGGAACAACCACTGTAGTCGTCCTAGCTGCCGAGCTACTCTCAAAATCTGAAGAATTAATAGACAAAGACGTCCACCCAACACTGATAGTCGACGGCTACAACCAAGCAACCGAGAAGGCCCTGGAGATACTCAACCAAATAGCGATCAAAGTCAACCCAACAGACAAGAAAGCCCTCAAAGACTGCGCCGTCACCTCCCTAGCAAGCAAGATTCTCTCAGAAAACGCTGATTACATCGCAGACATAGCAGTCGATGCGATCCTCCAGGTCGCCGAGAAGACACCCGACGGCTGGAAGGCAGACATAGACGATATCAAGGTCGAAAAGAAAGCCGGAGGCTCCCTCACTGACACAAAACTCACCAATGGAGTAGTCATCGACAAGGAAGTCGTCCACCCAGGAATGTCCAAGAGCATCAAAAACCCCAAGATAGCACTACTCAACTGCCCACTCGAAGTTGAGAAGACCGAGTTCAGTGCCGAGATCAGGATCAGCGACCCAGAACAGATGAAGGCCTTCCTAGATGAGGAAACAAACATACTGAAAGAGATGGTCGACAAGGTGAAGTCTGCAGGAGCAAACGTCCTGCTCTGCCAGAAAGGAATAGACGACGTAGCACAACACTTCCTAGCAAAAGAAGGAATAGCCTCTATCAGACGGGTCAGCGAGAAAGACATGGAGAAACTCGCAAAGGCAACAGGCGGAAAGATCGTGACGAATATTGACGATCTCAAGCCTGAGAACTTAGGTTCAGCAGAACTCTTCGAGGAGAGGAAGATCTCAGACGACAAGATGACCTTCATCGAGGGATGCAAGAACCCCAAAGCCGTATCGATACTGATCAGAGGCGGAACAGAAAGATTAGTCAACGAGGCCGAACGGTCAATCCACGACGCCCTATGCGTCGTGAGAGACGTCGTCCGCGACCCAAGAATAGTCGCCGGAGGCGGAGCACTGGAACTGGAGGTCGCGTCACAGATCAAGCGGTGGGCCGAGAAACTAACCGGCAAAGAACAGCTTGCGGCGATAAGCTACGCTGAAGCTCTGGAAGCGGTACCCATGACCCTAGCTGAGAACGCTGGACTAGACCCTATAGATATACTCGTAGAGCTCAGATCAAAGCATGAGAAAGGCGAGATATGGTCAGGGGTCGATGTCTATGAAGGAAAGACCAAAGACATGACAAAGATGAGGGTCTACGAACCTCTCGCGGTCAAGTTGCAGATTGTTAGGTCAGCAAGCGAAGCGGCAGCGATGATTCTAAGGATTGACGATGTGATAGCTGCAGGCAAACCCTCCGGACCATCCGCACCGCCGAGGGCACCTGGAGGAGAAGAGACTCCTTCAGAATTTGACTGAGGACGACTAAGAATCTCGCTGCATCGGCTAGATGCAGCTCCCAATCTTTTCTTTTTTTCGATAAATGTCTGATACTCTGAATTTGTGCCACACAGCGACTTTCGTAGGCTCAGACCTAGCGTTCTTCTGAGATCATGTTTAAATGATCTTTGAGAAGTGATCAATCCTGCCGGTGAGTGAATTGAAATTCTCTACAGCTATCCCACTCTTTGGCCTATGTGCCATGTTGTGCGCTGTTCTGGCGGCCAGCCCGATTCAAGAGGTTGCAGCCCAATACTACTATTACTACTATGACGGTTACGTTCCATACTACTATCCATACTCTAGGGAGTATGGGAGATATGCTGTCACAGTATCGATCTCAGGTCTGCCTTCAGAATACTCTACGACTGTCAAGATGAATGGAAATGCCGCGGGAACGATTCAGGGAGGATCCTCAAAACAGTTTGAGGCAAGAAGCGCAGAATCCCACGTCTTCCAAGTAGATAATTACGTATCTGGCCCGACAGGGGTCAGATACTTCTGCCGCGAAGCGTCATGGACGCTTGAGAAAGCTACACCCTCAGGATACCAATATCCCTACTACTACCCGTACTACTATTACTACTACCCCACAGCCTACTACAAGTTCAATATCACCTCACCATACACAGTCTACTACTATTACCCGAGTTACTACTACTACCCATACTACTACCCAGACCCGTACGCGAAACCCAAGATGGAAGTGGCTCGTACATTCAACTACGTTGCAGAGTACATGTTGACAGTCGAAAATCCATTCGGGCAATCAGTTGACAAAGCAGGATGGAAAGCAAAAGACAGCATCATAACACTCTCAACATCAGAGAAGGTCGACAAGTCCAATGTCGAAAGGAACATCTTCAAAGCTTGGAACGTTGACGGCTCCGACATGGCCAGCAGCACCATCACAATAACTATGAATTCACCGCACAAAGCGACAGCAACCTACCAGACCCAATACTATCTGGAGGTAAAGTCTGAGCTGAACAGCCCCCAAGGCTCTGGGTGGTATAATAAAGGCTCCGAAGCCACCATCTCTGTCACCCCCGAGGCACCAATGACCGGCTTCTGGGGATCACTGGGTGCAAAGCACGTCTTTGACAGCTGGAGCGGTGTAGCAGAGGTCAGCCAGGCAGGTCCTACTGCGAGATTCGCAATAGATAAGCCGACGACGGTAACCGCGATCTGGAGGCAGGACTACTCAACAGCCTATGCGCTCTTGGCAGTCATCATAGTGGCGCTAGCAGCTTTAGTCTTTGCAGCAGTGATTGTGGGAAGGCGATACGTAATTCAACACAAAAGAGAAAGGGAGCCTTCAGCCCTGGACACATTGAACCTCAGATACAGCAAGGGAGAGATAACAAGAGAGGACTACCTAAAGATGAAGAAGGACATCGAGAAGTCCTGAACGTTCATCCCTTTTTCCCCAACCTCCCTCCCAAGCGGAACCACTCAACCTGCCTCATCCAAGCCCTGCCCACTGGCAACTGCAGCTGTCAATCTGCGACATCAGCGTGGTTGATCTCCAGCCCTAATGTAATTGCCATCGTAGGATCTCTGATAGGCCCTCGACTAAGAAGTATCCTCCCAGAAACATCAAGAATACCCCGAGGACTCGTGAGAGGATCTGCTGGTGCGGGATTATCTTTCTCCTGTGTCGGTGCACCATGGCTGAGATGAAGATGTAGTAGACGAAGTCTGAGAGCCAGTGGCCCGCTGTAACAAGCACGACTCCCACAAGGCTCATAACCTCTAGGCCTTTCAAAAGCAGAGCCAGCCCTGCCGTCGCCCACCACAGTGGCTGTGTAGGATTGAAAGCTGTATAGAAGATCCCTCCGACAAGAGAGGATTCGGTTCTTGAAGTCTCCAACTCAATCTTGCTTGCGCGGCTTCTCACCATTCCAAAGCCCATAAGGATGAGCACCGGCCCTCCCAAGCTGTAAATTAAGGTTCGGCCCTGAAGGATTACCCATCCCAGCCCAACCACGATTATTAGAATGATAATAGCCTCCCAGATCACATGCCCGAAGATCACAAGGTGTCCTGTGATCTTCTCTTTTTTTGTGGAGTCGTAGACTGTGAAGGCCAACAGCGGTCCTGGAATGGATGCACCACTTAGGCCGACCATGAAACCAAGCGAGAGTAAACCAATAGACTCCATAATCAACAGATCTTACACCAACATCGCTGTGTGCCTTCGACTACCTACGCCAGCCTTCGGTTTGCGTCTGTCCCCCCTCTACCTTAAGGAGGCTGCCCGAGGACCTCAAAGCTCGAATCAATGGAACGCTGATGACTGTTGACAGCACTACGATTGTGATTCGCTCTATCGGGTATAGCCAGAAGATAATCATCCAGTTCGTGGCTCGGGCTTGTTCAGAGAGCAGAGGAAGTATCGTAGAGGCATAGAGCAGGTTTCCCATGAGATGTTGAGACAAGGTACCAACGAATGATGCTAGCGAGAAGCCCACAGCCAACTGCATAACGGAAGATTTCGAGATCAGACTCGCCATTCGTGACCCCAGAGGGGATGCTAGAGTGATTAGGCCAAGGAGGTGCATCCACGCGAAGGGAAAAGCGAAATTGCTCTGGCCGAAGACTCCTTTGACAGGTATCAGAATCTGTGCAAAAGGATGAATTACAAATAGTACCAGAAGAATTAGGAATATCAACAGGGCATGTTTTCTCCGACCCTGTACGATCAGACCTACGATGAGCCCGTTAACAGTGGCCGGCATGAAGTCGAGGCCGTAGAATATTGGAGGCCTCCCGGCGAAATACCCAATGAACGTGCCGATGATTACGCAGAGCGAACTAGCGTAGGGGCCCAATATCACGCCATAGATTGAGACCACAAAGTCCGAGGCTGAGAATCGAGCGCCAGGCACGCCGACAAGTGGAAACGTCGGGATGATTCTGAGAATTATGTAGACAGCCGCCAAAGTCGCTATCAACATTATGCTTTTTGCTCTGATCTTTCGCTTTGTGTACATTTTCGCTCAGCTTGCACCGTTGTACGTTTGATGATGCGTTTCAGTGAATCATGAGTCCGCGCGGCCTGATTTCAGCCACTTCCAAAGAGGAGCGGGTGATCTTGTACATAGCTCTTTCCAGTCTCAAGAGCGATTTTGGCCTTCTCAAGCTCTATCCCAAGGTATGACGCATGTTCGAGTCTTGAGATCA
>CAZVKZ010000004.1:4515-17631 GCA_964627775.1 uncultured Candidatus Bathyarchaeia archaeon | reverse complement strand
GCTAGCGTCACCATCTTGACCGCTCTAACGAGTTCCTTTGCAGAGTTTCTGGTCTTATTGCTAGCCTCGGTCGTGAGCAGAATATTCGCGCCAACCTCGGACGCAAGACCGGCCAGGAGGAGGTTTGCTCCAATTGAGTCGGCGTCGATCAATTCAGTAACATTCCCCGCGCCGAAGAGTAACGGAGTCTGGGGGTTGTTCTCTCGGAATCTGGCGTAGGCAGAGATTGACTGGGCAAAGCTGGGGGTTGCAAGCGGGTTCAGGACTGGATCCGCTATTATCTTCATGAACCCTATTGATCGAGCCCTTCTGATGTTTGTACTAAGCTGTTTGAGTCTGTCCTCCACTTTATCTGGTACCTTATGGTTTCTTCCAGCTGAGGTGACTACAACCGGAATATTTCTTGCAGATTCCTCAACCTCATCCATGTTCTCGGTATTGATGCTCAGTATCAGGTCTGCTCCGGCTTTCACCGCTGCCTCAATCTCTTCTGGATCACTTGTATCTATACTCACGGGCTTCTCCGTGCAGCCCTTAACAGCTTTTACTGCTCTGGCCGCCTCCTCTGGATGGCCTCCCCCAGCCGCCATACCAACATCAACTATGTCTACTCCCGATGCTGCAAAGTCTCGCGCCCCTCTCTCAATCTTACCTGTGGACATAATTGACGCATCCACGATCTCTGCGAGTACTAGCATCGGCAGGGATGGGCCGAGAAAGGTTCTTCGCTTTCCAGCGCCGATGATAATTACTCCTCTCTTATTGCTTTGGCGAATCGCGTCTCTTTTGATTGTGGATAGGGCCCTTTCTGCCTCAAGGAAGGTGGTTCTCCTGACGAATTCATCTGCGGGGAGTGTTGTCGAAAGCTTGACCTTGCCTATCGCTTTTAGAACAATCGGCAGATCAGCTGCGTTCTTTGGCCCTTTCCTCGTCTTTATGCTTGTCACTTCTTCAATCTTCGATGTATCTCCCTTTATCAGGCCCGGGATCAGTACAAGATCAATGTTTGAAAGATCCTTTGTCTTGAGCGCATTGGCGATATATTCAGGCGACATCAAAGACGCCACAGAAACTGGCAGTGCGAGTGTTTGACATTCGAGAGCGCTTCCATGTAGACTCTCAGTGACCATCTCCTTGGCCAGCAACCCTGTCACAACTAAGACTCTCAGAAATTTCTCCTCCCATGATCCATTCAGTAACTGACAGATTCCTTAGGGTTGGATCCCTAGGAATGACGTATTTGAGCCCCTGTATTGTTTGGGCCGGCGAAGAATACTTCGCCTCCTGATTCACCAAGTGATTCCTTAACGGTAAGCATGATTTCTTCCTTCTTTCTGTCTAGCCTGATCAGTCCGTATGCTGTGGGGCCGAAGGAGCTTTGGCCAGCCCCGTAGGCACCTGCGTCCAGCATCGTTTGGATGCATCTTGCTGTTGCAGGGTGCATGAGGTTCTTGGCTGCTTTAGCGAAACCTAGATTCTGGAGATCTGATAGGCCTGAGCCGAATGTCTCAATGTCTCTGTCAAGGAGGGACGGTAGGAGTTTCATCAGGATTATGCGGCTGATCACGCCGACCTCTTTTGCGGGCAATGGGCAGAAGGCCCGAAAGATCTCAGTCTCCCTCTGACCGTGGGCGCCTTTGTCAACAGCAGGGGTTGCAAGTACGAAGCCCCAGTCCTCTGGGAACTCGTATCTTGCTAGAACTTTGGCTGGGGGAGCCTTTGATGCATTGGATGGGAGGAGTATCTCTTTCTCTTTGTTTTTTCCGTAGCTATGTCCGCCATCGAGTATCAGGCCACCGCTGTCGAAGGCAGCTACCCCTATCCCGGATGTCCCTCCTCGCCCCATTATCCGGGCAAGCTCATATGTGGAGAACTGCAGGTTGAGCAGTTTGGCTGTTGAGGCGGCTACAGCTAGGTTGAGCTGCGTTTCAGATCCAAAGCCAACATGTGCCGGTATCACTTTCTCAACATTCATGGAGACCATCTCCTGGGAATTAGTTCTTGAAAGAAAATGCCTGATGAGCGCTTCCACTTTTGAGGTCTCTTTTCCGTAGGCTCTGACCTCATCGCTCCTCCACGCTGTCAGCTCGATATTCGGCTTGTCGATTGACACGCCTAGGCTGCCATCTACTCGGCCAAGTTCCCCATTCATATCTATGAGGCAGAAATGGAGTCTAGAAGGCGTTTTGACGTATACTTCTCCTTTTCCACCTGTAGATGATCGATTGGAGCTCTTTGATAGCACTTGCATAATCCGAGTCTGGGGAGACTCTCTCGATCACATCTTTATAATGATTTATCATTCTGATGAGCGGCGTGGCCTTTCTTCTGTTGCCCTTTGACAGGTACTCCCTGACTCTTGTAGCGTGGATGGTTGATTCTATTAGCGCATGTGCGGCCCTGCTGTGGAATCGCGCGGTCACTTTCCTCCTGCTGAATTTCTTGACGCAAAACTCCACATCGATCTTCTCTTTTCCCGGAATGCTTCGGATGAGTCTCATTTCAAGGTAGCCGTCTGCGTCTTTAAGAAGTGGGGCGTTGACCATTTCTGCCTTAGAATAGGAACGGGTTGGGGACCTAGTCTCTTCTTTGAGAGCCGTCTTGTAGAAGAGGATGGGGTCGCTGGTTATGTTGGCGACAGCACACTTTCTCGCGAGTATGTTGACAAGTGTTTGTGATCCCCTGTAAAGTCTTATGCAGACTTTCTTTCGTTTCGTGAATATGATCCCCATGGGCGCTGCATTCGGTCGACCGTCATCATTGTATGTTGAAAGTATTGTCTCGTAGATCTCTCCCACTCTGGGGTTGAACCCCCTCTTCAAACAGTCACCTGCCTATACAAGATGGCTTAGCCGCAGCTGTCGAGGCTTTGGCATTTAACCTGTTGGGTTCTAGGTTATGACTTAGATTATTTCGACGGTGCTGCCTAATGCTTGTCCAGGGAGGCCTTTTCCGAATCGGCTCAAGAGAGTTCCACCTTGGCCGTGTGTGGAGACTATCTTTCCCACAAGTTTCTTTCCGGTCTGCGAATGCCAGACAACTTTTCGTCCAATGTATTTCGACGCAGTGTTCGCATCAGATACCCCAGGGATTCTCAGCAGGATGCTGTGTGTATTCTGATTGAACATGCCCTGTCTGTAGTTGACGAAGGTCCCCTGCACCTTCTCAATCGCGAGTTTCAGTTTCTTCTCTTTTGCTGGTTCTGCGGCTGCCGCCTTCTGCTTCTGCAATATTGCCCTGATGAGTTGGGCCTTGAGCATCTTTGAGGGGGCTTCGACGCCCAGCTGCTCAGCTAACTCTCTCAGCTCTGCAACTTTCATCTTCTCAAGTTCCGGCTTCGTTGACATTATCCTTTGACCTCATGCCACCTACGTGTTTTTTTAGATATAAGTGATATCGACTGGACTATTCTCCAAGGATCTTGTTCACGATGTATGGGGGCTCGAATGGTTGAAGGTCCTCATATCTTTGGCCTGTTCCGACGTAGATGACTGGTTTTCCTGTGATGTGTGAGATCGATATTGCGCCTCCACCCTTTGCGTCTGCGTCCAGCTTTGTTAGTATGATGCCGTTGATTGGCACGGCTTGGCTGAAGACTGAGCCTTGCTCTACAGCATCGTTCCCTGTTAATGCGTCCACAACGAGTATGGTGAGATCTGGTTTGGCGACACGTATTATCTTCTTCATCTCGTCGAGAAGGTTCTTGTTTGTCTGCATCCTCCCCGCTGTGTCTATGAGAACCGCGTCTGTGCCGTGTGCTTTGGCATAGTTTACTGTGTCGTAAGCTACCGCGGCTGCATCTGCTCCGTATTTGTGCTTGATCGTTCTGACGCCGAGCCTTCTGGCGTGTTCTTCAATCTGTTCGATTGAGCCAGTTCTGTAGGTGTCAGCGCAGGCGAACACGACAGTATATCCTTTCTTCATTAGGAGACTGGCCATTTTAGCTATTGTCGTTGTCTTTCCTGTCCCGTTGATTCCGACGAATACTATCACCATGGGCTCTTTGACTGCACGTTTCATCTCCAGTAGCTCGAAGAAGCCTATTTCCTTGCTTTCCTTGAGCGTCTCCAGCAGAATATCTCGGAGGAGTGACTTCGTTGTCTTTCTGTGATCGCCGAACCTTTGGACTTCGATCGTTCTGAGTTTTTCGCTGAGCTCGCTGCATATCTTCTCGGTGACGGGGTAGGCTACATCGTTCTGTATGAGGACGAGTCTCAAGTCTTCTACTAGCTTGATGATTGTCTTTTCGTTGAGTTCTGTCTTTGAGATCTCGTTGAGGAAGATCTCTAGGCCAGACTTGAGCCTCTCAAACAAGTTCTCCCCGCCCTTTCGCCTTCTGCTTTCAAGCCTGTGCGATGACTAGGTTTGCGTCTGAGATCCCGTTTGCCTCTCGATCAGTCTTGAGAGCCTGTCTTTTGAACTCTCAATGCTTGTGAGTATCTGCCCTAGCTGCTGTTGTAGTGATTCGCTCACCTTCTCCAGCTCAGCCTGCCTACTCTTCAGGTCTTGAATTGATGACTCTATGGTCTTCTCCATGCATGCGCCTGCACCCACCCCGACGATCGCTTTCTCCACATCCGCAAGTTCCATCTTCAGGAAGGAACTTGCACCCACGGGAACAAGTACCTCTGTCCCTTTTGGGCAATCCTTCACCCCTTCAAGGGCTCTTGTGGCGATGATGGTCTCTTCTAGGGCTGCACCTACGATGTTCAGTCTTGACTGGATGAGGTTCGCTGAGCCCTCCATGAGTCTGACTTCGGTGACTGTTTTTCTTAGCTCCTCGTCTTCTCTTGACAAATTCTCTTCACGCCTTGGCCTGGGCCTTCTTCTCAGGTACTGATTTCTCTTCCTTAATCGTTGTTATCTTTATATCGAATCTCTTGGCTTTGTGTCTGCTGCCGAGTTCAGCATACAATCTCTCAAGGGCTTCTTCCTGCTTCAGCCCTTTCAGTTCCTTTGAGAATCTTATGATGGCTGCTGGCTTTTTGATCTCTCCAGTGATTCTGAAAGTTCTTACTTTACTCATTACTCCATCTCTCCTATAGCTCCATCACTTGTGATATGACCATGAGCTCCTTTCCCACTGTAAGCGGGCCAGTCACGGCGCCATGACTTGTTGCAAGGAGCCCTGATCTTATGAAGGGCACGCCTCCGTTAACTGTTGAAGGCTCAATTTGAACTTTTAGGACGTCTCGGATCACTTCTTTCTCATCATATAGTATTGATGGGTTTGTTATGGCGCCCTTATTCGTTGCTACGGCAAGTGAACCGACGTACGGCAGACCCGAGATCCGGCCTCTAACGACCTCAACCTGGAAGAGTTCTTCCAGCTTCTGGATCGTCGATGTAGGGAAGGACGGGTCGACTACAGCGCCGTAATCATTTACAAGTATGAGGTTGCCTAGGGCGTCTCTCTTGTCTTCTATTATCGCGACGTTTATCTGTGTTGACTTCTTTATCGTCTCAAGCTCGTGATCGTAGACTATGTGGGGTAGCGCGAGGCCGTTCGTGTTCCCCGCTAACATGATGCCCAGAAGGGTTGAGCCTGCGACATTCACTTCGGCGATCTCCACGCCGAGACAGTCCCTGAATTTCTTCTTCTTGTTTGGTGGTGTGCCGGCTGGGACCGCAGCCCATCCTTCACACGCGAAGCAGTAGACGCCTATGTTGGGGCTTCCGAAGATGTCTGCGCTGATTATTGCCATGTTGCCGAGTCTACTTCCTACTTCTCCAGATGCCCTGTCGGATTATCTTCTTTGCCTGTGGTGTCTGTGCTAGACGTATATCATCTTGTCGCTGATCTTAAGCAGTTCATTACGATTGATGAATGCGCATTCCTTTATCCCACTTTTCTGCGCGGCCCTCCACGCAAGGACTTGAAGATGTATCGACGTTCTTACGGACTCTTCAACCTCGTCTTGAAATCTTGGAGGGATTGAAGCCGTCTTGAACGAGTTCTCTTCAAGGATGGAATGAAGCGTCTTTGCATTGAGATCATTTTCGTTCTCCGGTATTACCAGGACGAGGTCGTCTTTTGCCAGTGAGAAGAGCTCCATATGGCTGAACTGTTCAGTTCTCTGGCATTGAGACTTGTATCCTAGAACCTCGTAGATCTTCGCGTTCCCGTACATTGCCAGAGGGTATCCCAAACCTGTTCCCACCATGAATGTTGTCGATCGTGACGGGATTTCGATCTCGTGACACCAAGACAACGCTTCATCATACACATCTCCAAGACGTGAGAGCCTAGGGAGGATTCGAATGCGCGAATAGCAGGCTAACAGGCTTGTCGTGAAGCTCACTGTTCCAGGAGTCAGACGTCCCTCACTCCGGAATCTAAGCTCGATCACATTATTGGAGTATTTGGCCAGCTGCGAGTCTGGGTTTGCAGTTATCGCGGTTATCTCTCTGGAATAGCCCTTTGCTGCCCTAGCAGCATAGATGTTACTCTTGGTTTTGCCCGAGACCGAGATAAGATATAGATGCGAGTCCTCTGTGGACGATAGCTGTCTTGAAGCCTCGTGTGGGTCAAGAGACCTTGCAACATATTCGCTGAGGATTTCAGTGGCCAAAGCTGCGGCGAATGAGTCTCCTGCCCCCGTGAAGATGCACCCTCTTCCGCCACTTTCTGATTGTGCAGGCGGGGGTAATTCTGATAGGAAATCAACGTATGACGGCAAGTCATCTATCTGGTTCTTGATCTCAGCACCCATCGACTCAATCGTACCTGTCAACCTCTACCCTCTCAGGATCGATAATTACGCAACTTAAGTCCATGCCCGTTCGAGCTGGTGCTTGTAGAAGCAGGCTCAGCGCTTCCTCGCCTGATGGAGCAATGAGAACTAAATCTGTGAGTTGGAGCACCTCGACGGCTATCTCAAAATGTTGAGTGATCAGGTGGCTTCTGCTCCAAGTGAGCACCTTGGGTATTTGCAGTCTCTGCACTCTGGCGGTTCTGTTGGCGGCTCGCCTGTGCCTTTGACGGATCTTACCATTTCCAAGGTCTTCTCTACTTGACTATCTGACCCCTTGATGACAAGGACGACTGAGCCTTCTGCTCCGCTTACGCCGCCGGCGCCTATCGGGACTGCTTCTGCACCGGTCAGTATCTGGATAGCTTTTACCTCATCGACAGCCGTTCCATGCAGTGGGAGAAGCCCAACGGGCATACCCATGGAGTAGTCCATTCTCTGTATTCCAGCCTCGGCTGCTGCTTTTGCGATTGGGGTCGGTATCATCTTCTCTAGGCCTACTGCGATGATCATGTTGATGCCCCTAGCCATTGCGATCCCGACGACTTTCGCTGCGGTTCCCCCTATCGGGCTGCCAAGGAAGATTCCCGGGTTGCCCTGCGGGTCTATTGCGTTCGCTCCTTTTATGAACACATCTCCAGCTCCCATCCGTTTTAGAACATCATCTATTGCCAAGTCCTCGTGCAAGGTGCCCTTGTCCATCACCCAGATCTTTGCATAACCGCGTTGGCGTATTGAGTCAAGCATCTCTTTCATTATGCAGGTGCCTCTAGGTATGATTATTCCGCAGCCGTATCCATGGGTTACTTTCCTGTTCAGGAGTTCTTCGAGGATGAAGGCACATGTTGTGCTTGCGCCGAGAAGGATTATGCCATCTTTCTTTGCCTTCTGCACGACATCCATAGAGGTTACTGCTTTGGCTATGAGCTTCTTGGATTCTGGAGGGGTCAGAGATACTTGAGCTCGCATGCCTACTAGTTAACGTATTTCGACTCAAAAAGCTTAGCCAGTGGTTGTCAAGGAATCATCGCTCAAGATGCACTGCAATGAGGACATTTCTTTCTCAGCATTCTTTTTCGAGTAATCTCTTTCTAGTACACATACTGAGATAGTCCTAGCCGCTAATCACCGCTGTTTGGGAGCAGTAACGGATGCCTCACGTCAGCATCGTCATAGTGAACCACAATGGTCGACGATTCATTGATAGGTGCATCTCTTCCCTGATGAAATCTGACTATCGAGATCTTGAAGTCATCATGGTAGATAATGCCTCTGAAGATGACAGTGTCGATCTAGTCTCGCGCAGTTTCCCATCTGTGAAAGTCATCCGGAATGATACAAACTTGGGCTACGCTAGTGGCTGCAACAGAGGCGCGTACGCTGCAGCGGGCGATTATGTGGTATTCATGAATAGTGATATTGAGGTTTCGAGAGAATGGTTAGGCCCACTCCTTGAGACCTGTTCCAGACCTAATGTAGCTGTCTGTGGAGGAAAGATGCTTCTTCAGGATCGTCGGAGTCAGATCTACTCGGCAGGTGGCGCGCTAAACTTCTTATCTGTTCCGATTGACCGGGGATTTTTTGACATTGATAGTGGGCAGTTCGATAGGCGGGAAGATGTGGGTTATGTCTCAGGAGCGGCCATGATGGTCAACCGAGGGGTCTTCGAGAAGCTTGGGGGCTTTGATGGTGGTTATTTCGCTTATTGTGAGGAAGTCGATCTCTGCTTGAGAGCCTGGATCGCGGGTTACCGTGTGGTGTACGAACCTACTTCGATTGTCTACCATGTTTTCGGCGGATCCTTTGGCAGACCATCTCCACGGCGTATGTTCTTTGGAGTCAGAAATATGATGTTCACGCTGGTCAAAACGTACAGGTTGAGGAATCTCTTTTGGTTACTCCTCATCTATCTTGTTTTTCGCCTCTCTGAAGCTATGATCTTGACCCTTACAGGCAGAGGTGGCTACCTCAAAAGCTTCGTCTCATCTATCGCCTCAACTCTTTCGAAATCTCAGATGGCGCTAGAAGAGAGAAGGAAGATGCAGAAAAATAGGCGAGTTGACGATGCTGCAGTTCTGAGGTTTGTTGCTTCTCCAGAACATCTGAAATGGGTTCTCAAGGGTGCAGTCTTCAGAAGTGTCCTCTAGAAATTGAGGTATCAATTCTACTTTTCTGGTGACAAGTTCAGCGTAGCTATTTCAGATGTGAGCGCGTCCTTTTGTCCGATCTTCTCAAAGAAGAACGTCTAGCAAGTCTTTCCTCTACTTGTAGCAGAATCTTAGCAGCAGCAAAATACTCAGCATGAGGACATAGGATGCCTTTGGCTCTACGTAATACGGATACAACCTACGCCCCATTAGGCCCATTCCGACAACTGCTACCTTGATTCTCAAAGCGAACCACCCTTCCTCAAATGGTGCTTAAGAGCGGCCGCTGATCCACGGTCAGAGTAACCAATTCAAAATAGATAAGACATTTCAGCATCGAGGAAAATAGGATCTGCATGAGTAGGTTTGATCATGAATACAAGCCCGCGCTCTGCAGGTGCGTTATGATTTCATGACGCTTCGTGCATACTTTTCTATGACATCTTCTGTTCTGCCAAACTGCACCATTTCGCCCCTTGATAAGAATACTGTCTTGATGCAGAATTCCTTCACCAGATTCAGTGCGTGAGAGACAAAAAGGACTGTTTTCTTTTCTGTCTTAAACTGTTTGAACTGGTCTATGCATTTCTGTTGGAACTCCAAGTCTCCAACGGCGAGGGCCTCGTCTAGCAGGAATATGTCAGGGTCGCTTTCTACAGCTACAGAGAATCCGAGTCTCACCTGCATTCCGGAGGAGAGGTTCTTCAGCTTTGCGTCCCTGAATCGCTCAAGGCCTGCGAATTGGAGTACATGATCCATCTGCTTCTTTATCTGGCGGTTCTTCAGGCCCATTATCGACCCGTAGACCAGCACATTCTCTTTTACTGTCAACTCCGGATGAAAGCCGACGCCTAACTCAAGTATAGGTGCAACCTTTCCACCAACTTTGACCCTTCCCCTGTCCGGTCTCAGGATCCTTGCTATGGTCTCAAGCAGGGTTGTCTTTCCACTTCCGTTCTCTCCAATTATGCCTATGAACTCTCCAGGTTCAACTGAGAAGTCGATTGCCTTGAGGGCCCAGAACTCTTCATAGGTGAATCTTTCTCTGTCTAGGATCTGGAGGAACCCAGCTATGTTCTCGAATATCGTTGTTCTCTTTTCATGCGGGATTCTGAACTTCTTCCAGAGATCCTCAACTTGGATTATTGGCACGTCTAGATCTCCTCTGCGAATCTGGGCTCTAACCTGTGGTAGACCATGTAACCGGCAACCAAGAAGATGATGCTGCTCACGATGATTATCATGAAATCTGTTAGTATTGGTACGGTGTTGTAGTAGAGGATCTTCCTGATGGATTCAATGACTCGCGTCATCGGGTTCAGGGAGTATGCTAGAAGGTACCTTTCAGGTATCAGGCTCATGCTGTAGAGAATTGGACAGAGGAAGAAACCTATTTGGAGTAATATTTCCCATATCTGATTGAAGTCCCTATAGTAGACGTTGAGAGACGCAAGGACCAGAGATATGCCAATGATTAGTATGAACTGGAAGGCGAGGATGAGTGGGAGGAGGAGAACAAGATAGGTCACATTCATTCCAAGGAATATGAGTAGAGGGAAGAGAACGGCGAACTCCAGCGATGTTCCTATGAGATTTGCCAGATTGCTCGAAAGGATTAGGAACCATCTTGGGAAGTAGATCTTCTTGACCAAAGGTGCGTTGCCAATTATTGAGAAGAGCGACATGGAGGTGCTTATCGAGAAGAACCTCCAGGATAGAAGGGCTGGGAGGATGAAGACTGGAAAATTCTCTATTCCGGATCTCAGAAGCGTCGAGAAGACTAATGTGAGTATTATCATCATACTTAGCGGGTTGAGGAGGGACCAGAAGAATCCTAGAAAGGAGTTCCGGTATCTGAGCTTGAACTCTTTGACTGTGAGATTCTTCACAAGCTCGCTGTACTCAAACAACCCTCGCGCATCAGTCTCCGTTCCAGTGAGATATCAGCAGGTTCTCCGCTTTTCGGCATGTAGGGACATTTTGGCGCGTTAATAAGCCTTCTTTAGATTCTGCTGTCTGGTTATTACCATTTCAGCTTCCATGGAGTTGGATGGAGCATCTTCTCTAACGCTTGGGGTCTCCACCAGTATTTGTTCTCAAGATACCAATTAACGGTCTCCTTTAGCCCTTCAGTAAATGAGTATCTGGGCTTCCAGCCAAGCCTTGATTGTATCTTTGAGGAGTCCAGACAATACCTGATGTCGTGTCCGGGCCTATCCTCAACAAAATGAAGCAGATCTCTCGGTTTACTTAGCATATCTAGTATAGATGTGACGATGTCAATATTTCGCAGCTCGTTACCAGCAGATACGTTGTAGATCTCCCCAGCCTCACCCTTCTCCAGCACTTTGATCAGAGCCTCACAGTGATCCAGGACGTAGATCCAGTCTCTGACCTGTTCACCTTTCCCATAGACGGGGACTGGGAGATTACGATGTGCTCGGATGATAGTCTTTGGGACAAGTTTCTCTGGACTCTGGTAGGGACCGAAATTGTTCGTGCAACGGGTTATCGTCACGTTCAGTCCGTAGGTTCGATGGTATGCTAGGGCGAACAGGTCAGCGGCTGCTTTGCTGGCAGCATATGGATTTGACGGTTTCAGTCGTTGATCTTCATTGAATGAGCCTCCCAGGATGTCCCCGTAGATCTCATCAGTAGAGACATGAACCACTCTGATCGTAGGATTGAGTTTTCTTACAGATTCTAAGATTGTGAAGGCTCCTGTCGTGTTGCTTCTCAGGAATGGTTTCGGGTTTGCTATGCTGCGGTCAACGTGGGTTTCAGCTGCCACATTGATTACCGCATCTACTTTCCTGACGAGCCTGTTTACTAGGCTTGGATTTGCTATGTCGCCTTTGACGAAGTGGTATCTTGGATCTCTCTTGATGTCTTTGAGGTTTGAGGGGTTTGAGCCGAAGGATAAGCTGTCAACATTGGTTATTCTTACGTCGCTGTTCTTTTCAAGTGTGTATCTGATGAGGTTGCTTGCTATGAAGCCGTATCCGCCTGTCACAAGAAGTCTCATCGACTATCAGCCGTGTTTGAGCCAGGAAGCCAGTTTCCAGTCGTAGGGTATCTTGTCGGTGTCTGGCGGCATCCTCTCCTCGTCGGGATTATCGTAATTGTACAAAGCGGTAGTGAAATTCACTAATAGTACAGGCTTGACGCCTAGGGCTTTGAAGCCATGCCAGCACTCCCCTGGAACCCTGAGTAAGGTAGGATTATCTTCGCCGATTATGAATTCATTTGTCAGGCCTTTTGTTGGTGAGTTGTCCCTGTCGTCATAGACGACTATCTTCCCGGTTCCCTGGATGATGCACATGTTGTCTTGCTGTTTGGTTCTGGCATGGCGATGCCAGGCTCTCACGACGCCTGGATATGTTATTGAGAAGTAGGCCATGGCGAATTCCTTGAATATGCTCCAATCGCTTCTCAGGAGCTCGCACAAGAGGCCCCTCTCGTCAACGTTCTTCTTCAGGGGTCTAAGCTCGATGCCCTCGATAAGTTTCTGCATTTCACGTATTCCTCCTGAGTCAGTACTGGATTCTACAGTACAGTTTAATATGATTTAGGATTAATTCACCCTGAAAGGGCGATCTGTGCTTGGAGAAGGTCCTCATCACAGGTTCCGGCGGCTTACTGGGGAGTAGACTGGCATCAGCCCTTTCTCAAGAGTACATGGTTGTCTCAACTCATAACGCGCCACTGCGCGAACCGAACTTCTACCTCATGGATATCGTTGAGGGGAAAGAGGTTCGCAGGGTGATTCGGGAAGTTTCTCCTGCAGCGGTGGTGCATGCGGCAGCCGCAACTAATGTCGACAAATGTGAGACAGACAGAAGCTGGGCCTCTGATGTCAACGCCACTGGAACAAGAAATGTTGCTGAGGCTTGTGCAAGTGTGGGCGCTAGGCTAATCTATTTTTCCACGGACTATGTTTTTGACGGGTCAAAAGGACTTTACAGCGAGGAAGATGAGACCAACCCCGTTAACTACTATGGGTTGACGAAGCTCCAAGGTGAGGAGTTTGTCAGGAAAATCTGTCAGAACTATGTTATCGCACGAACGAGTGTGGTATATGGCTGGAACCCGCGAAAGCCAAACTTCGCCACATGGGTAATCGATTCTCTCAGGAATCAAAGGAGAATTGAGGTGGTGGAGGATCATTATAACTCCCCCACGTTCGCCGATTACCTGGCAGAGGTCGTCAGAAAGAT
>CAZVKZ010000004.1:0-4415 GCA_964627775.1 uncultured Candidatus Bathyarchaeia archaeon | reverse complement strand
ATCATTATAACTCCCCCACGTTCGCCGATTACCTGGCAGAGGTCGTCAGAAAGATGGTGGACAGTGAGTATAGTGGGGTCTATCATGCTGCTGGGGGTGAGCGGATAAGCCGGTACAGATTCGCGTTGAAGATTGCCGAGACATTCGGGTTGGATGTTTCCCTTGTCGCGCCTGTTAAGATGGTGGATCTCAAGAATTGGATTGCTAGGAGACCTCAGGATTCCTCGCTGTGTCTTGATAAACTTCGACGAGATTTCGGCATTCAGCCTCCGGACCTTGCTGAGGCCTTGAAGAGTATGAGGGAGCAGGAGCCAAGCCTCGCTCTAACCCGGGAGCGCTCCGAATGACGCTACGTTTTTCAAGGGAGAGATTGACCAATCCATGATTAGTAGGAGTTCATGGTCGAGGAGTTGCCTATGAGGGGGGTCATTCTCCACGGCGGGAAAGGAACAAGACTGAGACCATTGACCCAGACAGGTCCTAAACAGCTTATTCCTATCGCGAACAAGCCGATGTCTCAGTACGCGCTCGAGGATCTCAAAGAGGCAGGCATCACTGATATCGCGATCATTCTGGGCGATATCGCTCCTGAGAAGGTTATCGAGTACTATGGCGACGGCTCAAAGTTTGGTGTAAAGATCGAGCACATACATCAGGGCGAACCGAGGGGGATCGCGCATGCTGTTGGGTTGGCCAGAGATTTCGTTGGTGACGAGCCGTTCGTAGTTTACCTTGGCGACAACCTGATCAAAGGTGGGATCAAGGATAGCGTTGAAGGCTTCGATAGGTCAGATGCGGAAGCACACATCGCCCTATGCCGTGTGAAGAACCCAGAAGCTTTCGGAGTCGCTGAACTAAATAGTTCTGGAGAGATTGTGAGACTGATTGAGAAGCCGAAGGTTCCACCAAGTGACCTTGCGCTGGTCGGCATCTACATGTTTCGCTCAAGCATATTTGATGCCATTAATAGGCTTAAGCCCTCGTGGAGGAAAGAGCTTGAGATCACTGATGCGCTACAGGGACTTCTGGATATGGGGTATACTGTGAGCTCGCACGTCGTGACCGGTTGGTGGAAGGATACTGGAAAACCTGAGGACATCCTTGAGGCCAACCACCTTGTCCTATCTGACCTGGAGTCCTTCAACAGGGGCAAGGTTGAGGATGGAGCGACAATCGTAGGCAGAGTCGGCGTCGATGAAGGAACCATCATTCATAAAGGGTGCAGCATAAGAGGCCCCGTGATCATTGGAAAGAACTGTAAGATCGTCTCCGACGCATACATTGGCCCCTACACCTCGATTGGTGACAACTGCGCAATCATTGGTGGCGAATTGGAGAATACGATAGTCATGAACGATGTGACGCTGCAATGTGGAAAAAGGATAGTTGACAGCCTGGTGGGTGGGAACTCTAAGATCTTCTCGGCAGACATGAACAGGCCGAGAGGCTACAGACTCATCATCGGAGAGAACACTTACATCAGCATATGAGAAGGGCAAGACCGCAAGGGTTTAGATGATATGCGATGAAGAGAATGACTCTCTATGTTGACTGCAAGGATGACCAGGTTGAGAAGGTGCGTGAGGCAATAGAGTCTTTCCGCAAATCTCTTGGGCTGACTGTTGCAGTGCTTGATGTCCGGGAACTGGTCTCAAACACCTGAATATCTCGACGATGAAAGCTACTTATTACAGATAGCCTCTTGCCCACTCAGTGTCTTGGACTCCATTAGCAGTCTTACTCGCCTACCCATAGAAGGTCCTGTAGATCAACACGCCGAGCAACATTGTTAGAAGCCATAGAAGAAGCGTCGTTCTCATGAATCGCTTCATATTTTTGATGCCGGGCAGCGAGCGTATGACTCGGCTCATCCGCAAAACTACCAGAACCGCTAATCCTAGACTCACCGTTCCAAGCACCCCATGAGTAATCATGAGGAGGACTGTTTGTGATCTTAGCCCTGCAAGAGTCAAGGCTTGAGCAAAAACAAGGAACGACGGGACCATGACAAGGAGTACTGAAACGAAGTTCAACACGACTGCGACAGCAAGAAGCCTACAGTGTCCGGGATAGAGCCTCTTCCAAGCCGCGGCCGCACCTATGGCAGCGACTCCGATGATCAAGATTTGAAATGACAGATTCGCAAAGCTCACGTCTGTCATTTCAGTTTCACATGAGCCTTCTTGTCTATCGCGGATCGGGAGCTACTGTGGAACGTCTTTTGACTTGCCCTTGAAACAGAAGTAGCCTGTCTTCAGGCCGTACTTGGCCGTTATCGGGCACTTCCCGCATATGCACCCCAATGTCCGAATGGGATCTTTCGATCTCCCCAGGCCGCAGAAGAACCCGCCTGTTAGAGGGCTTCCTTTGAATGTTGGGCAGTCAGGACATATGCATAGCTTCGTGTTTTCAGAAGTGTCGGGAACATCTATTCCCTTCTTCTCCTCGGACTTTCCTAGGTAGTAGCCGCCTCCAATTCCAACAACAAGCCCAATGACGGTTAGAACGATGCTCTTGGCCCAGCTACGTCTACTCATGCTTTCAGACATCGTTTTCCACCATTTTAGAAATCAATGGATGACACGCTACACTATAAGGATTCCCGAACAACTCGAATCAGGCGGGTGGCATGCGCCTTATCATTGGCGGACGATTGTTTGGTCTTCTCTATGAAATGAAAGCTTTGATCACGATGAACTGGTACCACAACCTGAGATCTGCTAGTGAAAAAAGAATTAGCAGGGCTATAACAGGAATGGGATTCCGCAGGCGAGTAACCAGCCAGACCGGAAATATGAAGGAAAGAAACCTGGGTAGTGAAGCAACAGTTCCAAAGCAAAGAAGTAACACAAGCATGACAAGCGAGTAGGAACCGAGCTTCCAGTCTACGTGCCAAGAAGAAGCTACCAGGAGAGAGAATGCGAGGATGAAACCGAGCCTGATTAGATCTTCACTGCTTGAGATTCGTAGTGGTGGCCACAGGTTCTGCTGTAGCCATCCAAAGGCCATACCATAGGTTTCAGCCCAGCGGGCCTGGGCCGTGACTGGTGCGAGCCAGTCTCCTGTCCTCTGGTAGCAATAGAACAACCAGCCAGCAAAAGCGATCGCTGGCAATCCCAGAAAAGAAATCGCTCTGAATCTCCTCTTGGCGATAAGGTCCAAGAAGATTGGAAGGGCCACGACTATGCCATACATCTTGGTTAGCGAGACTCCTGCACAGGCCAAACATGACAAATGCGGCCTATCGTGCTTGTACAGAAGCCAAGATGACAGTGTCAGGAAGATGAATAAAGATTCGGAGTAGGCAACCGTTGTGAAAAGAAAGACATACGGAAAGAAGCCGAATACAAGAGTAGCATACAATGCCTCTGTCTTTGTCATATAGTATTCAGCCAAACGCTGAAAAACTGGAAGTGACAACACACCTAGGGAGATAGAGATAACGACCGCTGACAGCCAATAGTCTCCCAAGAGAAAATTTAGTCCCCGTATTAAGCCGGGGTAACCTGGGAAGAACGCGTAGAGTGGCTGAAAATACCAGTTCCTCGCCAGCCCAATATAGAACTCAGTATCCCATCCACAGAAGAGGTAAAGCCAGCTATCATAGGAAGGCACCGGACCAAGGTAGCCCTTCACTGAAAACTGCGTAAACCATGGAAAGATGATTTTTCGAGACTCTGATACGAACTCTCGAAAGATCAGCAGACCACCTATGACTCTGAAAATAACAACTACTAAAAGAGGGGGGAAGTAGCGGCCTGCGCCCTCGATGAGCCTCCTTATCAATCCGCATAACCCAGCCTGTTGTCGCGCATCCACTTGTGCAGTTTGAGATATATACTGGAATGCTTGAAAAATCTGTGCTGGGATTGAATTTTGTCGGCGCCCAGAAGGTACTGGCCTTTTGTAATGTTCATAGTGCTGGTTTATGCAGTTGGCTCCTCAGGTAGCATATTCACGGATACTGGGCCGTGGTATCAGAGCCTGCGAAAACCCTTCTTCACCCCGCCGAATTGGGTGATTCCAGTCGTATGGAACATACTCTTTCTTCTTATCGCGGTGTCTGGAGGATTGATGTATTTCCAAACGGGACGCAGAAGATTTTTCACGGCTTATGGAGTAAATCTGGTTCTGAACTTCCTGTGGAGCTTCATATTCTTTGGACTGAGGAGCCCGCAGTGGGCGTTTGCAGAACTTGCTGTTTTATGGTTGAGCATAGCAGTGTTGATTGCTCTCGCTTGGAGAAGCTCAAGATTAGCAGCGTGGTGTCTTGTGCCTTATCTTGTTTGGGTATCTTTTGCCGGCGGCCTCAACTTCTTCATTGCCTTCATGTAGCAGCCCCAGAGGGGCTATCCCCTATACCAGTATGCCCTATGACTCAACTACCAACCACGACAATTTTTGGCCAATAGTTG
>CAZVKZ010000003.1:2642-39386 GCA_964627775.1 uncultured Candidatus Bathyarchaeia archaeon | reverse complement strand
GGGATCTGGGCTTTGAAATAGTCGTACCTATTGATCTTTCAAAGGGGATAGATTCACCGCTTGGTCATCTTGCCGAAGCCCTAGACATCATGACAGAGAGGGCCGTACAGTTTACCAGATCAGAGAATATTGCCATTTGATTGTCTCACACAAACCCGGTTGTTGAGTTCAGAGGTATGGATGCGTGAGCGGCCTCAGAATCTCAGGAATATCTATAAATAGTAGTTGAACTTCGTCCGATCGTCTCTTGGAGAAGAAAGCTAGCCTTGCCAGCCGCGAGATCTACAGAACCAAAACATATCGCTGAGTCCGCAAAGAAATCCAAAGCCAAGAAGATACTTGTAGTGGCTTTCGGAGACAGCCTAACAGCAGGCTACCAACCTCCCAGAGTTGGAACGCCTTTGCCGAAATTAACACCGTATACAGATCCTCTCAAGGAGATGATTGATGAAGCCTTGGAAAAAGTTGGAAAACGCAAGCTGGTCGACGTGACATTCTACAACAAGGGAGTCAGCGGGGAACTAACAGCAGACATGTTACGAAGATTTAATGGTGACGTAGTGGCGGTCAAACCTAACTACACTATAATACTTGGCGGTTCCAACGATTTCGGCTGGGCAACAGGGCCTGACGAGATCTTGGATAACTTGGTTCAAATGTATAGGAGATCGTCATCAGCAGGGATTGAGGTAATCGCCTGTACGGTCCCATCGATTATTGGCGATGACGTCTACATTAAACCTAGGCTCGAACTCAACGAGTTGATAAATGACTACTGTTTTGAGAACGAGATAATCTGCGTCGACCTCTTCTCTGCGACGGCTGGTCCGAGAACAAATATGCTTGACAAGAAATATTCAAGCGATGGTCTTCACCTTAATACGGCAGGATACCTCAAGATGGCCGAGATGATATTTGACCAAGCGTTCGCCAAACTCATACCGATCTGGACTATGGTATGAGAGTCGTGTTGGCGGCCAGTACGATTACTGGTGAAGGTATTGACACTCCTAAATGACAATGAGACGACACTGAGCGTTCTGAGGGAAGCAGTCTCAGGTTTTGTCAGAGAACGGAAATGGGAGAGATTCCACAATCCAAAGAACCTCGCCGAATCCATTTGTATCGAGGCGTCAGAGCTTCTAGAGATCCTCCAATGGTTCACAACAGACGAATCCAAAGCCTTCAGCAAGAACCCCGCAAATGTCAAGCGTTTGTCAGAAGAGCTGGCTGATGTGATAGTCTACTGTCTGGCACTAGCAAATGCAGTCCAGATAGACATATCAAATTCAGTCGCTTCCAAACTCAAAGATAACTCAAGACGATACCCCATAGCCAGATGCAAAGAAGTGGTCCCGTACAGGCGGAAACACGGTGGCAGAAAAACCTAAGGATGAGACCGAAGGTACTGAGGATCTTGGAAATTCCTTTGACCAAGATCAGTCTTCCAGACACTTGCCCTGGCATCTCAAAGTTTGTCAGGCCGACTCCCGAGTCGATAACGTGCCAGAGTTGTGGCAGAGCCGTAGAGATTTGGAGCGACGAGAACGAAACCATATGCGACGGCTGCGGAGCTCAAGTCTCCAGAGAGGAGGGGACATCATGCCTAGACTACTGCGAATATTCTGACAAGTGTAAGGAGTTAATTAGTCAGAAAAAGCTGAAATAGGATCAGACTACGGAGAGCATTATCCCATGCACCGATCCCCGTTAGTGGTGTTTCATATTTGACCCAGATGAACAAGTTAACTTGCAGATTTTGATCGCCGGGGTTTGACTGCTGTGCGACGGGCTTTTCTCTCCTTACTTCTAATCTTTTGTAGTCCTATCAAGTAGTTTCTTCCGTCTATCAGCCATTCTCTCCACAGGTCAGCCGCGGGCCTTTTTTGTTCTCTTCTGAGGAGGCCTAGCCTCTTGGCCCTGACCTCCTCACAGATGTAGTCTTCTTTGCTCCTTAGAGACTCAAGCTCTGCTTTGCTAGGCGAGACTACGTAAGCATAGAGATAGGCGTCGACTGGCAGATTCAATTGTCTGCGCATTTCCTGCATCCGTCTCACAATGTCTCTCACCAAGCCCTCCGCTAGAAGCCTCTTGGGTACTGCTACGTCAACGTATACCCTGCCTCTGCTGAAAACGCCGGGAATGAAGTTCTCCGCCATTTCCTCTCTAAAGGTAATCATTTCAGGACTTATTTCGAAGGTGGAACCGTTGATTTCCAGCTTGAAGTAGCCGTTCTCTTTGAACGCTTCAAATATTCTTCTGCCATCAAGACTTTTGATGGCTTCGGCGATATTGTTAGCTTTTTCCTTGAATGTTGGACCTAGAGCTTTGTAGTTTGCAATAGCTTTCAGTCTCTTGAGCTTCTGCTCCTCTTCAACGTTCACAAATTCTATTTTTCGAGTGTTGGCTTGTGTACATATCATCTGTTCAAATTCATTTGCCGCTCTCTGCACGGTTGGATCTTCGGTGACGACTATGATTCTTGTGATTGGCTGTCTCAACTTTATCTTTGCCGCTTGCCTAGCGCTCAAGGCCGCACTTATCAGCTCCTTCGTCAATTCCATATTCTCTTCTAGTGAAGGTTCAATCCACTTGATCTCAGGCTGAGGGTAGCGACACATGTGTACACTCTCAAGCGAGGAAGTCTCGGCGCGCTTGAACATCGTTTGGTAGAGTTCCTCTGTGAAGAAGGGAATGAAAGGTGCGCTCAGCAGAAGCCATGTTTTGAGGGCATGGTAAAGGGCTGAGTATGCAGCCAGCTTGTCGGGGCTCTCCTTCTCCTGCCAGAAGCGGCGCCTGACGAGTTTAATGTACCATCGGCTGAGATCCTCAACAGCAAATTGGCTCAGAGTTCTTGCGACCTTGTGTACGTTGTAGTCCTCCATCTCTTTCTGCACAAGGAGTTTCAGACCCTCCGTCTTGGAGATAAGCCACTTATCTTCGGGCCGCAGGTTGACCTTCTTAAGCGGCCATCGCTCGGGCCTGAATGCGTCGAGGTTCATGTAGATGCCTGCAAAGGCGTAGACGTTCCATATGACTTTGAGTTCTCTTGAGGTTTCCTCGATCGTTGTTGTCGAGAAGTTGAAGTCTTCCCATACGGTCCGTTGGAGTTCATAGAGTCTCAGGGCATCTCTGCCATATTTCTCGACTATGGTCTGTGGTGAGATAAAATTGCCTAGTGACTTGCTCATCTTCTGTCCTTCTGCATTGAATGTATGGCCGTGCATCAAGACGGCTCTATAGGGGGTTCTATCGAAAGCAACCACACCGGCTCCAAGCTGTGAATAGAACCAGCCCCGTGTTTGATCGTGAGCCTCTATTATGAGGTCTGCTGGCCACCACTTCTTGAACTCGGCCTGATTGCTGGGATACTGAAGGGAAGCCCATGAAGCAGCTCCTGAGTCCATCCAAACATCGACTATGTCGGGGACTCGGCTCGCCAAACCGCCGCATCCGCATTCAAGTTTTATCGGATCAACATCTTGTTTGTGGAGTTCGATTTTGCGTGTAAGATTGGCTCTCTCTCTAAGCTCTCTCTCTGAGCCTATGATAGTTCTTTGACCACAGCTTTCGCAGATCCAAATAGGTAAAGGCGTTCCCCAGTATCGCTGTCGCGAAATGACCCAGTCTCTAACTCCCATTAACCAATCCCTGAACCTCCTATTTCCAGCCCATTCAGGATTCCACTTGATCTTCTCATTCTCTTCGAACAGTCTCTGCTTTGATTCTGTGATCTTGATGAACCATTGCTCAGTGGCCCTCAATATTAGGGGGGTTTTACATCTCCAGCAGTGCGGATACGGGTGTTCTATGAGCGTTGTTCCAAAGAGTAGAGATTTCTTTCTGAGGTCTTCAACAATCTCTAGGTTCGCATCGAAGACATATTTTCCAGCGTATTTCCCAGCCTCACTTGCAAACTTTCCAGTGTGATCGACAGGACTCACCACTGGTAGCTTGTTTGCTTGTCCTACATCGAAGTCTTCCTCACCATGTCCCGGTGCACAATGGACACATCCGCTGCCCTCCTCCATTGAGACGTATTCTTTGCTTGCGACAACAATGTGGGAATCACGCAGCTCCGGTTGGGACTGAATAGTGACTTCTTCTAGGAGAGGGGGGCGGTATCTTAGACCTATCAGGGCATCTCCTTTGAGGATCTCTATGACTTCGTGGGGGCGCGAGTCGAGGACGACCTGTCGTCTTGCCTCCGCTAGGATGTAAATCTCGTTTCCTACCTTGACCCTCGAATAATCTAGGTCAGGGTTGACCATTACTGCAAGGTTTGCTGGGAGTGTCCATGGGGTTGTTGTCCAGATGAGTATGTATTCCTTGGGTTTGCCTTCTAAGGGGAATTTCACATAGATCGATTGTTCCCTGACATTTCTATATTCATCTGTTACTTCATATCCTGCTAGGGCCGTTTCGCATCGCGGACACCAGTGAACGACCTTGAGTCCTTTCTGTAGAAGTCCTTTCTCTTCAGCTCTACGTATTATCCACCACACAGACTCGATATATTCATTCTTGTAGGTAAGGTACGGTTTGTCCCAATCCATCCAGACCCCGAGATCCTTGAAGATGCTGGTCTGTATCTTGGTATTCTGCTGAGCGTAGGATTTGCAGAGCTCTATGAATCTCCTTATGGTTATGGATTCCTCTATCTCTCTCTTGCTCTTTATTTTGAGGTCTTCCTCGACCTTGACCTCTATCGGGAGGCCGTGGCAATCGTAGCCGGGTTGGTCTCTGACATTGTAATCCATCATATTGAGATATCTGATGACAGTATCCTTCAGTATCTTGTTCCAAGCCGTGCCTACGTGTGGCGGATTTGTCACGTATGGTGGGCCATCCAAGAAGTAGAACTTGCTCTTTCCTTGCAGTCTTTGCTTTACTTTCTCATAGATCTTATTCTTCGTCCACCAACTGAGAATCTTTTTCTCCAATATATTGGGTGAGTACTTGTGCGGTATTTTGCCAACGCTCAGTGCAGTCAATGCCAAGCAACTCACATCATAAGGACAAGGTGCTCCTTATATTAGCTTCAGAAGGAACCCTTAATTCGACCATAATACAAATAAGGGCCTTCAAATCTGCCGTTAGCATCCGTGAGGAATCACTGTTGAAAATCTTCAGGGCCGGATTGCTTCTTTCCTTGGGCACAACTGTGAAGGAAGGGATTGCCCGAAGGATGAGCGACATCAAGCTATCACTCAAAGCTATCTCCAGAGCATCCTACCTGAATCTTCTCAGTGTCATATCGGTGGCCCTTGCGGCGGCCCTCCTCCGTTCTTTGCCTTTGAGGTGGGGTGCTTACCTTTCAGAGTTCGATCCCTATCTGCAGTATCGGATAGCTGATTACGTGGTCAAGAATGGTTTCCCTGCATACTTCAGTTGGTATGACACTATGAGTTGGTATCCTTGGGGACGAGACATGGTTACACAGAACTATCCTGGTATGGCCTTCACGGCAGCTATACTATACCTATTTTTGCAGTCTATTGGCGTCCAGGTCACAGTCTTACAGTTATGCGTAATCTTTCCAGTGATCTTGGGCACTGCTACATGCGTTGTCTTGTATCTCTTTGCTAAAGATCTATGGGGCCGCGGTGTCGGAATCTTCTCATCACTCTTTCTCGCTTTCAGTTCGTCACATATATTCCGTACGGCGGCGGGCTTCTTCGACGATGAGACTATTGGAATATTCGCGATGATCCTATCATTTCATTTCTACTTGAGGGCGATCTCTCCTGAACGCTCCTTCAGGTCAAGTCTAATCTGCGCGCTCCTGTCGGGAGCTTCATTAGCTTATCTTGCGTCAGGGTGGGGGGCCTTTCGGTATCCTATGTCCCTCATAGCACTATTCTCAATAGTCCTTGTTGTCCTAGGTAGATACTCTAGCCGTCTATTACCGGCTTATGGAGTCACATTCGGTTTCGCCTTCTTGATAATGACGCAAATTCCTCAACTGGGATTTGCCGCACTGAAAGAGTGGTCGACTCTTGCTATTCCTGGAATCTTTATTGTACTCTGCGGTTGTGAGTTCTCGCGTAGAGCCAAGACTAGTCAGATGAGAATCGGCGGTACTATAGCTTTTCTTCTGCTGCTGTTTGTCGCAGGGTTTGTACTTTGGCAACAGGGGTTGATAGCTCAACTGGGCAGTAAGTTCTGGACCGTGATATATCCCTCAACAAGGGTTGATATGCCGATAGTTGAGTCTGTCGCCGAGCATCGCATGGCCACGTGGGCCTCCTTCTACCACGAATTTGGAATGCTGACATTGCTTGGAATATTTGGATTCTACTTTGCGGGTCAACGCCGCAGGAACAAAGACATATTCATAATCCTCTTCGGTATATCCTCGATCTATTTTGCCGCCTCACTCGTCAGGCTCTCCCTGATCCTAGCGCCCGCACTTGTCCTTCTGGCATCAATCACCGTCAATCAGTTGGCCACACCCGCGCTGGATATCATACGGGAAACAGTCATCTTTCCAAGAAAGAAGATCCGTTTCACGACAAGGGTCGGAAGGGAATTCGGCGTTGCCATACTACTGGTTTTGCTTTTGATAATCACTCCCACATTTAGCGGGGCTACGCGGGCAGCATATGCTCCAGCCACGATCGTAACCTCAAGCCTTCCCACCGTCACACAGGCGCCCCAAGACTGGCTTGAGGCTCTTACATGGATGAGGGATAATCTCCCAGACAACGCTGTTGTTTTCTCATGGTGGGATTATGGCTACTGGATAACAATAGTTGGCGGAAAACACTCGCTCGCTGACAACGGAACGATGAACACGACTCAGATATCAGTAATCGGTAGGACCTTCCTTTCTGATTTTGATTTGGCTCTGCCAATGCTCAAGAGGTATAATGTCACTCACGTAGCTCTACTTGTTACTTGGTACATGAGGGACAATATTGTCCGTTTCTATGGATATGGTGAGGACAGCAAATGGTACTGGATGGCTAGAATAAGTAATGACTCAGTACTTGACGGTGAAGCCGTTCACTACTATAGTCGGAGAGTTGGTGAGGGAGAGAGCGCCTACACAAGATATGACCGTGTAACAACAGTTGCTGACAAAGTCGTCTCAAACAGGACTATAGTCAACAATGTGGGTATTTCAAACTCAACACTGCTTGGGCTGCTGATGTCCGGCGCCTACTCTCCAGGCGCAGGCAACGAATTCTACCGACCAGCCTTCGTCTCCTCCAACAAGTTCGTTTTGGTTTATGAGGTCAAGTACTTGACGATGACCAATTTGGCGCTGAATCTGGCGAAGATGAACGTGAGCTACCCAGAAAAGGTGGAGCTTTCAGGAACTCTAGCGGATGATAAATCGCGGCCTCTAGGCAACTACACCGTCCATATTCAATACTCAGAGGACAAAGGCCGAACTTGGCTATCAATGAAGGATGTAAACACTGCCATGGATGGAACTTACAGGTATGTCTGGGATCCAACAGTGGGTGAATACCTCGTTAGGGCACGATGGAATGGTCTTCCTGATAGATACGCCTCAGCAACATCTCCCTCTCGAACATTGAATATTCTGAAGGGCACACCCATCGTGAAATTGTCAGTAGAGCCTACAACGGTCAGCTTTGGAAAGAATGTGAGCATTGACGTTAGGATAACCCCACCGCTGTCAGAGGGTACAGTTACCTTCGAGATCAGCAAAGACAACAAGACTTGGGTTCCAAAAATAGTTGGGGATCCCCTCAAAGGCATATTCACGCCCAAGTGGCTACCAGAAGATCCTGGAGTCTACTATGTGAGAGCTTCATGGGCAGGTACAAAGGAGTACGCTGCCACTACAAGCCAGACGATAGTGGTGACGGTAGGGGAGAAGACCCAGTAAGGGAGCAAAAGAAAGCGTGATCAGGATATATAGCTGGTAGTCTTTCCCTGAGTTCCTTTGAGCGCAAGATCAACGCTCTCCTCAGCTCGACGTATCTTTGACTCAAGCTCAGCCATCCTTGTAATATCCCTCTCGAGACCTACCAAGTCCACTTCCAACCCCAGCAATTTGGCCAATACACTCAGAACACTCTTGGCCGCTTTGGGATCTGGAACATATCCAATGGTCTCCCCTAGAAGACACATGGCTGGGATCTCATTTGGCTTCGAGAGGCCCAGTATCAACCCAGACACCCCCACTACAGGTATGCCTGATCGGTTTACTACAACCTCAAGCTCAGTAAGCCTCTTTACCATGTCCATGCTTGTTGCAGCGCCGATGACATTGACTTCATCCTTCCTTTCTGAGCTGTATCCTCCAACCGTGATCATGAGCTTGGCTGAGTATTTCCTTGCGTAGTTAATTATTAGATCTGCAATCTCATATTGACCTGCCGAAGTCTGTGGCTGACAATCCCCCGTCACAACTACTATAGCCTTCTTCTCATCTCTGCTCCACCAGTAGTAGAATTCGTTCCGTGGGAGTCTAACAAGCCCATTCTTGTTGACGAGTGCGTAGTAGGGGAAGAGTGGAGAGTAAAGTGTCGCTATCCGTTTGGCTTTGAGACTTCTTATGAGTTCTTGAGCCACTATTCTTCCTACAGAGCCTAAGCCAGGAAGCCCCTCTACAATTACGGGCTCACGCGGTTTAATCTTCCCTTCTATTAGTGTAGTCTTCATCTCGACTCAATCGTGGTACTCTGTATCTTGCGTACTTATCCAGTGGAGAAAATTTAGGTGGGATCGGATTTGCAGTCTCAGCGTTGCATCTGGGGCAGGTTTCTTTGAGCGTGTATTCTCGGCATCTGGGGCATCGACGCATTTGCCATTTCAATTCAGCTGGCGTCCCGCTCCTCCTAGGCTTCTTATTGTGGTTACTGCCTCATTCACGGCTTCTTGAAGTGTTCTCTCAGCGTCAGAGTAGTCTCTCGCGGCGATCTCAATCCTGTATTTGGGGGCCCCTATCGTGTAGATTTCTATGCTAGCGTCCTTCGGCGTTTTGACTTTCTTTGCGCTCAGGAGGGCTGCCCTAACATCTTCGATCCCTTCAGATTTTGTACTGGAGATCTCTATTGTGGCCTTCACTCTGGCGATCTCTATCTTGATCTTCTCCTTGGCTGTCTCGGCTAATGTTGATGACCATTCAGGTTCCATCTCTAGCTTCGTAAACGTCTTCTCACCGCTCTCAACCGATTCCTCCAGAGCGTCGAAGATGTTTGAATATTTAGACAGCATCTTCTTTTTGACCTCGTCAATCTTGGTCTGGTCTGATTTCAGTCTCTCAGCTGCAGCTTTGATTATTGATTCTGCCTTTCTACTCTTTTTCCATTCGACTACTTTTTCCGTCCTCTCTCTGCCGGTTACTCTTCTGAGAGAGAGGTCTATCTGTCCCTTCTGGGGGTTTACTCTTAGAACCTTTAGAACTAGTTTCTGTCCTTCTCTTGCGTAATCTCTAATGTTCCTGACCCAAGTTGTTGATATCTCTGAGATGTGTACCAGAGCCTCTTTCTCACCGTATTCATCTAGCTTAACATAAATGCCATAGTCTGCTAGTCGGTTTACAGTGGCTATCACTACTTCTCCTACTTCCGGATATTCCGGTGTCGAGATTCAGGCCACCTCCTAGCTGAGTATCTGTATGACTTCACCTTTCACCGAAGCTCTTCCACCGGAGGGTTCAGCCAGAGTCTCGTCACAAACAGTACACTTTACTACAGTTGAGCATCTTTCGAATATGATCTGTTCATTTGAACACTTAGAACATCTTACCTTGAGGAAGTTACTTTCGGGTTTGGGTATGATGCCTCTCTTGACCATTCCTACTACGCTCCCAGCTCCAACTTCCTCAATCTGATGCCATATCTCTGAATCGTATACCCACAGCTCTTGCATTGCATTCTTAGGAGCTGTTTCTTTGTGGTCTTGGCTGTCCTTTTCAGCTCAGGCCATTTTTGGCCGCCATAGCCATGTTTCTCGCGCTCATGTCTCCTTACTCCTCCCGCCAGAGTTCTTTCTCGACCTTTCTTGTAGACAGATATGGCGTGCGGAGTATGGTGTTTGCATTTCGGGCAGAAAGTGTTGAGTTCTTTTGCCATCTTCATGCCATGTGCACCGAGTAGAGGCATACTAGAACGTCTGGAGGCGATATTTATCCATTTTTGCAGAACAGATACTATCGGTATTTCCGCTTGTTTTCCTCTTCCTATTCCGCCTCTATTCGAATAGCGACCTTTTGACGGATCAGAGCCTCGGCATTCTCTTTGGGTAATGTGGCTATGTCTTCGGGTTCGAAAGGCCCGTAACTTCTCATATCCACTCCAACAACGATTGGGATCTTAGTCATGAACCTAATCAAGATCATCTCACCCTTTGAGCTTGTTGTCGGTTCAATCTGTCGGCCTTCAAGCGTTCTCTTCTTCAAGTTCTCACATAGCTCAGAGACTTCCAATATCTTCCTGTATATCTCTGCCTCTTCATCGGCAAGGTGAAGCATTTGGATGTTCTTGTTCTCAAGACTCGCTCCAATGAGTTTCTGGAGTCTAGCTTCTATTATCGAAGAAGTAAGTTTCTTGGCTTTCTCAAGCTCTGTATTTAGAAGCTTGTGTTTCAGCGTCTTCTCATCTAACATTCGCAGCTCTTCATGCATTTTTCTGATGTACTGGCTGAGTTGCTTGAAAAAATCCGACTCTAGTGATTGAAGGTCGTTGGGCTGAAGCTTTTCTCTTCTCCAGGCGGCGTAAAGCTTGTTATGCATTTTATCGAGCCACCGGGTAGGCCCTGTCTTTGCAGAGCAGAAGAATAGCTGCTGCTGTGGGAAGGGTCTCATCTACATCATTAAATGGTCCGTACTCACTTTCCCCAATAGTAAATCTGGGCGCCTCTTTGATATGCACAATCTCACTGCCCTCAAAGGCCAAAGCTTGTTTAAGCGGGTTGAAGTTGCGGAGATGGTTCATTTCGACTCTAACTGCTCTGAACCCAGTCTTTCCGTTGAGTGTTCCTGGAAGTCGTATTAACCTATGGATGTCTGTTGTTACAACAGTATCTATGCCAATGGACTCTATTGTCGTTGCCTTCTGGATAATCATCTTCCATGTGTATTTTCCTGCACCTTTGATTGCGCCCCAGAGGGTGCCTCTGCTCCTTGGCTCTTCACTCCTCAGTTTCAAAAGGGATTCGATCATATCATTCCTCAAGCCCAATTTCTTTAGTACTTCTCGATCGGCTTCAGACAACATTTTTTCTATTTGTCTGGCTATTCTTCCTCTCCAGCCTGGATCACTGGGTCTTGGAGCACCAACAATTTTGAGTTTTCCATATGAGTTATAGATGTCCAGAAGATCTGTATCTAGTCCTGTGCCCATTATGTAGTTCACTATTTCTTTTCTTTCTTCAGAGCCAATCTTTCTGACTTCTTCTGAAATGACATGAAGGTGGTAGCCTCGGTGTCCGGAGAAGTTCACTCTCATCTGATCGAAATTTATTCCGAAGTCTGCATTGAGAAGGTTTACTAGCTTCAGGACTTCTTCCTTAGCTTTCTCCAGACAATCATGACACATCCAAGTTTCCACATCCAGTTTCTGTCCCTCACATTTGGGGCAACTTTTGGGTGCCATCCCACAGCCAGAGGTTTTGCACTGAACGCATAACCATTTGTCATGCTCTTCTTTGCACTCTGTGTCTATGTGGTCGGCATCTATATCGAATATCAGATCAGAGCCAGTCCAGCCTTTCTCATCCATAGGCGCTTCCGGATCCCTATAGTATGCTGCTGAGTAGTATACATCGGATGGCACAGTGGTTTCGATGAACCTCTTCAGATCGTTCATTTGCTTAAATGATCTATGTCTTACCATCACACCTTCTGCAAATAGGAGAAAGCCAAACTCCCTCCGTTCCATGGATTCTGGTTGAATGATGGTGTTTTCGCCTTTCTTGTAGTATTCAGAGAACCTAGATCTGACAAAAGATCGAGTAAACTGTTCTATGTTTTCGGAATTCATGATCTTTTACTTCCTGCTCTAAATTCTGATTCTGTGGTCTCATGATTCAAGCTTATATCAGATTATTGTGGGGATTGCTTTGTTCGGTGAACTGATATGTTTCCTAAGAAGAAGTTATTGACATCGAGATCGTCTGCGGGCTACATAGTCTTTCTGGAGCCTTTCTCACTTTGATATCTTCTCCTTCTTCTCTTATAGTATGTTAGGGGGTGTCGGATTTTTTGACAAAGTTCATCTGGCACAACACATATTCCATGTGTCTTCAGTGTGTCACATCTGGGCGGCGTATACTTCGTCCTCCCGCCCCTCTTACCACTTATATGTTCAACTTGATATCTTGTCTTTGTTTCATCGAAGTCAGAGGCTGACTTGAAGAGTTTCATGACATCATCTTCGGTAGCACCCACATTTACCAGAAACGATGTTAGGGTGAATCTGCCTATGTGAGACAGTCTGCCACCAGAAGAGAGTGTATCGAGTAGTCTCTTGATGCATGGTGGCATATCTTCGGTGACAACTAAGCTTTCTATTGTAGGTTGAATTGGGCTTCTGACCGAAGCGATTTGTTTTAGATCTTCAAGGGCTTTTTGAAGAGCCGCTGGCGGTTCAATCGGGGGACGCTTTGTCTTCTCAAGTATTTTTCTCTGAACCTCTTCCTCGATCAGTCGTGCAGCCTCATCCTTTGTCAACTGAACGTAGCCGCCCTTGAGCAAGCGGTTTGTAAGTTTCCACTTGAGCTCATTCATATTTCTAGTATTGGTCAGGTATTCCCTGAAGTGTAGGAGAAAGTCCCCCGCTTGTGTATCGCTCTCGTCTAGAGGTTGAATGTTCCAGCCGAAGGTACATTTGGCTATGCCTAGGATTTTTTCCGAGGATTCATCTTTCAGTATCTTGGAGAAGCTTTTTGATTCAGCGACTGCATATCTTCTCTTGGCTGTTTCGTTATCAACGTAAGCCATTAGCATGATGGCTGTTGGGAAGGAAGGGACTTCTATGTTTGGGTCCTGTTCTTGAGGTGCGAGTTCGCTCGGGTTGAGCAGTGCTTGCCGGATTCTCTCCTCGGCTCTCCTGAGAATAGCACTGTAGGATTCGGATGCTAGATCATCTACTTCTATTCCCAGACTCTTGACGAAATCTGCCGCTTCTGTTGTGAACGGGTATCGCGCCTTGTCTCTTTCCGAACTCATTTCGGTATTCTTACTCTGCCTCTATCCTAGGTGCTAGATAATAGGTGAGCCTTCCCTGCTGCAGCATCTCAAATTCGAGTCTTATCGGCATATTTGTTGAAAACTCCATCACGGCTACCTCTGAGGTGGCAGATCCGGCCTTAACCATCTCGCCGAGATAGTTGAGGTTGAATGTAGCAGCGGAATCCTGCTTGACATCTAGCTCAAGTAGGGCACCGTCATTTTTCGTTAGCTCAATGTTTACGTTGCTTAGTTCAGAACTTGCCTTTACTAGAAGCCTATCTTGGTTTGTCTCAAACCTGACGTTGTCACTGACCGTCTCGCTGTCCTCTATTATTTCTTTTAGTGTCTCTGACATGAGCTTGATCCTAGTGTTGAATGATAGCTTTGGAGTCGGGACCTCCTCCTCTACAGGTTCGAGCGTGGGCATTGTGAATTTCTTCAGAATCTTTCCTTTCAATGTCAGGTTTACTTTCTTGTTCGCTTCATCGTACGATATCTCTAAGCTTTCTTCACTCTTGCTTCTTCTCAGGAGCTTGAGCATCGATGTAATGTTGACCCTAATGTTTGTGGGCGTGTCGCATGTGTATTCCTCAAAGGCTGACTTTGGCCACTCGAAGTCTACCATGGCCACGTGAGAGGGATCCATTGATCTCAGCTTGAGGCCTTCACTCGTAGCATTGAAGTCAGCTTCCTCAATGAGTGTCGATATTGCCGTCAGGAGGTTCTTCCATATCTTGGCATCTTGAACTATTGCCTTGAACATAGATATCCCATGGTAATCCTAGTCTATTAGCAAGTTCTTTTAGTTTTGGTTGGTTATGAGGTTTCACGCCAAGTTGATGCGCACCGGGCGCATCTGAAGAACTGCGTTGAGGATTCGTCGGCGCCACGTGTCTGCACTAACCAGTAGAATGCTTCAGTATGGCCGCATTTTGGACAAACCGCTGCTGTTTTGGGAAGGGTTCTTATCTTCTGTTCTTCTCGTCCGATGACTACTATATTCTCTTTCTCGTGTCGAATCTTCGAGATTTCTTTGGTGGCCTTCTTGGTTTCATAATTGCATTTGGGACAGAGTAGAACTATTTTTCTCTCCTTCCTTGTTGGTACGAGCGTAGTTCCGCATTTCGGACAGAATTGCATGTTTTGGAGCGACCGTCCGTGCCATTACTTTGCACGGCGCATTTAAGGATTACTAAGTCTAACAAATAGGAATCGGAATGCTGTTTCACAGAATTGTCTCTGGCATCTGCTGGACTATTGCTCTTGCAAGTAAGCGGGCGATCCTCAGGGGGTCTGGAATGGCGCCCTGCAATGTGAACTTGTTGAGAATCCGTAACGCTTCTTTCTTTTCAAGCCCGAAATACCGGGCAAAGACTCTCTTTCCAGTGTGAAGTTCTAATTCTTCCCTTTCACCATTCTCTCTGTATCTATCTATTCTCTCTTGGGCTTGGGTTCCGAAATATTCTGTTAGGTATTTCTCCAGACCCTCCGATTCCTCATAGGTGATGCAGACGAGGGGGAGACTAGTTTCTGCGTGAACTTTCTTGAGGCTTATTATGTTGAACCAACTGATCACGCATCCGTTTAGAAATATGAAATTGATATCCTTTCTTTCGAGTTTCCAGTAGAGTTCGAGGACGGCGTCTGTAGCATCGAGTCCGCCGACAGTCGTTGTTGAGAAAGAGAAGCCATCTATGACTAGGTCTGAGCGCATTACGACCCCCGCGAGAACGGACTTTCTGCCCTTACCTTTTATGAAGCTCTCTGAGACCCCGAGGACTCTAACCCCTTTCTTGTCTATGTGTAGTCTTGGAGTTACCACCGTTAACTCCCTATTTCTGCCAAGTCAATCTCAGCTAACATCTTGCGGATGGGTAGACAACCTTAGGTACTCATAGCGGTATTTGTATTCTCTTTGCAGCAACTTCAATTAGGTGGGCGAAGCTTTCCTGAAGGTTTGCTTTCGCCTTCAGAATATCTTTTGCCTCTTCAGCTGTCATGAATTTACTCCTCCAAGTGTATACAAGTAGGGCTTCCACAGCATTTGCGACATCGTTTCTTCTAGTTCTCTCGGGAAGCAGTCGTCTCAGTCCAGATGTCTTAGCCGCCTCCGCGAGTATGCGGTCGCTGACCTTGACTCCTGTAGGTTGGCCTTCAATCTCGGTGAGTGCAAGCGAATAGATTAGATTGACGTAGGCGTCACCGAGCTTGGCAAGACCCCGATCCATAAGGATCTTTCTTACTTCACTAGTGTTCATCAGGCTTTTCCTGTGATCTGGCTGAATTTTGATAGAAATTCGTCGCTCCTCTCAACGATCTTCTTCAACGCTCTATCAAGTGCTTTGTTTGGATCGGAATCTTTCTTGACTTTTATGTAGACTATGGATCTCAAGGTCAACGGATGCGGCATATCATATCCAGCCATTTCGACACCTCGATCCTCAAGCAACGTGTTCTGAAGGAGATTGCAGAAAGAGTGTCCTTCACCCTCTATCTCTATTCTTAAGGTGTCTTTGGTTCTCTCAAGGGTCTTGATTTTCAAACGCGTACTACCCCAAGGAAGAGTAATCGTCGGCCAGTTTCCTCTTTTCAACATTATTACATCTTTCACATTTCAATACTTTTCTTCTCAAGGTAAGGTGGTGGCCGCAATTCGAACAATAAGCCTTCAACACACCCAGATTGTTGCCAATAGTCATTAGCCTTATGATGCCGTCGCTCATACTGGCGACTTTAGCTCTTATCAGATCGTTTGCTCTGCAGACATCGGTCATGCTTATCTCATACCTTGGGCTTGAGGCCGATATCTGCAGAAATCCAGTAAAAGGCATTGGAATGAGCCTATCTTCAAGCTTGATTATCTCTATCACAGCCATCTTCTCATGAACGTTTGCAACAATGCCAATGATGTTCTCGCCTTCCGAGGGCAGAGTCGGAGAATTCTCTGGAGCCACCGAAACGTTCCTGGAAGGGCTAATCGTTGCGCTACCAATGTTCTGCGAGTATATGACGCCATCAGACTCATACGTGCCTCTCCCTGCTGTGAACTCCTCGATTACTCCGAGCCGTGAGCCTGGAACGACGAATCTATCTCGCTCAGCAACTTTCTTGGGCATTGATCATCAGGACCTTATAGGCTGTCTGTGTCCAGTTCTCCATGTCGACTACTCATATAAGTTATGTGGCAGCAAGGAGGAGCTTGAACTGGGATTTCTAGGTTCTGGGTCTTATGATGTAAAGGTCTACCTCAACGTCATAGCTTTTCTTGATGTGAAAGCTGTATGTTCTGGGTATTTGAAGTTGCATTTCATAAAGAGCCTCGATTCTACCCAGATTCTCTTCTACGAATTTGAGTAGGTAGTGCCGTGTTGACCTTTTGTGTAGTGAGTAGATAGTATTAGCCGTCGAGAGAGCCTTCAAAAGGAACCTTGTGTCTGCATGTTTGGTTCTGGTTCCGAAGGGTGGATTCATTAGTACGGTGTCAAAGTGTCCTCCGACCGCGTCTATGTCTGAGTTTATCCAATGTATTGTGTTTTGGGCTCCAAGGGTTGCAGAACTCTTCTTGGCGGATTTGATGGCTGCTGGATCTATGTCTACCGCTATGACCTCTCTTGCTCCTAGAATGCTCGCTCCAATGGCCAGCCTCCCCGTTCCGCAACCAAGATCCACTACGCTTCTATCCTTGATGTCAGTGTGGACACTTGATGCGATAAAGAGCATCTCAGAAGCGATCCTCGAAGGGATGGTGTACTGTTCCAACCAAGCTTTTGGTTTTGGATGAGTTGCCACCCTTTCCAGGAGGATCTCAAGTTCCTTTTTCCGAATCATTTGATCGTGTTTCCCTAACTTAGCTACAGATCGGGTAGTCAAAGGAAGCCTTGACTAAGTAGGGTTTCCCATTCTAGCTCTCCAATCGCCACTAGGACTTCCTTTGGCAATAGGATAGGTTTGGCAAATCTCTCTGTATCATCAATTGCGAGCCTAGGACAAGCTGTGCTGACAAAGATCTCCACTTCACTAAAGTTCTCCAAGGAATTTGGTGAAATCTCATCAGCGACTATGATGGTTGCTACCTTGCCGTGGGCTGTAGTCCTTTCCTTGAGGGAAAAGGCTGTTGCGGGATTATACTGGCCAATCTTGGTTCCGAGTATTATCCCGAAGATGTCTGCGTTCTTGGCCTTGCTGATGGCTGCATAACGACGCAGTATGATCATTTCCCGTGTCTTCTTCATATCGATGACTCGGTTTGAGTATGGGTCAACCAAGACTACAGGTTTGTTGACCGCCAAAGAAGCCCCCAAGGCGTGAAACTGACTTCCTATGATAAGGAAGGACTCAACCTCACTGGCTATCATCTTGAGAGGTGTGTAGTCACATCCGATGATCAGTCCACTACGTATGCCGTGTCCTCCCAAAGGAGCTATGACAACCTCTATTCCCAGCCTGCTCAGATATTCTTTGACCTTGTCAAGTTCCCCGAGATGCTGAATGGTTGTTGCGAGACCTATCCTCTTCAGACCCGAAAATTCACACTCCGCCTTGCTGAGGGCTGATGTCAGATCCAGCTGTGACCTAGCATCCAAAAAGAGTACTCGGGGATTCTCGATTGCTGCGAACTGGGTATGCCCGTAGTGTACGATCAGATCAACGCTTAGAAGCCTTGCTTGGTCGATTGCGATATCGCAAGCTCCGTAACACGCACTTGAGGACAGGAATACCTCCGCTGAGGTTTTCTCTTCAATGACTTTCGAGAGGCTCACCCCGTAGGGTTTGAGCCCGTCAGGCATCTGGATGAGTATCCGTTTTGCTTTGAACTGCGTTATCTCATTCAGCAGGCGTTCTATTTCGAGGTCGTAGGGGATGGTCAACAGTAGACACGATCTGTCTGTTAGAAAGGAAGTGATATGGTAGATTGCGAGCCTCTCTGCCGGATATCTACGCCGCTATTTTCTTGGGAATCTCTATGAGTTTCCTGGTGACTATCTTGCATGCTATGGGCAGTTTCTTTGAGCACTGATCCAGCGCTCTCTGGGCAAGTTTCAATGCATTCTCGTTCACGTAGATATCTATCAGTTCTTGGTCCGGTCTTATCCTCGCGGCCCGGCTTGTGGGTTTGCCGAATGCTCTTCGCATGCCTTCTTGGAGCCTGTCGGCGCCAGCCGTGGCTATCATCTTGTTCTCGCGAAGTACTATGTGAGGGTAGACCCTGATGTGTATGACGTATCCCGTCTCTCCGAGTTCATCTGTCAGGATCTTGTTAGCTGCGATCCTTGCGGCCTCTAAGGCGTTGTGGCGTACTTGGATGTGGGCTTGGGAGATCAGCGTCACCTTGTAGTCATAGGCTTCTTTTGGGGTACCCATCACGAACTTCGATATTTTCGGCGTTGGTTGACCGTGAATGTACTCGACTCGTGTGTATGGCTGACCTCTGGGTGTCCTGTAGTTTCTGCCTTTCATGCCAACTCGCCTTTTGCGAAGATTGACTAATCAGTGTTATTTAAACATCCATGCAGGCGCGCGAGCTGTTGCGCTCAGTCCCTATGGGCTCTCTTTGCGTCTCTTAGTCGTATTCTGTCTGTGGCTCTTCTAATGACTCCTATCATTAAGCTTGCCTCTCTTTTCGAGATTAGGCCGCGTGAGATCACGTTGGCCAAAGCTCGTTTAGTAAGTGGGACCCTGTGTGGAGGTAGCTGTGCCTCTTTTGTGAGTTTCTCGAATGTCTCCAGTAGTCTGTATCTGGCTTCTTTGCTAGCCCTCTCGAATTCGCCAGCCTCTTTCTTTGCTGTTGTCTGAAGTTCATAGAGCGTTATGGATACCGCTGTGGCGATGTTGAGTGTTCTATAATTGCTGCTGGCTGGGATCGTTACCACTATATCGCATTTAGCGATTTCCATATTGTTGAGGCCCTTGCTTTCTCTGCCGAAGAGTATCGCAGTCTTGCCTTTCAAACCAGAGACTCGTTGAGCGAACTCTCTCAGGGATAGCGGTGTCCTCGCAAGATTTGACAGGCTCCTCCCAACTATTGCCGTGGTTGCGACGGCGTAGTCACAGTCTTTAAGTGCTTCTTCTAGGTCCTGAACTATCCTCGCTTTTGCTAGCAAGTCTTTGGCGTGGCTGGCCATTGATATTGCCTCCGGGCCTAGTCTGGCTTTTGGATTGAGAAGCCAGAGATCATCATATCCGAAGTTCTTCATTGCACGTGCAATGAGGCCTACGTTCCCGTCATGCTCTGGTTCTACAAGTACGATACGGATCTCCAATGGTCTTCACAGAACTGGTTCAGCCTTTGTCTTGACTCATCAGTAAGTAGGTGAGTCTCTCAAATTCATCCACAGACATCTGATAGACTCTCTTGCTAGGAATATCTGAATTAAGGAGGTCTTCTGGAGGGGTCTGAATCCTCCGTTGAATGTAGTGTCTGAGAACGGTTCGTAGATTTCTCCTCCTCTGAGTGAATAATCCTCTAACGAGGTCTGCGAACATCTCCTCATTGATCATGTGGTTTGGTTCCTTTGGCGTGATCTTTACTATTGCTGAGTCGACTTTTGGTCTCGGCCTAAAGGACTCTTTGGGGATGTATCCGAGTATCTCTGCGTGAGCTCTGTGAGCAGTCATGACGGTTAACCTACTGTAATCTCTTGTCCCTGGCTCTGCGACTAGTCTCTCAGCAAATTCCTTCTGGAAGACTAGTACCATCATCCGGATTTGCTTGTTGAGGAGCAGGAACAGGAGTTTTGATGAGATGTTGTATGGTGGTGTTGCCACTACTTTGTCGCAGCTTGGAAGTTCCATCTTGAGAATGTCGGCCTTAACTACCTCGACTCTTGGATTTCTGTGGTATCTCTTTTGCAGGAAATCGGCGAGTTGGGGGTCTTTCTCTACTGCTATGACTTTTCTCGCTTTGCTCTGGAGAAGTTGTGTGAGTGTGCCTAGCCCGGCGCCCACTTCAAGTATGGTGTCGCTCGATGAGATCTCTGCGAACCTCAGAATGTTTTCTAGGGGTTTCTTGTCTACCAGAAAGTTTTGGCCGAGTCTCTTCTTGGGTATGAATGATCGTGGGAGGCCTCTTTCATACATTAGGTTGCCCTTATGAATAGCCTATATTTCGACTCGCCGGTCACTTCCTCTACTATTCTTCTTACGATGGTCTTTACTGGGTCAGGTATTCCAGCCCTAGCCTGAATGTCGCTGAAGCTCTCGAACGGCTTCTTCTCTCTAGTATCTATAATATGCCACATAGATTTCTTGCCTATTCCTGGCAGAAGTTCAAGAGCGTGCATCCTAGACGTTATGGCTTGCGCTTTGTTGAAGAAGTCTACAAAGTCGCTTTCACGTTTTCTGATGAGTTCTTCAAGAATGACTGGTAGCTCAACTTTAGCTGTGGCTGTTAATTCGTCGTAGCTTATCCTCCCTATGATTCTCTCAACTTTGTCACGTTTATCCTTTCCAACGTACAGCCTCTCATGAAGGTTCACTGCGGCCCCGAACCTGAGCTCCAGCTCCAGAAGCGTTAGGTAGTCTTCGCCGACTACTTGGACCGTTGGGGCGGCGATGTGTCTGTGGCGATCTTGGGAGGTTCTTCCTGTTGGAAGATAATCAAGTACGTACGCGTACTCCTCGTACATTCTTTTTACAGGCGCCTCATAATTGAACTCTCTATTCTCTAGCCCCCTCTCTCCGTACCGTTTCGTATAAGTTGACATTAAATCTGCCTCCTACAGTCGGATTAGCCAGGATAATAGCAGCTAGGAAGAATCCCTCAGTCCAAGCCTTATGCCAAAGTGATTACTGCAGGAGGGTTGGGGCAAGGTCAATACTTCCGGTTACTATTATGGATGGCTTCCTTAAGAAAAGGTTTTCCTCAAACTCTAGAATGAGAGGTGACTTCTCTCAGAATTAGCTGTCTGAATCTCAAGGCCAGTCCAAGTTATCTGGGCATCTGTCGTTGGATAAGCTATGTTAATGTGATCTAGATGGCGTCTATTCTTTTTCTCTGGCCTTATCGATTACTTTGAGCATCCCTTCAAGTTCCTCTGTAGTGAGGGTTCTCACCTTGGATGATAGAGCAGCTCTGAGTTCTCCCACGCTCTTGGGCATGCAGTTCACTACTTGAACGGCCCCTTTTCTATCTATTCCGAAATCGGATGTCAATTCCTCGACGAGCTTTCGTGCTCTCTCTGCCTTGAGCTTTGAGAATTTCTGTGCGTATTCTAAAACTCTCTTTTGGAATTCTCCAAGCTCCTCCTCATCGGCCCGCTCAAGTATCTTCCTGGCCTCAGCTGTCGAGGCCTCGGCCTGCTCAAGGATTTTCCTCGGCATTGGTTATCCCTTGAACAGTCTAAGGTGTTCGGGCCGTGCGATGACTTCTTTATCTTCGCTGCCAAAGGCAACAGCCACTAGGTAACTCCTCCCACGCCTTTGTTTGACAATACCGACCCTTCCGTGGAATCTCCTATGAGGCATACCTCTATGGAAGCTGGGCTCCACCTTTATGACTACACGGTCTCCAATCTCGTAGGGCTGGAGGAGTCTGCTCAGACCTATCTTCCCTCTCTGGCGTGGCTTCTTGCTGAAGAGAGATCGGGTGGCTGAACGGTAACCTTTCGATTTCCTCACCATTATCAGGCCATCTCCGGTATGGTTACTGCAGGCAGAGTCTCATCCCTTCTTACACACTCATCTTATAAACAATTCTTGGATTGCTTCAAGTTGAATGGTAGTTTCCTCATCAGTGTGGACTTCTGTCGCCTCATGGACTTCATCATCCTCCTCATAGCCGAGTACTGATTTAGAAGCTCTTTGACATCTTTTTCGCTTCTTCCTGAACCTTTCGCGATTCGCCGCGCCCTTGAGGCGTCTATAACCTTTGGATCCTCGATCTCTTCCACGCCCATTGATTGAATTATGACTCGCCAAGAGTCTAGCTTCTTCTCGGCAACATCGGCCATCTCTTCTGGGAGGTTGTAGCCTCCAGGCAGCATGCTCCAGATCTTCTTGAGCGGGCCCATCTTTCTTACGGCCTCCATCTGATCGTACATATCCTTGAGTGTGAATCTCCCAGAGAGCATGCTTCGGGCCTTTTCTTTTGTGATGCTGAACTCAGCTTCCCTGACTCGCTCGACGAGGGCCTGGATGTCACCCATACCCATGAGCCTCCCGACGAAGTTTGCGGGAATGAATTGCTCGATATCATCGATCTTCTCTCCTGTTCCTACGAATTTGATCTTGGCCCCTGTTGCTGCTACAGCCGAGAGAGCACCGCCGCCTTTAGCCGATCCGTCCAGCTTGGTTACATATATCGATCCTATCGGGGTTGACTGGTTGAAGGCTGCTGCCTGTGTCGATGCTTGCTGACCTATCGTTCCATCTATGACGAGCATGACCTCATCAGGGTCTATCGCGCCTGATAGTCTCCTCATCTCCTCCATAAGGTCTTTCTCGTTCTTGTGGCGTCCGGCTGTGTCAATTATTATGACATCATAGCCTTCTTTGCGAAGTGCCTCCAGACCTCGACGGGCTATCTTCTCAGGATCTTTCTCTGTCTTTATCCCGAATGTTAAGGTGTTTACACTGTCTGCTAGTTGTTTCAGCTGTTCAAACGCGCCCGGCCTGAATGTATCCGTGCATACGATGGCCACCTTGAGTCCACGTTTCTGGTAGAACCTTGCGAGTTTGACTGCACCAGTTGTCTTTCCGCTTCCCTGAATCCCCACAAGCATTATGGTTGTTGTCTTTCCCGGCTCCAGAGAGAGCTTTGTCGGTTTCTCTCCTAGAAACCGTGTAATCTCCTCGTAGAGAACCTTTATGACATGTTCTCTTCGCGATACGCCAGGAGGCAGGGTCTGCTCAAGAGATCTCTCCTCTACGGTTTTTGATATCTGCAGAACAAGATTCACATTGACATCTGCTGCCAGAAGGGTTCGCTGAAGATCTTTGACCAATTCTTTTACTGCCTTTTCGTCAACGATCGGCAGCCGCATGAGCTTCCTGACTGTGTCGCTGAGGGACTTTCCTAGGCTCTCAAGTGTGCTCAATGCGTTTGTCTTGGCTCCTTCTGTATTTCCAACGTTAGGTTGGTCTACTTGGCGGCTATTCTAGAGCAGCTGCGACTATTAAGGGGAATAGTATTGTGGCGTCACCAATCAGGGTAACAATCTTCTTCTCGTCTCGTATCTTCCGCCAGCTTATGGCCTCCTCAAGTGGGGCGCCGCTGAAGCCTCCAGCCTCAGGTCTATCCATGGTTATCTGGAGTGCGGCATCGGCTCCTCCTCTTAGGAGGTTGGCTATCAATAGGTGGTGCTTGGGTACACCTCCACCGATGATTATCGCACCGACTTTCTCTGCTTCAAAAGCTATCTCGGATAGCTTGGTAAGGTCTTTCAGCTGGTTTATCATGAGTGTCTTTAGTGTGCTGTATGTCCAGAGGTTCATGCCAAGCATTGAATCCTGAATACCTGGACAGATTATCGGCATCCCTTTCCTGTAGGCTGTCTTCAGGATCGAGTTGTTGTCTCTGAGGGCTTTCCCAATCTCCCAGAGAATTTCGTATCCTGCTATGTTCTTTCTCCTTTCTTCTGGGAGGCTCTCAAGGATCTTGTAGATCTTTCTCTCACTATCCTCGAATGCTTTCATTTTGATGTTTATGTCGTATATTCTGCCGATTCCTCTTTCTCTTAGGTATGTGTCTCTGGCTGTTGCTTCTCCAATGCTGTGTCTGTGTCCTAATGCCTCTATGAGGTCATGCGTCATGTTGGCGCCGGTTGAGATTATGGCATCTAGGTAATTCTGATCGATTAGATCGCGGACTATCTGTCTTAGGCCACCAGCCACCATTGGTCCGGCGAGGGAGAGAAAACAAGTATAGTCTTTGCTGAAGGTCTCTTTTACAATCGCGACTGCTCGCGCAAATCTTCCAGCGCCCAGGACGCCGGCCTTACCCATCTCCTTTGTGATATCTGTGAGTCGCATCCCATGCCTTATTTTCATCTGTCTTACGTAGGGCATCTATTCTCAACCAAAATTGCTGCCTCATGGTGTGAAGCCGAAGAGATCATTTTATTCTGACGATCTTGATTCCGCCGGGCATCTTCCAGTACTCAACCTCTACTCCAGAGGTGAGTTTTGATCTGAGGTCCCCCTCTTTTGGCAAAGTCGTCTCGAAGGTCTCGTAACTCTCTAGATCCATTATCTGAATGCCTCCACCCATGACTGATATGACTTGGCCGCTTCGCTTCTCGATAATGGGAACTTCGATTTTTGCGTCTACGGGGCTGATTACGTTCTTCTTCTGTTCGGTGAAGAGTCCTATGGCCACGATCCTTGCTTTGGCAGCTCCGTGTTTGCCTGGTTTGCTCTTCTCATATTCTACGATCCTGCAGGGTTCGTTGTCTATGAGGATGTACTGGCCGACTTTTATGCTTCCTACGTCGACTGGTTTGCTCATCTGGGTCTCCTCGAGGTCGCGACTCTTCTACACTTCACAAGCTAAAAGACTTACTGGAGGCTTAACGCAACATCTTAAGGCTAGATAAGCAACTATAACGCTTGACTCTCCTCAAACTGCAGGTGAGGTTTTTTGATCAAGAACGTCGGGGTCGTTCCACGTCTGGACAGCGAGGAAGCTCTCGCGCTGGCATTGAGCATTTGCCGGCATCTGAAATCGCGGAAAGTAAACATCCTCCCTGAGATTGAATTCGCAAGGCTGAAGAGCATCGATGGGGGCGTGCCCCTTTCAGAGATGGATGCTGATCTCATAGTTGCTGTTGGTGGTGATGGAACAGTTCTGAAGACAAGCATGAGCATCCCGAGGTCCGAGGTGCCCATACTGGCTGTTAACATGGGCAGACGGGGATACTTGACAGAGGTTGAACCCGAGAACGCGTTGAAGGCTTTGGGGGAGTGTCTGCTGGGAAGGCATAGACTGGAGGAGCACGCAAAGCTCTCGGTGTATTTCGAGAACAAGATCTTGACTGATGGCCTAAATGAAGCACTGATCACTCCCGCAACCTCTTGGAAGATGCTACATTTCGAGTTAAGACATGACGATAGAAAAGTCATTGAGCAGAGGGCTGACGGCCTGATAGTTGCCACCCCAACCGGCTCAACGGCTCATGCACTCGCAGCAGGCGGGCCGGTCCTTGAGACATCTCTGGAAGCCTTCACTACGGTATTCATCTGTCCTTCTAGCTGTGTGAGTTCACTTGTCCTTTCCTCCGCAGGTGATATACATATCAGACTGGTAGACCCGAAGATCAGAGCCATCGTCACGGTTGATGGCCGCTACACCAAACAGCTGAATTCAGAGGCTCGACTTACCATCAGGAAGTCCAAGAATAAGGCGGTCTTCGTAAGGTTAGATTCCTCATTCCTGAGTCGAAGCTTGGCGCGTCCTCCCAAGTTGGAGATCGAGAGAGTATGAACGCGTACATACTTGACACTTCAGCGTTAGTGATGGGAGTGAATCCCTCAATGATCAAGGGAGAGGTATACTCAGTCCCAGAGGTTGGATTCGAGCTGCCACCAAAGAGCATGGCAGCATTACGCTTCACAACATCCAGAGACAGCAACCTCTTGTTGATCAGGTCTCCTCGTCAGTCATCATTTGAAGCGGTGAGAAGGGCATCTCGAAAACTTGGGGAAAGATGGGCCCTCTCCAAGGCCGATCTACTGGTGCTCGCGCTGGCTCTGGATCTGAGGCTGGACGGGGTGAACCCTGTAATAGTCAGCGACGACTACGCTATACAGAATGTCGCGGAGCATCTGGGCCTCAACTATACGTTCCTAGCTACGTTTGGCATAAAGTATGAGTTCAACTGGTCCCTGTACTGCCCAGCGTGCTTTAGAAGATACTCCCACAGCTACCTTGAGCATAGATGTGAAGTGTGCGGAACAGAACTCAAAAGAAAAGTGTTGAAGAGATACCGCAAAGTCAATAGCACAGACACGATAAAGGCGGGTTGTCAAAGTAGACTATTGCGCAGTCAGCAAGACTGATCAGATTACGCGCTCCTTACCCCCAGGGACTACATGCGCAACCAACTATGAACCAAATTGAGACCATAGTAGCCTGCGTACGAAAAAGCAACAAGCATAATGGTCTTTCCAGCTATAGAGGCTGTCAGAGCCTTCTTCTTCGAGTACTTCATCATCCCCAACGGAATCCAGACCACATCATCAGGAGTCAGAGGAGTTGCTGCGAAGAGAAATATCAGTATCGCGCCGAATTTCTCTATCCTAGGTTTCCAAACGTCGATTCTCTTTCTATACTTCTCTGGAAGTATGTATCTTCCGCCTTGACCAATATAGTAATGCGCGTACTGGCCGATCCCAGCACCGATGCCCGCCGTGACCCCAACAAGCAGTGGGCTGAGGCCTAAGGATGGATCGCTGAGGACGAAGACAATTATTTGTGGCGGACATACAGAGATCATAAGCGAACTCGTACCTACCAGTCCAGAGATGAATGCTCCGGCATAACCTAGGCCTATGAACAGGGAGTAGAGGCCCCGAAGACCTGTCGTGGTGAACACTGCGGAGGCTAAGACTATGGAGACCAGCACCAGAATCGCGAAGACCGCTACTGTTGTCAGCCTGTCAAGTCTCACTCTGCTACTGATCGATCTGTCAAAGGTCAAACTTCTTCAGCTGTTCAAGTACATGTTGCCTTATCAGAGATGCTTCTGGGAGTCTTCCTAAGATCTCCCCCTTATTTATGATTGGCCTAAGCATAGGCTCTGTCATGCCTAGGCACCTCGGGCATTTAGGTTGCTCCATATCAGCTAGCAGAACCAAGCACTCCATACATTTGGGGCAACGCCAAACCTGTTTTCTACCGCCAAGTTTCCCCCTTTTGGCCTCTGGTCTACCTTCCTTCTCGACAATGTCCAGAGCAAAATCGATTGTTGGAGCGTTGCTTATTGAGGTTCCAACGCCAAAGCCATCAGCTCCAGCTCGGCTGAGCTTCTCGATGCTCTCCTCGTCCAGTCCGCCCGAGACATAGATCTTGACATCTCTGTAACCTCTTATGTCAAGCTCCCACCTGACCTCCCTTATGAGTTCCAGAAAATCCCCCCTTCTCGATGTCGGGGTGTCGAGCCTGACGCCGTGCAGTCTCCCTTTTAGAGCGTTCGCAGCCATTATGGCTTCAGTCTTCTCGTCATAGTAGGTGTCCACCAACGCTATTCTCGGAACATCTTCAGGCATGACTTCGTCAAAGGCCTTCCAGGCCTTGACTTGATCGCCGAAGGCCATTATGAGTGCGTGCGGCATAGTTCCTACAGGTTTTTTTCCTATCGTATCAGCCCCTGAGAGACTGGAGACACCATCTAGTCCTCCGATGTAGGCAGCTCTGTCGATCATTCTTGATAGCCCAGGGTGAACCCTTCTTATGCCAAAGGAGATTACGAATTTGTCTTGAGCAGCCTTGCGGACTCTGGCTGCTTTAGTAGCTATGCCTGACGCCTGGCAAATCAGACCGAGAAGGGGGGTCTCAAGCTCACAAAATTCTCCATAGCTACCTTCAATGGTGAAGACGGGTACGCGTATCCCGTTTATGTCTCTGGGCTTGAAGATAGTTCCTTCATCCATTGAATAGACGTCCACAGGTAGCCCTCCAAAGAGATATGTAACCTCATCGATTCCGCAAAGCACGGCCCAGTGCCAACCATTTGGAAGTCCGCTAGCGGTAGCCTCCATAACAACACGTAGCTTCGCGAGGCCCTTGGCCTGCAATATCTCCTTGGTCCTTACGAAATAGACATCAGTTGTTTTCCCCGTCTTGATCTCTTCTTCAGAGGCAAGATGAAATCGTCTCATGGCTGCACCACTTACCAACAATCCTCTTGATAGAATGCTTCTTTGATGAATTTAGATATCGAGGCAAGAGATGTTTAAATAGATTAATCCGCCCCCCTCCGCCAATCAGCACGTGGTCTCGATGTGAAATGGACAACCGTAGCCAAAGAAGGGCCTGCTAACCTATCTTGGTGCAGCTGAATTTCACGAGAGAGGTGCTCACCTCGTACAGAAAAGCTGCGGCAACAGCGGTCATCGCTGCCACCGCTGTTGCACTGTCACCTTTATCTTTCCCGATTGGTCCGACTAAGTCTATCCTGCCCAGCATATGATGAACGGGATCGGGAGGTAATCTTAAGTCAGTGGTATGCTATGTTTGTGGCGGTGGTGGCTCTCGGCACCGGAACGATATCTGCGTTCCCAGCATTCCAAGCTAGATTCTTGGCTTTGAAATACTTCTGGCTATGCACAAGAGCAGAAACCTTCTTCCCTAAGGAAAGGCTCACGATCAAAGATATCTCGACTTCAGGTAGATCCATATGTGCAGGGAAGCATGGACATGAGTTCTTCATCCGGTTTCAGTCGAGGGAACGAGGGTACAGGAGAACTCCCGGCTGAGTATTCTTTCTCCCAAATAGTTCACAAGAAGATACTCATCTTGGGTGATGTCTCGACTGGTAAGACCAGCTTTACAGCTAGACTACTTTTGGATGCCCTCAGTATAAGCAAACCTAAAGAAATAACAGTCATCGACATGGCTCCGGAAAGAATGTTTCACGACGGAAAAGTCATCGGTGGGAAGATCACCGACATGGTCAAGTTACCATCAACAGTTCGCATACTCCAACCCAAGAAGGTCTACGCCCCCCGCCTTACAGCTAAGAACAGAGACGAACTCCTCCACCAAGTTGAACAGAATGCTACTTCGATCGAGGAATCCATAGGTCAATACCTGAACGATGTGACACCTATTCTATTCATTAACGATCTCTCCCTTTACTTTCAATCCAGAAGATTTGAGAAAGCCTTCAAGGCCATGGACCAAGCCGATACCTTTGCTGCAAACGCCTACTACGGAACGACTTTTGAGAACGATCTTGGCACAGGTGTCTCCGAAATAGAACGAAGAATAGTTGAAACCATAGCTAAGAAAGCTGATTTGTTGATACATCTCAAGCACTAAGACCATGATTCAATTGCTTTAACGTGGGATGTTCATTAGAATAGGCCGTGTGGCCTTCGATGACAGAATGAAGCCTCACATAGTTCAAGGTTCGTAGGTTAGTTTGGATCGGGGAGCTGGGTAGATCCAGCCGAGAGGATGGCTTGCAACTCCATCGACTCCTTCAACCTGATCTGGATAATGCCGGAGGAGGAAAGATGTTGAGCCTACTCCTTAGTCGATCCATCTGGCCTCCTTGCAGGTAGTCTGCACCAACAGATGGAGTCCTAGTCTCCCAAAGCCTCATGCGCCGCTTGAATGGGGGATAGAGCCTGTAAAGCCAGAGTCAAGGTATCTTGTCTTGATCGACTATCTTGCACTATGGTCCAGTCTAGGTGTTGGGCTGCTCGTCCTATTGGCTGGTGTATTACTTGTGCCAGCCCTAAGCCTTCAGGACGCCTTCCTGGCGGAGATGGTGGGCAACGCTATTGGCAGCGAATATGGCATCCCAACCATGGGCACGGTCAGCCCCTCTTTTGGCACACGCGGGTCATATCCTGCAACGATCAACTGCTCAAACTCGACCTTGTGGATTGTTGTATTCACAATTATCTGCATTGCCATATAATCGGCGTTCCTCTATTGATAGTGGTCATCAACCACCTGCTCACCAAGCGTAGAAGATATGTGATCGAAGAACTCTACAAGATCGGAGGACTATAATAGTGTCGAGGGGGTTTAACATCCGCGCCGTTGGAGCATGGCTAGTAGGCATGATCTGTTATCACATTGTTGTGGCTTACGCGCCTTGGCTTGGGCGGCCGGTTCCAAGATTCATATTGGCCACGTTAACTTACTAGCTAGTAAGCTGGGCGACAAGATGAAGTCTTTGAGCTATCCGTCAAGCAAGCAACTCCCAAGAGCATTGACTATCGCCGGTTCTGACTCTGGAGGCGGTGCTGGAATAGAGGCGGATCTTAAAACCTTCGCTGCTTTGGGGGTCCACGGCATGAGCGCTGTAACCTCAGTGACTGCACAGAATACTTTGAGGGTTGACGCAGTTCAAGACGTTTCCCCCGACATTGTTAGGGCTCAGATAGACGCTGTTGTCGAGGACATAGGTGTCGATGCCGCAAAGACGGGAATGCTCCACACCTCTGAGATAATAGAGGCTGTTGCAGAAGCGATCAGAAAACATGGTTTTTCAACTGTTGTAGATCCTGTGATGGTGGCAAAGAGCGGAGCAACCCTTCTTGAACCGGATGCTGTCGAATCCATGAAGAGCAAGCTCCTTCCCTTGGCTAAGGTTGTGACCCCGAATGTTCCGGAAGCCGAGGCTCTCTCAGAACTTAGGATCAAGTCTCATGATGATGCTGTGGTGGCGGCAAGAAAGATATCGGCGCTTGGTGTCGAGGCCGTGGTAGTTAAGGGTGGTCACATTCCGGGAGAGCGAGTCATTGACATACTCTACGTCGATGGGGCCGTAAAGAGGCTTGAGGCTGAACGTCTCAACACGAATACAACCCATGGAACAGGTTGCACCTTTTCGGCTGCCATCGCAGCGGAGATGGCAAAAGGCAAAAAGATCAGCGAAGCAGTCGCATCGGCAAAGGAACTTGTGACAGACGCGATAAGATTTGGCCTCAAGCTTGGAAGGGGGCATGGGCCCGTCAACCCTTTGGCTGGCCTCTACAGGGAGGCTGAGAGATATTCCGTACTTCGGAGCATCTCAGAGGCCGTGAGTATTCTTGAGATAGACCCGAACTTCTACCGCCTCATGCCTGAGTCGCAGACAAACCTTGCGATGTCACTTTCGAATCCTAGGGGTCCAGAGGATGTAGCGGCTATACCGGGAAGAATAGTAAGGATCGGCAAGCAAGCACGTGCGTCAGCGCAGCCAGAGTTCGGATCGTCCGGGCACGTTGCTGCAACAGTTCTCGTAGCCAACAGGCATGATCCTACTTTTAGAGCTGCAATGAACATTAGATTCTCAGATGACATACTGCGAATTTGCGAGAGACTGAAACTTACTTTATCATCCTATGATAGAGCGCGAGAGCCGCCTGAAATCAAGTCTGTGGAAGGGAGGACAGCAAGTTGGGGCGCCGAGCAAGCTATCAAGGAGATTGATCGGGTTCCAGACATAATCTTTCATAGAGGCGACTGGGGCAAGGAGCCCATGATCACGATCCTAGGCCGGTCTGGGGTCGAGGTCGCAAGGTTGGCTCAGCAAATAGCTTCAGAATACGTCAGAGCGGCATCTGGGAAAGAGTCTGCATGAAATGGACAAGGCTAGCAGACTCAGATGTGTGCCGTAAGGAGTTGGACAGGCTGACTTATTCGAGGGAGTCAGGTACTCTCTACTCTCTCAACCGTAATCGTACAGTTTGTCACTAGGGCTGCAAGGGCTCCAACAGCAGCCAAGATCGGAGCTAGAAACGCCCCAACCACGGCAATGGTTAAGGGGATCTCAATCAGGGTCATGTTATTCTGTTTGATCACAATTCGTCGAATGTTTCCTTCATGGATCAGCTCCTTCACATTATCTAGCAACTGGCTCCCTGAGACCTCAAACTCCTCACGCCTGACTCCAGGTTCCGCTTTTGAAACCTTTGAGCCACAACTCCAACAGTAGGTGGCTTCTTGAGGAAGGGCCGCACCGCACCCTGAGCAGAATGACATTTCAATCACTGAGAGTGATTCTGCTGAATCAAAAGATAAAACTTGCCGAGAGGGTCTCTAAAGGAACGGCTTAAACAACATCGTTCGGTATGTCGGTTGTGGGATATCAAAAAATGGCCTCTCCGTTTTCGCAATATCGTCAGTGCCAAGAGGCAGACTAAGGTTAAGAGCGGAAGGATAGATGTAAACTCTGGGATAAGGATTGCTTCATTGCTCTCAACTAGCAACTCGTACTTGGCTACTTGACTACTCCGATCTTTATCAATAGTCATCTTAAAGGGGGCCCTTTGACCATGGTTGAGGTTCTTAGGATCAATGTACGAGAAGTCAACGGCCACAACTTTTCCGCTGTTATCGTAGCAGGTAACCACTATCTTTGTGTAAGTCGATGGTTGTGTTCCGTTGTTCTTGATTTCTCCAACAATATTGAGATAACCTAAACTGTCAGTATGGCTACTGTGCGACGGTATTAGCAGCGTTCGTGAAAGCTTCTGCAGCGTTTCCTGGAACGCACCGACGACTCTGACGTGGTCAACTTTGCGGGCTATCTTGCGGTCAGATAGAGTGATTTCAAAGGGAGACTTCGTCTTGGGAGGAAGTATGTCCAGCATGGCATAAGTAAAGTCTGTGCCGACAATTGTATCGTTGCTGTCATAGAAACTTGCCGTAAGTCTAACGAAACTAATGTCACTATCACCGACATTCTCGACTTCTCCTACCACATGCAAGTAACCTGAGTTGTCGTAGTACGTCGAAAGATTATCGTGGATAGCTACACGACCTGTCGCTCTTACGTCAGAAGTAGCTAGGAGAGTCGAGGCACTATATATCAGGACTAGCAACAGCCCTATGCGACTCAACGGACCCAAGTCTAAATCCAACAATATTGGTAACCCGCCTCCTAATTTAAAAATTAAGCCCTCAAATCGTAGCCTATGCTACTAGAACAAGGCTAGAGATAGGTGCCGATGCAATTGAAAACTATACAGTCGGCACCGAGTTTCTCAGATGGGCTGTGATGAAGCCTGCTGAAGAAGCATCTCCAACTCCAGTAGTGTCAACGACCCTGACACGATGAGGAGGAACCTGAAAAACCCCTTATATCAGAGGCGAACTACGTCGCCGGCCCCTATAAGAATCACAACCTGGGGTCCTACGCCATGGAGGGTGTTGAAGATTGTTTCAGGCCTAAGATAGTGATCCACCTGAACACGAATATCCATCAATATGTGACCCACCGTGACAGGATCAAGCATGGTAATCACTATGAAGACCTGCTTTCAAGGTTAGAATAGCATAAGCGAGTATGATGACCTCCGAAAACGCGAACCTCGAATACTTTAGATCTTCAAAACTTGACTCAAGGCTCTCAAGAGCAAGTAGGCAAGAAGTGTTGACGGAACCAGTTGAAGGCCAAAATACATTGGTAAAGCCAAGTAGTATGCGATCATAGGCAGACGCAAGACCATTATCACCACAAAGTACACTGCGGGGATGTCGAGAAAAGCTAGGGCAACACTCATGATTATCATCCGTGTTCTAGTTGATGTCTCAGGACGGATTCTCTGTATTGCCACAGCCGTCGAACCAGCTACAACCGCAAAAAAAGCGTTTACAATAGGCCAAAGCCAAGAGAGTGGGTTTGCAGCGGTCAAAAGACCTATTAGCGCTTGGACTTCTGTAGTGATCAATGCGCCGAGGGGTCCGTAAAGATATGCGGAGATCAGAATCCAAGCATAAGTATTTGAGTACCCTAATGGGGTTGCGTTACCCCCCGTCATTGCGGCGTCCACTCTCTCCAGTACTGAAGCTAGGATCCCCGCGGCAACGCCGAAGACCATTGAAGTCATGATGTCGAGCATTCTAAGCCTGAGTCTTGGTGGATTCAAGTTAGCCAGCGACTACTAATTCTCAAGTAACTACGTATTTATGCGTAGTGATGACGCTTAATGACATTAGACATCATGTAGCGAAATGGATAGCTCTGGATAACGATAAATAACGAACGCATAATAGCTACGGCCAGACGTCTCGATTGGGCTTCTCTTACAGTCTAGCCTCGGCCCCAAACATCATAGCTATAGTGCTACTTCTCCTACTATCCTTCTACTATATGTTTTTGGTTTGGAATTCCAAGACACCGTCGAGGCAAATACAGTATTTTCCACGAGTCACCGCGATGGCCTATGCATGGCAATCTGGAAACATAATCGAGCGAAAGATTGAGAATTTTCTCAGCCAAGACTACCCCGATGAAAAGCTTGAGATCATAATCTATGACAACAACTCCACCGATGAGACCCTCTACATCTGTCAACGTTATGAAGAAAAGAAACTCATCAAATACTACAGACCAAAGCAAGCTTACGACAGGAAAGCCCCAGTACTTGATGAGGCAATCGAGAAAGAAGCAACGGGGGAAATAGTAGCGCTCACAGATCCTGACGGCGTATGCGAGAAGGATTGGGTCAAGAAGATAGTCCAACCCTTCATCGACCCGAAGGTTGGAGCCGCCTCCGGGATAACACACTGCGGAAATTGGCACAAGAACTTCTTCACAAGACTGAGAGCAGTAGAAGATGAATGGTGGAACAACATAGCGTACACGGGCAGAGACGGCAAAATAAGAATATCAAACTTCCAACCGCTGTGTGGGTGCAACTATGCCCTAAGAAGAAGCACATGGTCAGACATTGGAAGAAGCCACGGCAGAAGCCTTCTCGAAGACCTAGAGCTCAGCGTGAAGATACACCAGAAAGGCTGGAAGGTTGCAGTCACTGATGCAAACGTCTGGCAAGAAGAGGTCGAGGGCATAGACGAATACGTGCGACAGAGGAGGCGATGGTACTCATTCAAATCGAAGGAGGTCATCGGCAAAACTAGAAGATCTGACAGGATAATCGGCTCACTACCACAAGGAATTCAGATAACAGCTATATTATCGCTCCTACTATTCTTGGGGATCCTAGTCAGGAATCATCTCCTCTCTGATCTTAACAACTCTCTGATATTCTTCTCAGCCTCACCTTTCCTTCTGCACAATATCGCCATGGTATGGGGGATGTACAAGGTCAAAAAGGCCAGATTCATTCCGTATATACCGGTCTTCCTAACCCTAGACGCTCTACTCCAACTCTGGTGTTTCATCGATGTCAGGCTTCATTGGAGAGAAGAACAGAAGTGGGTCAAACTCTCCCGAGGAAAATACTATCACATCGGTACCGAGATCAGGACAGACTAGAGGTCCAGAAAAAACGGAAGCTTTCCTCTAGCTGAGGAGTGTGGCAAAAAGTTGTTATTCCTCCCATAAAGTATTTGCTCAAAGAGATGAGGGGATCTAGGCCTTACAGATTTGTTATAGGAGAGCATAACGACTTGAAAGCATTTCTCGTTACAGGCAAGAATCTCCCAGTCACCTGGGAGGAGGCTGTATTGAAGACCTGGAGAGATGGCATCACCGTCTACACGGAGTACAACCAATGGAGCAAAGACTGCACCATGCTCATGGTTGTGGATGAGCCTTTTTCAGAACCTAGGATTCATAAGGGAGGCCTATGCGGGGGCCTGGGCGACCTTGAGAAATATGTCAAAGAGGTGGTTGAAGGCTCAGAGGATCACTTTGTCCACGAAGGAAAACGTCCATACGAATATCACGAACGTCTCTTCGATTACAGTATCTCTCATAGTGAGAGAATCAATCAGATAGACTACGTCATAAAGAAACTGTGTGAGAAGAGAGAAGTGGAGATGGGTGGGAAGAGCTTTTCGATTCTTGGATACACCCGAAGGGCACAAGCCATAACTTGGAAACCTTCAGTGGATCCAGGTCTCGAACACCCCCCTTGCCTCCAGAGAGTCTGGTTCCGCATCATTGATTCCGAGCTTATCATGGAGACCTGCTGGAGATCCAGAGACGCCTACAAGGCAGCCTTCTGGAATATGTATGCATTAACAGAACTGCAGCAACGCATAGCCCAGCAAGTTAGCGAGTTCACTGGAGAGAAGATCAATACAGGCGCTTACATCGATTTCACAAACAGCTTCCATATCTACGAACAGGACTTTGCAGATATTGAGAGGCGCCTCGTCAAACTGACGAAGGAGAGAAGTCTCAGCGAGAGAACTATGCAGACTTCTGATTATCTCAAATACCTGCGTGAAACCTCGAGGCTGCAATAGCAAGATAAGAAGAGAATACTGGCAAAAAAGGGTAAGGGAGCATCACAGTCAAAGCTACTGCATCAGAATGGTTTGATGTATCTCTTGTAGAATGCGAAAGCTGTCAATGCTGCAAGTGCAACAACGATGCCGGCGATCAATCCTTTGCGTTTCAAATTTTCACCTCCTGCCTTGTACTAGTTTTGGGGCGGTCTTGACTGCCTTAGAAGTTTCGACCTGGATCGAACCAGCAGGCTGCAATTTACTGACTTGGTTCCGATGTAGACACTCCTCGCATCCTAGTTTGTGGATGTGACCACGATCCAATCCGCGCAAGCTTATGTTAGGGTTCATTCTCGGCACTAACTTGTGCTGAATTATTCTCTCGTAGAATACATCCGTCATTATCAGAAATGTCATCATGCTCTGGGCGATTGTGAAGACATCTCCAAGGTTTGTCGTCTTGACCAGCCTCCTGAGTTTTTGGCGTACATTTCGCGAGAGTGTATATGTGCTACACAAACACAGATATTTAAGCATAATGCATAATCCCGAGTTATCGCAGGCTCATTTGAAACGCAAAGCACACGACGATTCATGTCCAAGAAATTCACGAGGAGACTGGCCCATGGAACTCGTGAGACACGAGATCGTTTCCCCAACCATCAATCTTGCGATGTTCAAAAGGCGCCAGTAAAATAATGTTCCAAAGGGCTATTGAAACATCAGGCTACAACGACAAGAAGGCAGAAGCCTCTGAGTCGCGACTTATGGCTCTTCGGAAAATAGAAGA
>CAZVKZ010000003.1:0-2542 GCA_964627775.1 uncultured Candidatus Bathyarchaeia archaeon | reverse complement strand
ACAAGAAGGCAGAAGCCTCTGAGTCGCGACTTATGGCTCTTCGGAAAATAGAAGACGTTTTATCCCCGAAGGCTCAAATCAACCCTGCGCTAGGCTTAACAGGGTTCTATGGAAAGGTGGACGAGAAGAGGGAGTCTGAAACATTATCGAATGAAGAACCGTTTTCTTTTTCTTCTGCTGGTAGCACTGATAATCATGTCCCACCTAGATAGTTCACTCGCTGCTCCGCAACTTGTCTTGGAAGTATCGGTAATCCCGAAGAGGGGAGAAAAGGAAGGAACAACAAATGTAATGATCACAGGAAGAGTAACAGACAAATTCAATAATCCGGTTCCAGGAGCAACGGTGTCCCTACAACTTGTCGATGCCAGCAAGGCCAGTCTGCACACATCACTTGTACAATCTAAAGCAGATGGGGGTTATTCAGAAAATGTCACAATTACCAAACCCATGTCGGGTAACTACACGTTATATCTGACGGCGAGTAAGACAGGATACGATGACATAAAACAGAGTGTTCCATTCTCACTAGGGCTCGGGGATTTCGATCTCAAGATCTCGCCAACCGCAAGAACGCTCCTTCAAGGCTCAAACGCCTCCTTTGAGATTGCGATGGTGCCGCTCGTAGGAGACAGTCTTCCTCCAATATCAGTGAAAATAATCGGGCTCCCTCAAAGAGTGACCTATAATCTACTTAACAAGTCGGCGACTACCCCGAAGATTCTAATCCTCACTTTGATAACTCGACAGGATACACCCGCAGGGAGATACAACTTCACCGTAATTGGTGAGAGTAGGGGCTTCAGTCACGTAGCTTGGGCTGTCATTGAGATTTTTGAGGTAGCTAAGCCTACGACCACACCCTCTCCCAGCACGAGTGAACCGCCAGCAAAAGTTGATACACAGATTCCCACCGTTGCCCTGCCCGTAGCTGTAGTCGCTCTTGTGATTGCTGTTTCAGCTCTTCTCCTGAGAAGACGAGCCCTCAGAGTGTCGATGCCAGTTCAGGAGGAGCCTATTCCTGAACCCAGTCGAGATAGAGAGTATCTCGCTGTTGCTCGTGCTCTCGCAAGACTTGAGGAACTGCGGGCGACCGAGAAGCTTGACGAAGAGACATACAAGAAGCTCAGAGAAGAGTATGAGGAGAAGTTGGAGAAGACAAGAAGGAAAAGCTAGACTGTTTTCAGGAATCTCTCCGCTCGATCGGCAACTTCTGAAAGGGCTTGGGAGAAGGGATGCTTTGGCTGCTCAATAGCGAAGAGTTGTTTTCCACCATTAACTTGGATGTCGCAGTAGCATGGGATTATTCCAAGAAATGGAAGGTTGAAGAGCTTCGACATAGACTCCTCCAACTCCTTCTGTCCAGCCCCCAAGGGAAACTGTTCCGTTGGTATCCGGTTTAGCAGCAGCCCCGTCTTCCTTCCAAGGGACTCGTAGACTCCATGAACTAGCTCTTTTGTCCCCTCCATATCGAATTCATCCATTTTCGATACAAGAATCACGAAGTCCGAGGCCGCCAAGGCGTTGATCGAGGAGTATGAGACACCGGGACTTGTATCAAAGATGACTAAGTCTGCTCGTCCATCGTCATGCAGTTTATTCTTTGCGGAGAGCGTGCGATGTAAGGCTTTCATCTCCCATTTTCTGTCTTTAGCCATCATCTCCCTCATGGAATCTGTGCTTGAGCTAGCAAAACCAACGTAAAGGTGTCCCTTGGTTTTGTATTTCTTTGAGACATCGTTAAGTGCATCATCTATCTCGCATCTCTCTTCTAGGAAGTCATTCAGCGTATTGCGTATCTGTGTCTTGAAGAGTACTTGGAGGCTGGGTGCTCTGAAATCATAGTCAAAGAGACAGACGTTATGGCCTCTCAATGCGTAAAGTGCTGCGAGATTTGCGGAGATGGATGTCTTTCCCGTACCACCCTTGTAGGAGTGTAACGCTATGGTTTTTGACATCTCTCATTTCGCCTCAATATAGAAGTAAACATCATGGCCTTTCCTTTTCTTCTTCACGTAACCTTTCGTAACCAACTGGTTCAGGTAATCGCTCTCAGCTGCTCTTACCCTGCCGGTCTTCTTTGATATGTCTGTTGCAGTCGCCTCACCAACTTCTGTGAGGGCTAAGGCTGTCTTTCTCAAGTGATCTGGCAGGGAAAGCAAGGTAGCTACATCGAGAGGTAACCCCTCATATGACGGTTTCTCACTGGGTGATCGCGATTGTATGAGTGATTCCTGAAGATCAATGAGGTTGCCAAGTTTAGTGTTCATAAGCTCAATGTTCCTGTTGAGTTGCTGGAGTAGTCTTACAACTTCGGGCGAGGAGTCTTCTTTGCTCATCGGCATAGTTCACGTCGCGGTTTCCTTGGATTGTTGGGCCTCTTAGAATTTTGAATATGAGAACTTGTAAACATGTGTAACATAAAAACACTTCTATAGCCTTTGCAGAGTACTCACACGTTTTAGCATAGAATCGAGGGGGTTCACTCTAAGATACTGCTTCTGTCAACTATGCGATTCTGCGCGCGTACTTGGCAGCATTC
>CAZVKZ010000002.1:23834-39633 GCA_964627775.1 uncultured Candidatus Bathyarchaeia archaeon | reverse complement strand
CCGATCTTCGAAGTCCAGAAGAGGCTACACGAGATCATACTCTTTAGAGAATACCTTGAGCCCCTAGGGCCAGCTAAAGCGGTTGAGGTCGCCGCCGTCCCCGTCAATCTAGACGAGATCAGGGGCACGGTGGATGCCCTGAGAGGAAGATCAAACATTACCTTTCTCGATGAGAAAGGAGTACGGGCGATGGCGGAGGAACACGGCACTAGAACCATATTCGGTAACTATAACTTCACTTCCACCGTCAAAAATAGAAGCGCCAGCTTAACAGTCTACGTCGGAAGTCCTGAAGTGCAACAAAAGAATCTGAATCCACGCCAGAGAGAGATACTTCGAAACCTGCCCCAGACCATCGCCGATCTCCACAAGTATTTGGAGCGAGCACCTCTCGTGGCCATTGAACGGACTATGGGTGATAATCCACTCTTCACGCCGCACTGCACCCTATACGTATCCGTGCAGCGCAAAGAGATGGTACGCCTAGCGTACATGGTCAGTCAGACACTCTTTCCGCCAAAGCAAAAACCTAGCGAACCTCACCTTCAACTGGTCTACATTCCCGAATGGCAAGAAAAGGATCGGCAGGTACTAGTCTTCCCTGAGATAGGTGTAACCTACGTTCTGGGGACAGACTATTACGGTGAAGCAAAGAAGGGGTTCCTTCGTATGGCCATGTGGATGGCGAAGCAGCGCGGAATGCTAGGTCTACACGCGGGCGCCAAAATCATACGTGCCAAAGGTCGCGACGACAAGATACACCGATATGGCGCATTAATCTTCGGGCTGACAGCCACAGGCAAGACTACACATACCTGCCACAACCACGGCCTAACTGAGAAAGGAGAAGGAGTAGAGATCATCCAAGATGATGTAGTCTTCCTTAGGTCTGACTGCTCCGCGCTTGGAACAGAGAAAGGTTTCTATTTGAAGACTGAAGGCGTAACTCCAGAGATCCAACCACTAATCTACGCCGCGGTCACCAAGCCTGATGCCATATTCGAGAATGTGCTCGTAGACTACTTGGGAAACGTATACTTTGGCGATGAAACCCTGACTGGGAACGCCAGAGGCATAATGCAGAGAGACGACTTCGGCGAATACAAAAGCCCTAGCGTGAATCTTAGCCCGATAGGCGAACTCGATGGATTGCTGGTATTCTTCATAACACGTCGAAATACCGTCGTTCCCATAGCCTCCAAACTCACAGCCGAGCAGGCAGCAGCCGCCTTCATGCTTGGGGAGTCTATAGAGACATCGGGGAGCGATCCACGAAGAGCAGGCGAATCAGTCCGCGAAGTGGGAACAAATCCATTCATAATCGGAGACGAGGCAGAAGAAGGCAATCGCTTCTACGAATTCATTAAAAAACATGAGGACAAGATCCAACTCTACCAGCTCAATACAGGTGGCGTTGGGGAGATCATGCTCAAAGCTGAAGACGGCGCCAAGGTCATCAGACAGAAAGTCCTCAGAGTAGAGATACCTGAGATGGCCGCCATCATTAGAGGCATTGCAAGAGGCGAGATTGAGTGGGCGGACGACAGATACTTCGACACGGAAGTACCAGCAAAGGTTCCTAGCGTAGACATGAGAAAGTTCGATCTTTCAAAGTACTACACTCAAGAGCAAATATTCCACCATGTTCAATCACTCAAGAAGGAGAGGATAGAGTACCTATCCAAGTTTTCAGGACTCAACGCAAAAATCACATCCGCAATACAGCCTTAACCAGAATCAACTAGACAAGTAACCGCAGAAAGACAGAATAAGGAATCCTTTTCCTACCAGTATGGCGTTGAAGAACTATTTACTTCCGGTCTTTTCATACGCTATGAAAACGAAAGCCAGAATGACCGTCAAGACCCCCATAAGGGTTAGTGCCAATTGGAGCAGTTCATAGAATTCGTCAATGCTCATGGCTTGAATCTTCCTTTTCTCGGGATATAATCGCGCTTTATTTAAGAATATGGCTCGAGTAGAGCCTTTACTTCACAGACACCCGCCATCTTCTAGTGATCTTGCCATAATCCCTGTCGCCACATTTGTCTTCCTCAAACTTGCCTAGTGCCGAGGCTATTCTCTGAGCTAATATATGGTAGCAGAGCTGCTTCTTCGAGTTCATTACTCTGAAATAGTAATCGTCACAACTGCAAAAGTTCGTGTGTGGCAGAACTTGGTAGTTTGACCTTTTTCCTCGAACCTCCCAGATCACACGGCCACTTGGCTTGAAGGCGTAACGTTTGACAGAACCTTTCTCAACTAGTTCAAGCGCCTTCTGGAACCTTTCACCAAAGAAGTCTTTCAACTTCTTACTAGACTCCTCATCTAAGAAATGTTTCGCTTCTATCTCTTTACATATTTGCATGATCACGATCAGCTCGTTGCCTTCAAGCCTCATTCTTTCACCACACCACTTCCAAACCCAACGATCGCCTCTGGGATCATCCGAATGATTTATGAAGTTCTATGTGGGTTTAGCTTGGGTTGTTTTGGGGGAATCTTGAGTTCACTAACCTCAATCCTGTGGTTCCTTATCCAGCGCTCCTTTTCCAGCACAATTCGGAAAAGACCCTGATAGTCGGCGATTTGCACATTGGCTGGGAAGCTTCCCTTGCAGAACAGGGTGTCCACATACCCTCACAAACTTTACTATTGCTTGAACAACTCAAAAAGATCGCTGAGAAAGCTGATCCTACACGAATAGTCATCCTTGGCGACATTAAGCACGATGTTGCGAAAGTGGGCTTGATGGAGTGGCGCGATATACCACCCTTCTTTGAGAGCCTTCTAAAACTTTGCAGACAGATTCTTGTAGTGCCAGGCAACCACGACGGGAGCCTAGAAGCATTGGTTCCCAAGGAAGTTAAAATCCTACCAGTGTCTGGAATGACTATTGGTAGTGAAGTTGGTATAGTCCACGGTCATGCTTGGCCTGAGCCATCAATCTTAGGATGCAGCAACATCATTATGGGGCATCTCCATCCAGTCATCGTTTTGACCGACTCCTTGGGTTTCTCCACAACTTATCAAGTCTGGCTTAGAGCAGATGCCTACGGTGAGGTGTTAGCCAGGGGCCTTCTAAGACATTTGGGAATAATTGTGGAAGGTGACGCTGGGTCATTGATGAGGCAACATTTCAATGTCATTCTGAAGGATCCTCGATGCATATTCATCCCATCCTTCAATAGTCGTTTGGCTGGACAGACTATAAACAAGGGCGTAAGGAACACACGCTCGGCAGGCCAGTATTGGGGGCCAATCCTCAGGTCTGGTGGGGTGCATGTCGAGGAAGGGGATGTTTACTTGCTGGATGGATCTCATCTTGGTAAATTGCGCTTTTTGCGGGGGTTCGCATAAATATTTACACGAACATGTATATTTTCGTCCTAATAATGTACTGATTTTTGTATAGAACAGATATAAGACAAGGCCTCGAACCTACAAATAAGGCACGGTGGAGAGGCTGTCAGAGAATATAGAATACTCCATCGACTTGAGTCTGTACCTGCTGTCCTTGGAGGTTAATCGATATGCCGATTTTTGCAGTTGAGGTAATCATTGAGAATAAGAAGATGGCCAAGGATCCTGAAGGCGAGACTATAGCAAAGGAACTGATTAATCGCGGAGGGTTCTCAGCGGTTCGGAGCGTCAGAGCGGGCAAATACCTGAGGCTGATGGTTGAAGCAGAGAAAAAAGAGGATGCTGAGCGACTCGTTACAGAGATGTCCAACGCCCTTAGAATATTCAATCCAATGGCTCATACATGCACTATCCGCACGAAAAGTGAGGCAGAGTGAAGACAGCAGTAATACAATTTCCAGGTTCTACATGCGAATTAGATGCCTTCTATGTTCTCAAAGATGTTCTACGCGCCGAAACAGATCTGGTCTGGCACAGAGACTTCGATGGAACAAATTACGACGCTGTCATCCTACCAGGAGGCTTCACGTACGGTGACTACTTAAGGGCTGGCATAATCGCCGCCCACAGCCCCGCAATGAAGCATGTGAAAGATATGGCAAGAGAAGGGAAGCCGATAATCGGGATCTGCAACGGCTTCCAGATGCTCATAGAGTCAGAACTCTTACCAGGGGCACTCTTGGGAAATCAAGGTCGGGCATTCATCTGCAAATGGGTCAAGCTCAGAGTGGAGACAAGCAACACCCCATTCACAAGAACCATTCGGCAAGGTACTATCCTCAATGTTCCAGTAGCACACGCAGAAGGAAGGTACGTCAACGAGCTTAAAGGCCTCAGTGAACTGCGTGAGAATGATCAGATAGCCCTAAGATACGTAGACGAAAACGGTGACCCAACCCAAGAGGCAAACCCGAATGGCTCCATGGATTCCATAGCAGGGATCTGTAACCTAGACAGGAATGTCCTAGGCCTTATGCCTCACCCTGAGCGTGCATCCGAGAAAATACTCAGCCCCTTCTCAAATGAAGACGGTCTAAGACTCTTTGCGGCGTTTGTTCAAGATTGAGGTTCTAAAATAGTGGAAACTGCAGCAACCATGAAAGTGAACCTGACTCCTGGAGAGCTTGAGGACATCAGAAGAAGACTGGGCAGAGAACCCAACGAAACAGAACTTGGCATGATAGATGTCATGTGGTCTGAGCACTGCTCCTACAAGAGCAGCAGGCAAATGCTACGAATATTTCCAAAAATCGGCAAGAGAGTAGTCCTTGGACCAGGATACGATTCAGGCGTTGTAGATATCAACGATGGCGATGTTGCAGCATTCAAGATCGAAAGCCACAACCACCCCTCAGCAGTAGAACCCTACAATGGTGCCGCCACCGGCATAGGCGGCATAATCAGAGACATATTATGCATGAACTGCAGACCCGTCGCTCTCCTAGATTCCTTACGCTTCGGAAACCTAGAGAGTAGCCATAGCAGGTGGCTATTCCAGAACGTCGTAAGGGGGATAGCGGACTACGGAAACTGCACCGGGATTCCAACAGTAGCTGGTGAGGTTGAGTTTGACGAAAGCTTTGAAGCCAATTGCCTTGTCAACGTAGCCTGTGTAGGATTTGGGAAAGCCAATGAACTCACTCTGGGAAGGATGGATCGCCCGGGCGACATCATCGTTCTAGTAGGTGGCTCCACAGGCAGGGATGGCATACACGGCGTAACTTTCGCGTCCAGAATCATAAGCAAGGAGTCAGAGTTCGACAGGCCCGCGGTCCAGATTGGAGACCCGTTTACCAAGAAAATAGTTATTGAAGCTACCTTGGAAGCCTTGAGAACTGGCAAGGTCACTGCAGTCAAAGATCTCGGCGGAGGGGGTCTAACATGCGCACTTTCAGAAATGTCGAGCAAAGGGGGCACAGGTGTTGAGGTAGATCTTGAGGCCATTCATGTCAGAGAGCAGGAAATGATCCCGTACGAACTACTGCTCTCAGAATCTCAAGAAAGAATGCTTTTCACGATAGCCCCTGGAGGCCAAGAAGAGGTTTTCATAGTCCTACAAAAATGGGACCTCCCCTATTCCGTCCTAGGACAAGTAACAAATACTGGCCGTCTAGTTGCCAAGCTCTACGACAAAATAGTCGTTGACATACCATCCGAACTCCTAACCAATTCACTACTCGCGAAGCGAGAAGCGAAGAAGCCTAAACCTCAACACAGGAAAGAACGATTAAGCAATCCGATCCCCCAAAACCTGTTAGAAGTAATACAACTGATCTTGTCGAAGCCAGATGTGGCAAGTAAACAGGCTATTTACCAACAGTACGACCATGAGGTAGGGCTCAGAACTATACTTAAGCCAGGCGATGCCGATGCCGCAGTCATTCGCGTAATTGGAAAGGACAAGGCTATCGCAGTCAAGGTTGACTGCAGCAGTTCCTATTGTGAGATCGATCCCTTTTGGGGGCATGCTGCAGCAGTAGCAGAGGCAACGCGCAATGTCACTGCAGTAGGTGCCCAACCTATCGCAATAACAGACTGCTGCAACTTCGGTAGCCCAGAGAACCCAGAGGTTTACTGGCAGTTTAAAGAAGCCATCCGCGGGATCGCTTACATGCTCAAAGGTCTAAAGATCCCGTGCGTCGGCGGAAATGTAAGTTTCTACAATGAGGATGAGAAAACTGGAAGGGCCGTAAGACCCACAACAACGATAGTAATGTTAGGCCTCGTTGAGAAGCTAGATCTCATAACTAGCATGTCCCTCAAGAAAGCTGGAGAGTCAATAATAATTGTGGGAAAAACCTACCCTGAATTAGGTGGCTCCCAATACTACAGTCTGTTGCACTTCAACGGGGGCAAAGTTCCACATGCAGTCGTTTCCAGAGAGAAAGTATCGATGCAAACCATGATGGAGGCGATTCGAGAGGGCTACGTTACAGCTGCCCATGATTGCTCACAGGGCGGACTGGCAGCATCCTTGGCTGAGATGGCTATCAAAGGTAGCCTAGGACTAACGGTTGATCTTGGTGCTATTCCACGTGCAACATCCATGCGGGCTGATGACATACTCTTCTCGGAGTCCTCAGCCAGATTCATAGTCACCACACCAGAGAGGCATAAACCCAAGCTATTGTCGCTGGCAAAGAGGAAAGGGGCCTCAGCAGCTGAAATCGGTGAAGTTTCAGCGTCGAACTTCAAGATCACTCAGGGCAGAAAGAGTCTAGTCGACGCCCCGATAAAGTTCCTCGAAGAAGCTTGGAACCGACCGATCCTACAAGCTATGGAGACGGCGTAGCATGGCGATCACCGAAAGGGGAAAGAAAGATGCCTGTGGAGTATTCGGAATAAGCAACCCTAGACATGACATTGTCGGCAACATCTACTACGGACTGATGTCCCTCCAGCACAGGGGACAGGAAGCCGCAGGAATCTCAGTAATCAAGAATGGAAAGATAACCTCTAGAAGAGTTTGGGGTCTGGTCTCCCAAAACCTCAAGCCCAAACTATGGAGGTTTACGGGCCACGTTGGGATCGGCCACGTCAGATACTCAACTACAGGAACCTCAACGTTGGCCAACGCTCAACCAATGACTGATAGTAGCTTTGCATTTGCGCATAACGGTAACCTTTCTAACTATATGCACATCAGAAGAAAAATGGAGAATCAGGGATTCAGATTCAGAGCCAACAGCGACGCAGAGATCATCCTGAAGCTTTTCAGAAGATGTTATGAAAGATGTGGAGACTATATCGAAGCTTTCAAAGAAATGTCCAAGCATATTGAAGGCGGATACTCACTTGTGATGCTTACGAGAAAACGTGAATTGATCGCAGCAAGAGACCCGTACGGGCTAAGGCCTCTCTGCCAAGGAAGAGGCGATGGCTCCGTAGCATTCGCCTCAGAGAGCGTAGCTCTAGACAGCAACAACATGGAACTAGTCGGAGATGTGAAGCCTGGAACAGTCATGATAGCGAATGAAGATTCCTGTGAAGAGCATCGGTATGTTCCTTGCCAACGTAAAGCCCACTGCATGTTCGAATATGTCTATTTCAGCCGTGTCGACTCTATCCTCGAAGGAAGAAGTGTCTACGATGTTAGATTCAACTTGGGAATCAATCTCGCCAAGACGTACGATCTAAAGCCTGATGTTGTGATTCCTGTCCCTGACACCTCCAGAACCGCGGCTGAGGGTTATTCTAGCTACACCGGAGCACCGGTCGCTGAAGGTCTGATAAAGAATAGATATGTTCACAGAACCTTCATCATGCCACGGCAGAAAGATAGGGACTCAGCGATGAAGCTGAAGCTTAACCCCCTCAAATCAGTCGTCGCGGGAAATGAGGTGCTCATAATCGACGACAGCATCGTGAGAGGCACCACAAGCAAGGCCATAGTCCAAATGGTTAGAAAAGCTGGGGCCAAGGAAGTTCACATGATGAGTACATGCCCGCCAATAATCTCGCCGTGTTTCTACGGAATAGACATAGCAACATATAGTGAATTGATCGCTGCCAAAATGAGTTTAGATGACATTAGGATTAAGATCGAGGCCGACAGCCTATGCTACCAGACTCTGGGCGGACTCATAAACGCCATCGGCCTTCAAAAAGAGGATCTATGCATGGGATGCCTAAGAAACGAATACCCCACAACCTACGCGCAAAGAATTTTAGAGATGATGAAAGAGAAGACAGAAACTGACAGTGTTAGATTGTGGGAGACTGAACTGGCAACTTGAAATTAGAACGGCCTAAACCAAAGAAATTCGTTGCTGTCGTGATTGGAAGCGAGAGTGACAAGCCTATTGCTGAAAAAGCGACGAAAGCACTTGACAAGCTTGGCATATCTTATGAACTCACAATTCTCTCAGCACACAGAAACCCGAAGGAACTTGAGAAGTACATAGAATCATCAGCAGCATCAATCTTCATCGCCATAGCAGGCCTATCAGCACATTTGCCTGGATACATCGCATCAAGGACTTCCAAACCTGTAATAGGTGTTCCCGTAAACGTGAAGCTTGAAGGTCTAGATGCTTTATTGTCTATTATGCAGATGCCGAGAGGGGTGCCTGTAGCAACCGTGGGAATAGATAACGGCGAAAACGCGGCAATCTTGGCTGCAAGAATTCTGTCCCTAACAGATGCTCAACCTAGGCCAGACCCCTCAAGGAGATAGAGGGTTGATCTGGAGCTATGAAAGGGCAGGTGTCGACCTAAAGAAGGTTAAGGCAGCACACTCAACAATCGACAGACTGATCCAGAAGACATACGCAAACAGAAGGGGGAAGACCGAAAAAGTACTCGTGGGACCCGGCCACTACGCATCACTCATCGATCTAGGCCAAGAAAAAGCAATCGCGCTACATTGTGACGGATGCGGAACCAAGGTCCTAGTGGCTCAAATGATGAACAGATTCAACACAATAGGCATAGACTGCGTTGCCATGTGCGTGAACGACCTCATATGCATAGGAGCCGAACCGGTAACACTAGTCGATTATCTAGCCCTAGAACGTCCGGACGAAGATATGGTAAATGAGATCATGACAGGTCTAGTCAAGGCTGCAGAAATGGCGAAGATAACGATCATTGGGGGTGAGATGGCGATCATGCCAGATGTGATAAAGGGCGCTGTTCCTGGACGAGGGTTCGACCTAGCGGCAGTCTGTCTGGGTTTAGTCAACAAAAGCGATGTAATAACTGGAAACAGGCTCAAGTCGAGAGACGTAATCATTGGTATTGAGAGCAGCGGGATCCACAGCAATGGCTTCTCACTTGCCAGGAAGGTTCTGCTTGAGAAAGCCAAGCTGGATTTGAACAAGAGGCCCCCTGAGCTAGAGCGGCCTCTAGGCAAAGAACTCCTTGAGCCAACACGTATCTACCTTGATGCGATTATGTCAACGATTGAGAGTACCGATGTACACGCAATAGCACATATAACTGGGGGGGCATTCACTAAGCTTAGACGATTTGAGCCCTACGCAAGGGTTGGCTTCCACCTCGACAATTTGCCAGACCCTCCTCCAATCTTCAAATTAATACAAAAGGTAGGACAAATTACCGATCAGGAGATGTACAAAACCTTCAACATGGGGATAGGCCTATGCATCATGACTGCAAAGAAAAATGCTGAACAAGTAGTCTCATCCTGCGAAGCATCAGGCTTCAAAGCCTACGATGTTGGAAGGGTCGTTGGGGGGACTGGAGTCAGAGTCGATGTCAATGGCAGGATCCTGACTCTTTAGGAGGTAATGACCCCCCGGTCTCACGCGGAATTCCAGAAAGTTAGGTAAGCTTATATCATGACATAGTTGCCATTCTTCTGGTTCCGAGGAAGAATTCTTGAGTTATGACGTTACCATCGTTGGCTGTGGACCTGCCGGAATATTCTCAGCACTTGAACTTGTCAACAGGGCAGACTTAAAGATCCTAATGCTCGATATGGGACCGCAGCTGGAAAAGAGGAGATGCTCAGCCGATCGGGGATTCGGCTGCGTAAGATGTGAACCATGCTATCTACTGACGGGATGGGGCGGGTCCGGTGCTTTCAGTGACGGTAAACTCACGCTCTCAACAGAGGTCGGCGGCTGGCTCGATGAGTATATCGATCTCGCTGAATTAAAAAGACTGATAGACTATGTCGATAGTGTCTATGTGAAGTTTGGAGCTCCACACCATCTCTACGGAACGGATCTAGCAAAGATTGAAGACATTGAAAGAAAAGCATCCCTTGCCGGACTGAAACTAATCCCATCTCGAATACGACACTTGGGAACAGAGAACTGCGCTCGCATCCTGAGTAAGACAAAGCAGTTTCTTCAAAAGAAGGTTGAGATCCGAACAGCGACCGAAGTCAAGAGTTTGATAGTGAAAAATGGAGAGGCCAAAGGTGTTGAGACAAAGGACGGAAAGAAGTTCACTAGCAAATATGTTATTGTGGCTCCCGGTCGGGTCGGCGCAGAATGGCTCACGTCAGAGGCTCAAGTACTCGGCTTAAAAACTCTGACCAATCCTGTTGACCTAGGCGTCCGCGTGGAAGTACCGGTGCCGGTTCTTGAGGAGTTGACTGAAGCCCTCTACGAACCTAAATTCATTTACCACTCAAAATCCTTTGATGACATGGTCAGGACATTCTGTATGAATCCCTCGGGAGAAGTCATAACCGAGTCCTATAACGACATCGTCACGGTCAACGGCCAAAGTTGGGCTGAGAAGAAGACTGGCAACACGAATTTTGCCGTACTTGTTAGCACAAAGTTCACGGAGCCTTTCAGAGAACCAATAGCCTATGGAAAGTACATAGCTAGATTGGCAAACCTGTTGGGAGGCGGGATCCTAGTCCAGAGGCTAGGAGATCTTGAAGCAGGCAGGAGATCAACTGAGGAGAGGATGGCTAGGAACCTAGTAGTTCCCACTCTGAAGTTCGCAACACCAGGGGATTTGAGCTTCATCTTACCCTACCGCTACCTTGAGGACATAAAAGAGATGCTTCAAGCCATGGACAAGGTCTCACCAGGGGTGTACGCGAAACACACACTACTGTATGGTGTCGAGGTCAAGTTCTATTCTTCAAGACTTGAACTGAACAATAGTTTTGAGACGAAGATACAAAACCTGTTTGCCATAGGTGATGGGGCCGGAATAACGAGGGGACTCATCCAAGCATCTGCCTCTGGTGTGGTGGCTGCAAGAGAGATCGAGAAGAGAGAGAAGAAAAGTTAGCCATCCTGCTTCTAGTGCCAATGATCTTCCAATTCCAGCGTGATAGCTACTTGAATTCTAGCTTTGTTTGCAGTAGTGGGGCGGGCGGGACATTCATGTGCTCAATCCATTTTGAACCCGCGATCTCCGGCTCTCTCTCAAAAGAAGACCCGAGACCGGGATCTTAGACCAAACTGGACCACCGCCCCGGCTGAAAGACTAGCCATATCGGCTTTAAAGGCGTTGCCACTCCCAGCGGCCGACTCCACACGATATCTAAGGGGCTGAGGTCAGGAGAGTGGACTGTTGTTTTGATGGGCCCATCCGGGCCCCAACAGGAGAAAAGAAAGAAGGGAGAGTTTACTTCGTCAACTGTCCAGAGAATTCCACAAAGTATTGTGATGCAATTCTGCTCTCAGGCGCTTCAAAAGAGGTTCCGTCAGCATTCCTTTTGCCTTGCAGAACTAGTCGATAGGTTGGTTCAATGATCAGTTCGTGTACTTCGCATAGGATTTTCAATTTGCCATTTTTCTCGTTATAGATGCCGAAGCCTTTGATGATCTTGTAGACTTTGGCTGCATAGTAGTCTGTATCAATTGTCAACGATCCGTCGGTGATTCTTAGTTCCCCAACATTGGCTAATTCTTTATTTTGATTTTCTATCCATTCGCCAGAGATAATCAGTGTGGCAGGATAGGCCATGCCCTTGTTTGAGATTGGATATGCCTTGCCAGAGGTGCTTTGGAACATGAAGCTCTTTGAGTCTACGACTTCATAGTTCTTGTTTCTTGCGAGCAGTGGTTCCACTGCGAGGATCGATATCGTTGATGAGGCCAGCAGTAGGGTCAGAAAAGCCCCAAGATGCTTCATTTCTCTTCTTTCTCAAGTCCTATAGTTTGGTTGGTTGAATGTATAAATGTTGCTATGTGTTACATAACTACAAATTGGCTGTCGCGCTAATCTGGCACGATTACCTGCATCAACCTTGTCAATAATGACAACTTGAGAAAAGTGTAGTTAACTTGAACTAATTGTCCATTCTTTTAAACAGAATTTTGGTCATAAAACCGTGAAGAAGGCATCGGCATTGTCTATGCATTTCGAGAAATCTGGAGTGGAGATACTTAATGCAGCCTCATCACCAGTAAGGCTAAGGATTCTGAAACTGCTCAAGACAAAAGGACCGCTCCCATATACAGAAATAATGTCAGCACTAGGCCTTGATCCAATAAGAGACGCTGGCAAGTTCGTCTACCACCTCAAGAGCGTGACTGGAACCCAGCTAGTCACGCTAGACAAGAACTCGAAGAAATACGGAGTAACAGAGCTAGGAGAGATTCTTGTAAATTTTGAAAGAGACCTAGAAGAGTACGTAGCAGCTAAGAAAGGAAAACTATATGTTCGAACATCCAGGCTCTCCCTAGAAGAATTCGAGAGGGAGAAAATAGCCAACTCGCTCGTAAATGAAGCCGGTGTCCCTTATGAGCTGGCCCAAGAGATAGCAGCAGAAGCCGAAGAGAGACTTCTCCGGCTGAGAACAAGCTATCTAACAGCCCCCCTGATAAGGGAATTCATCAACGCAATACTAATCGAGAAGAGGCTTGAGGATTACCGACACAAACTCACAAGATTGGGAATGCCTGTACACGACGTATCGGAACTGCTGAAGTACTCAAGCGAAAAAATGCTCAATGCTCAAACCGTGATAACCACAGCCGGCAACTCGGTCATCGAAGAGTACTCATTACTAAACTCACTACCGAGAAACATTGCTGACGCACACCTCTCAGGAGCCCTACACATCGATAACCTAGGAGAATGGGTACTCAAGCCAAGTGAGATGATTCACGATCTAAGATTCTTCCTCAAAAACGGTCTACCAACAAAGAAGCCACCAACAACTTTCCAGAGTGCCCTAGCAACAGCCCAAATGGTCTACCAACTCACAAGAAACGAGGTGGCGGGAGAACAGTGTTTTGACATGTTCAACATATTCTTGGCACCATACGTATCCAAACTATCAAAAGAACAACTCAAAAGTTCGCTCTACGAGTTTCTAACGAATATACGCCAAGACGCCTATTCACAAGATTTAGGTGGCCTATCACTAGGCTTTGAGCTTACAATTCCTAACTTCGTCCGCGACATCGAAGCAGTTGGGCCCGGCAGTTCCAGTCATGGAAAATACTCTGATTATGCCGAGCCGGCGAGTGAGATTCTCGAAGCAGCAGTTGATGCCGCCCTTGAGGCATCTGAGGAGAAGCTCCTCTTCAATCCAAGATTCATCTTCAAGATCAGAGGTCTGCAATCGAGAGATAAGAGATATGATAGTCTACTGTTCAAGATTCATCAACTTACAGCCAAAACCTACCTACCGTACTTCGCCAGCCTCGAAAACGAGGAGAAGGCCGCCTATACAGCAACAGGCCTGAGAATCGACAATTCTTGGACTGGAAACTGGGAGGACGATTGCATGAGGACGGGCAACACGAGCACCATTTTCCTGAACCTCCCAAGGATGGCTTACGATTCTCACAGAAAAATAGACAGATTCCAAACCATAATTGATACATACCTCAGCCTCGTGGCTGATGCCTTTCAGAGAAAAAACGAGATTCTCAAAGAGAGGCTCCAGCAATCACTGCTTCCACTTCTGTCTGGAAGCGCAGGTACACCCTATTTCATCGAGAAGAACGCAACATACGCAATAAGCTTCCTTGGCCTACATGAGGCCGCTAGAACATTCATAGGATCAACCATTTACGAGAATGAAAAGGCCCTAGAATTCGCCGTGAAAATACTCAAGGGAATAAACGAATTCGCCGAAGCCACCTCCAAGAAACTGGGTATTCGTCTTGTTGTAGCCCAGAGGCCCCAAGACGAAGCTTCTGCGAGGTTAGCCAAGCTCGATATGATGAAGTATGGTCCAGGTGAGGTTTGGGCAGAAGGAATCAGGGATCACCCGTACTACACAAACCTATTCGCAGTACCCCTATCAACCAAGATAGAACTCGAACAGAGACTAGGCTTGGAGAGTAAAGTACAAGCCCATTCGTCGGGAGGCCATCTGGCCCCCATCTGCTTGGCTCCGACAGAGCAGGATCCGAAGAGACTGATGGATTTCACTGTGCGATCATGTAGTAGTCACCTTCGCTTCTTCACTTACGACTGCATTTGCTCCTACTGTAGAGGGTGCAACAGAACCCTATTGGGGAAACCCTCAACATGTCCGCAGTGTGGCTCTACAAACCTCACGGTGTTTGCGAGATCGTCAGCAACTTATGCTCCACTGGAGTTATGGTCTGAGGCGAGACGTAGAGATATTGATAACCGAACGCTCTATTCTGTGTGACGAGTCCTGCGAAGATCTATCTCATTTGGCGGCGCCTAGAATAAGAGCCAGCAACCCCATACGCACTAGGAGGCCGTACCATGCCTGCTTGAAGTATCTGGCATGTGGCGTATTATCGACATCAGCGGCAACCTCATCAACTCTTGGAAGCGGATGCATAACTATCGAATTCTTCTTTGCTTCTTCTAGGTCGGCTTGAGTGAGCCTATATGAGCCCCTGACAGCTTCATACTCAGCCGGGTCTGCGAATCTCTCCTTCTGTATCCGAGTCATGTATATGACATCGGCTTCATGCAAGGCTTTCTTAAGATCTCTTACCTCCTCAACCTCTATGCTGCGACCAATATCCTCCAGAACCTCCTTCCTCATCCTCAATAGATCAGGAGAAACCAGAATCAGCTTGACATTGTTGTAGAGGGATAGGGCGTAGGCAAGGGAATGGACAGTTCGACCGTATCGGAGGTCGCCTACCATGGCCACTTTCAAGCCATCGATCGAATTGCATTCCCTTTTCATAGTATAGATGTCAAGGATCGCTTGGGTCGGGTGTTCCTCAGAGCCTGATCCAGCATTTATCACTGGGATACTTGCAACCTCGCTTGCCCAGCGTGAGGCTCCCTCCAGCGGATGTCTAACGACTAGGACATCAGCGTAGCTCTCTACAACTTTGACAGTGTCTGAGAGGTTCTCACCCTTTTGTACAGATGTTGCCCCTGGCTCGGCAAAGCCAATGTTCGTTCCTCCCAATCGATACATAGCAGATTCAAAGCTGAGTTTGGTTCGCGTGCTAGGTTCAAAGAATAGTGTCGCCATGATTTTTCCTTTTAGCATATCGGAGCCTTTCCTAGCTAGTGGCTCCATCTGATCTGCAACTGAGAGCATATGATCAAGCTCAGTCCTTGTGAAGTCTCTTATCGAGATTATGTCTCTTCCTTGAAGGTTCATTACCAAACCCTCACACCCCAGTATTCACGTTGAAACAGGAAACTTGTGGTGGGTATCGACGACTCTTTACCTCGGGATATTATATCTTAGATTAACCAACGAGTATATTAAGCAAGGTCACTCGCCTTGAATCATGAGCTGACCTTCACGATCCAAGCGATCAATGAGGTAGTTCGAGGACCAGCCCATTACTGCGTTGGTTGACGGCAATGGTTGAGGTGAGTTCCATGGAAGAAGGTTCTGTCGGGATAGTTAAGACTCAAAGCTTTACATTCGCCCATCCACCAGAAGAAATGGTTCTTGAAAGCAGCAGAAAACTCGGACCAATCACATTAGCTTATGAAACCTATGGAGGGCTCAACCACGACAAGAGTAACG
>CAZVKZ010000002.1:3377-23824 GCA_964627775.1 uncultured Candidatus Bathyarchaeia archaeon | reverse complement strand
GAGTAACGCGATACTAATCTTCCACGCGCTCTCCGGCGATGCTCATGTCGCCGGAAAACATCACAGAAGTGATCCCAAACCCGGATGGTGGGACAATATGGTTGGGCCAGGAAAAGCCTTCGACACTAATAGGTACTACGTAATCTGCGCAAACGTCATAGGGGGCTGTAAAGGCTCAACAGGTCCCAGCTCAACAAACCCCAAGACGAAAAGACCTTACGGCCTCGGCTTTCCAATGGTTACAATAAAGGATATGGTGAAAGCGCAGAAGGAACTCACCGATTACTTGGGTATATGTGAATTGCTAGCTGTTGTCGGAGGATCAATGGCCGGTATGCAGGCTCTGCAATGGATCGTTACATATCCCGATCGTGCAGCGCTTTGCATCCCTATAGCTGCCGCGGCTCGTCAGTCGCCGCAGAACATAGCCTTCCATGAGGCTGGCCGCAGGGCGATCATGAGCGACCCAAACTGGCGACACGGTAATTACTACGGAAAGAATCCGCCTATTGATGGCCTAGCAGTGGCGAGGATGATTGGCCACATCACATATCTAAGCGACGAGACACTTCGAAGGAAATTTGGACGAAGACTCCAAGAGAGACAGAAACTCAGCTTCAGCCTCAAGCCCGAATTTCAAGTGGAAAGCTACATCCACTACAAAGGACAGACCTTCACGAAGAGGTTCGATGCAAACTCCTACCTATACATCTCCAAAGCAATAGATTACTTCGACATTTCCGACGGTTACGGTTCAGTCAAGGAGGCCTTCAGAGCCACAAAATCGAGGTTCCTAGTAATTTCCTTCACATCAGACTGGCTATACCCACCCTCAGAGTCCGAGGAGCTGGTTAATGAATTACGTGCGGCAGACAAAGAGGTCGTCTACTATGAATTTCCGTCAACCTATGGACATGATGCCTTCCTTGTTGAGGGAGAAAAGATAGCCCACGCAATATCATACTACCTCGCTCACGCTAGGGATAAGGAGAGGCTGGAGAGTCATCAGTTTGGAAATGAACCTCTCAGCTAGATACTCGGTCAGGATAGATTCTATTAAGTCACCATCAAATATATTGATTGGAACTGAACGGTGAGGATCCATGGCTCAGGCTGGTAAAGCTGAACTCTACGTAAAGAAGATCAGAAACGGGACGGTCATAGACCACATCGTCGCTGGATACGCCCTCGACGTGCTGAAGATACTCAACATCACAGGTAAAGAAGGCAAGACCGTAGGAGTGGTGATGAACGTACCCAGCAAACACATCGGCAAAAAGGATATAGTCAAGATCGAGGGGGGAGAACTCAAGCCCGAAGATGTAGACAAGATAGCCCTGATCTGCCCCAAAGCAACAATCAACATCATTCGTGGATATGATGTCGTAGACAAGAAGAAAGTCAGCCTACCCAAAGACATCAAAGGAATAATAAAGTGCAGCAACCCCTCATGCATACTCAACTCAAGGGAACCAGCAGGTTCCCTTTTCCACGTTCAAGAAGTAGAACCAGTACGGTTGCGTTGCCACTACTGCAACAGGACTATGGAGGAAAAAGATATTCTAAAACAGTTCTAGGGTGGAACTGAAAGTTTAAAGAAGCTTAAAGGGAAGAAAGCGTCTACCTGAGGCAACAAGTGAGGGTTGACTCGAAGCTAATGGCGACGATAGGGGTACTAGCGGACAGGGAGACTGCAACTTACTTCAAGATTACTGGAATAAGGAACAGTTTCGCAGTCAACAATAGAGAGGAAGCCGAGGAACGATTGACAAAGCTACTCCAAGCGCAGGACATCTCACTCATATTCGTCACAGAAGAGATAAACGAGTGGCTAAGGCCCATCATCGGCAGAGTCAGAAGGGGAAGAGAATATCCGCTTATAGTCTCTATCTTAGGGAAGCGAGGAAAGAAACCCAGAGCAGACCAGCTTGCTGAGCTTGTCAAGAGGACGGTCGGCGTGGAGATTAAGATAGGGCAGGGGTTCACCAAATAGACTGAAGAGGGCCAGAACAAGATTCTCAGGTTTCAGAAAGGTTCAGAATGAATTATATCCTTCAATTCCTGCTCAATAATGACTGAGAGTCCGATGGACCGCCTCAAGAGATTGCCCTGAATCCATCATGAATCCAAGTATATGTGTAGCTTCCCATCGCCCATGTAGATTCCAGATTGCTTGAGTGCTCTAACCTCCTTATGGTCAGCAATTATCCTTCGAATCCTTACGCGCGCTCGTACGCTAAGATTCTCGCAAATCTTGCCGTGTTCCTCACAAATGCACCAAGGAAAAGCCCCTGCAATCTGGAATACAGCTGGTCTATCAAGTTGCATTACAGTGCAGCTTTCAACGCTACATAGATTTTGATCTCAACATGCTAACGGCGTGGCTGAAATTTTTGTATAACCTTCAAAAAGGAACTCCTCTTAGACTCAGCTAGATCCCAGTTCAGAAGACTGAATTCTAAGCCCACTGCAGATCCCTGCGTCGAGAAATATGGGGACGTCTTCCAATGTAATTGGCGCACTACATGACTCTACTTTCCTATCAACCAATTCCATCTTGATTATTATTTCGGTGTTCTCCAGAGTTTAGGTCATGATGGGTTCGCTGTACATGCTCACCGCTATGTTTGCGCCTGTTTCATGAGCAATTCTCACTTTGTTTAAGGTGCCTCTATGTAGATGACTTCATAGCGGCGTTTAGTCGCTTGTTCACAATGTCCCAGTTGACATTCTCGAAGAACGCATCTATGTATGGCGCCCTCTTAGGCCCCTGGTCCGTGTAGTATGCGTGTTCGTAAACGTCTAAGATCAGAAGCGGAACCGCGTTAAGGAATCCATAGACATTATGGGCGTCCAAGCCATTGTTAATGAGTCTCTTGCTTGAAAGGTCGTATACAAGGATGGCCCATCCGCGCAGAGCTATCCCGCACGCCTTAAAGTCCGCCTTCCACTTGTCGAATGAACCGAAGGTTTCTTCAATCATCTTGGTTAGATTTTCTGTGGGCTTTGTTCCTTGGCCATCCTTTATGTTCTCAAAGTAGAGTTCATGGAGGACGACTCCCATCCAGTTGAAGCTCTCTTCAACCTTTAGTTCTCTATAATCGCTGTAGTTCTGGTTCGCCTTGCCTAGATCTACTGTCTGCTGCTTTTCCCATATCTCACTTATCTTGTTGACATATCCCTTGTAGTGCGTCTCAAAGTGATACTCGATCTGTTGATCTGATATCCCCTTCAAACCCTTTGGTTTGAGTTTATCCTTAGGACTTACCTTCATGACCAAATCTTTTTTCACCTCAGATATTGGTGTGGACGACGAAACCGATACGCTTGGCTCAGGACGCGATGTGTAATACATGTAGGATCCTATGGCGACAGCAGCAACCGAAGCGCCGGCATAACAAAGCGGCGCCTGCCCAGCTTTCGGCCTGTCAAGCCACACACAGAGGAGATCTGAAAGATAGCACTAATAAACGCTTTGAAGCTCTCTGGCTAGAACTGAAGGAGACACGGTTTACCTCTTTCTAAAGTGGCGAATGTAACTTTGAAAAACGATATATTCTCAGAGACTAGATTAGTTAACGCGTTCCAGCTTGTCGCACACTGGCTGGAAACAATATCTGGAGGAGAATTGGATGGCAAACTTACCGCTGCCCTACGCGCAGTTTTTTCAGCTGGTGACAATACTGTATGCTATCATAGCAGTCGTAGCTGTTCTATGGACGAAAAAGCTTAGCAAGTCAAGCAGATACTACGGCTTCTCGAAGGCCTTCGCCATATTCATGGTCGTCGTCACTGTCTTCCTAGTGATATCCTACGCCGCCCAAGCGACATTCATGAAATGGATATAGAGGGAGATCCATCAGATGGAGACGATGGGTAAAGACGGAGTTAAACCTGGACACTTGGTGGTCGCTGGAGTCTTCGGGGGCATCTGCGCTGGAGCCGCCCTCTTCTCAATAATCATAGTCCCAATACCAGGATTGCCCGGGGGATCGGGATTCTGGATCCCTGCTGGACTCTACTTTGCACTGACTCTATGGTTTGGATTTTGGGGGGCTCTCGCAGGTCATATCGGGACTTTCATTGGAATGGGTCCGTTCTTCGGGTTTACATTCCAAGTCTGGGCTGATGGCGCTCTGGGCGACTTCTTCGCCCCCCTAATCAACCTCGCAATCTTCAGAGCCACCAAAGCTGATCCCGAATTGAAGACTAGAAGAGATCAGGCGATATGGGTAGCTTCAGTGGTGATTTCTACATGCCTTGCATCAATGTGGATCCACTTCGTCAACTACAGCTTTGGAACCATAACATTTAACCTTTGGAAATGGGGAGTAGTGGCCTATACGATCGGAGACTCTGCTGCGGTCCTAATCATAGGAACCCTGCTTCTGAAGACTGCAACAAAATACTTCAAAACCTTCCCATACTATGTGAAGGGTCTCTTCTCCTGAGGAGCCCCTTCCTTTTTTGTTTTAGGGCTCAGACCATGTCGCAAAGGTCGATGTTCGTCCATATCTCGAAGGACTCTCCGCTGAATAAGCTTCACCCGCTACCAAAACTGGCTTTGATGTTGGGCGTTAATACAGTGGCCCTCATCATTGAAGCGCCAATCCCTTTCCTGATTCTAATAGGTTTGGTATTAGTTACATTTAGACTTGCCAAGGTTCCGCTCATGCGGATATGGCGACTCATCATCGTCCTTGTCATAGTCAGCCAAGCCGTCATAATATCCTACGTCTTCACCAGCAAAATACCAGGTCAGATATTGTACTCGTTCCCTTGGGGAACCTACGTTTCTGACATGACATTGCTCTTCTCCTTCACTATGATACTGCGGTACTTGACGATGCTGCTGGGGTCCACCCTCATCCTCTGCACAACGAGCGATAGAGACATAACTTATGGGATAATCACACTCCGTCTACCCTTTGCACTTGCATTCATTTTCACTTTGGCGTTCAGATCAACCTCAATCTTCATCGATGACTACACCAAGATCAGGGATGCGATGGTTCTCCGTGGGACAGAATTCTCACGGGGATCGATAGTCTCGAGAGCGAGACGCTACAGCAGAATTCTGATTCCGCTGATATTCATAGCTCTCAGAAGAGTTGTCGAATCAACCTATGCTGTTGAAGCCAAAGGCTTCGCGGTGACCGGTAAGAGAACTTACTTGCACAAATATGAGATCAAAACAAGGGACATTCTAGTCGCGGCAGCAATTGTCCTCACTGTTGTAGCCGCTTCCATGCTGAGGTTCTGGTTTGGAGTCTTGACATTTCCAGGATGGCCACTAAACATAGCTGTTGCGGGGTAAGATTGTGGTATCTGCCATCTCAGTTGAACACCTAAGCTGGAAATATGAGATTGGAAAAGACTGGGCATTGCAGGATGTGAACTTGACCGTCGGGGAGGGTGAATTCCTTGGGATAGTCGGTCCGAGCGGAGCGGGCAAGACAACCCTCTGTCTGTGTTTAGCGGGTCTTATTCCTCACATGACTAAAGGAGAGCATCGAGGCAAAGTAACCGTCTACAACATGGACACATCCAGAACGATTCTGAGAGAAATAGTTCGCAGAGTTGGAATAGTCTTCCAAGATCCTGAGACCCAGTTTGTTACGATGTCCGTCGAGGATGAAGTGGCCTTCCCAATGGAGAATTACGCTCTCCCAAGAGAGGAGATCGAGGCTAGGGTCAAAGAAGCACTTGAAATAACACGGATGCAAGATTATACTACAAGATACCCATACGAACTCTCTGGAGGACAGAAACAGCGAGTAGCGATAGCTTCTTTCCTTGCTCTCCGGCCAGACATACTAATTCTAGATGAGCCAACATCAGATCTCGATCCAATAGGCAAGAGCGAAGTATTCTCAATAATCGATGGTCTGAGATCGAAATACCGAACCACACTCATAGTGGTAGAACATAACACTGAGGAACTAGCCAAATATGCCGACAGACTAATACTACTCGACCATGGGCAAATCGTGAAGCAAGGGTCTCGCGATGGCTTCTTCGATGATGTTCAACTGTTGCGGGATCGTGGCGTATTCCCACCTCAAGTGACTGAGATCTCCTATAGGCTCAGTGAAGGCGCGGCCCAAAACCTTCCAGTAACACTTGAGCAGGCTACAACATATTTGAAGAAGCATTATTCGTTACGCGCGCGCGTAGTTCCCTACAAGAAAAAAGACACTTACATGTCTACGTCAGCCCAAGATACAATAGTGAAGGTGGAAAGCCTAAGGTTCACATACCCTGATGGAACAGAAGCTCTGAAAGGGATTGACTTCGAGATAAGAAAGGGAGAGTACATTGCCCTAATTGGACAGAACGCATCTGGAAAGACCACACTAGTCAAACATCTAGTTGGCCTCCTGAAACCAACGCAAGGCGACGTTTACATCTTCGGCCAGAACACCAAAAGAACACGCATCACAGACTTGGCAACCCGAATCGGCTACATATACCAAAACCCAGACCACCAAATCTTCTGCCAAACCGTCTATGAAGAATGTGCCTATGGATTGAGAAACCTAGGAGTCAGAGAGCAGGAGGTAAAAGGCCGGGTCAGACACGTACTCGAAGAACTAGAAATGGCGGAGCTGCAGGACTCGGAGACCTTTATCCTAGGCAAAGGACAAAGACAAAGGCTCGCAGTAGCAACGGTGCTAGTCATGGCACCTGAGATCATAATAGTTGATGAGCCAACAACAGGCCAAGACATGAAGCAGTCAGAATCGATAATGAATCTCCTAGATGGACTCAACAAAGAAGGAAAAACTGTGATAGTCATAACACACAATATGAGGCTCGTCGCAGAACACATGGACAGGGCTATGGTAATGTCTGATGGAAAGATACTAATAGATGACACAGTGAGGGACATCTTCTCGAAAACGGGTCTACTCAAAAAGACATTCCTGACTCCACCACAAATAACCATGTTGGCAAACAGCTTGTCGCCAGATCTCCAAGGTATATTGACTGTGGGTGAGCTTGAGCCACTTCTTGTTCCAAGGTGAACTAACACGGAAGACTCAAAATCAAGCCTTAGACATGAAATCTGGAATGAACTCATCAAAGTAGCCAAACCAGACTCTAGATTCCACTGGAACTTCTCGCAGTTCATACCCGACTTTGATGGAAGCGAAATATGCGCTGAAAAAATAAGGAAGATGGAACTCTACAGGAAAGCAAACACCTTAATGATCACTCCAGATAACAACCTAACCAAACTGAGGGAACTCTCCCTCCTCGACGGCAAGACTTACGTCATACCCACATACTCCATAGCCAGAGGCTTCCTCAGATTATCAGCGGATACAGTCCCTCAAGGCAAAGAGGACTTCGCCTCAACTCTTGACGGTGCCGACAGATTCGGAAAACCAATCACACTCAGAGAGATTGCAGAAACAAAAGTGGCCCTTATGGTTACAGGGGGCTCGATAATAAACTACGATGGCGTAAGGTACGGCAAGGGTCACGGATACTTCGATTTAGAGTGGGCAATGTTCAGGGAAGTTGGAGCAGTAAACGAGGAGACACCGATCATAGCAGTCGTACACGACTGTCAACTAGTGAACGAGCAGATACCTATGACGGAGTATGACACGATAGTCGATCTGATCGTCACTCCGACCAAGGAGGTCACGGTGAAGAAGAAATATGAAAAGCCTAAAGGAATAATCTGGGAAAAAATTAAACAATCAATGATTGAGTTGATACCGCCATTGAGAGAACTAAGAGAAATAAAGGAAAATGTTAACGATCTTAATTGGATTAGCAATACGCCGTAAGCCAAATCAAGAGACAGCTGATCGATTGAACCAATACAATGAATAGCTGTTCGATTTTCAGCTGAGATCGAGAGCCTCACAGGATAGCGTTGTTCGAAGGCACAGGCTACACCAAACAACTAGTTGGTGAAAGGAGCCATGGTATTGAGTTGCAGTCCTTGAAACCTGGCGGATGAGCGTGATTTTGAGCACAATCAAGACCAGACCATTCTATCTGTGCCTTCTTCTGTCGATCGCCAGCTTCAATGTCTACCAAGGGTTCAAGGCGGTAAGTGCACCAACAGAAGGTTTTGAACTAACTGGGCCAACACACTGTTTCAGTGTAGGGCCAGGATATGATTCAAAATTCCTATTCTCGATAGCGTCTCTTGGCTATAGAGGCCGAGTGGACTTTGAAGTTACTGCTCCTAAAGGGATTTCAGTCGAACTGCGAACACCAATATTCTTGAATTCCACAGGTTCAAGAATCTATTGTCCAGTAACCGTACAAGCAACATCCTCAGCATCCCACGGTGAGCACTCAATAGTTGTCACAGCGAATGGAGGTTCCTATTCAGACTCCGTCTCGATCTGCATAATAGTTTCGGGATTCATTATTCTCATGATACAGACTTCACCAAGAGGAGTTCCGATAGACCTATTCTTGGACAATACTAGGTACCGCCTAGAAAACACGTCTCTCACCCTGCAAATTCGCGCCGGTAAGCACGCATTGGAAATGGCGACAGAGGAATCGAACATCGGTGCAAGGCGGTTCGTAAGGAAGGGTTTGACGATCATCGATTCAATTGGAAACAAGACTGAATGTGGAAATCAAGATAGATCAATAACCCTTACAGTAATCGGCGATAGCACGTTGATAGTCCTATTCGAGGAAGTAATCACAAGCGTGAATGAAACAAAAAGCTGGAAAATGGGTTTTCCTTTCGGACTAGATCTAACAACATTTATTATGACAATCATTTCTATTGGAATTCTTGTTTACGCTACAAGGAGAATCCCCAGAAAGAATAGCACTTTAGAGAGAATTTAGAGATCAGAAGACTCCATTGTTGTGTTGTATCTTGAGGGTGAAGCTCATCACGACAGAGGGTGTCCTTGAGATGCTCGCCAACAAGCAGAAATTCAAACTAGTAGAGGTCTTGCCAGAAGAGGAGTTCAGGAACGGTCACATTCCTGGCGCCATCAACTTGCCGCTAGATGGGCTTCAGGGTCTTGCGAGGAAGTGCCTTAGAAAGACTGATACGATCGTGGTTTACTGCTTGAATTATCAGTGTAAAGCAAGTACTAACGCAGCTAGAACTCTCTTGGGCATGCGCTATACAAAGACTCTGGATTATAAAGCAGGAAAGAAAGGATGGCTTCATGCCGGTTTTGAACTAGAGAAGTAAATTGGGAGGTCTGTAGGCAACCCTGTTCTGGCACCATAACTGCTTATACATCGTGAAGCCACAAAATTTCCTAGCTTGCCGCACACGTAAAGATCTCTTCCGCGAAGTAGCCCACACATGAACCCTGCACAGAAAGCGTCGCCTGCTCCTGTTGTGTCTTTAGGTTTTCTTTCGAAAGCAGGAATCAGGTAGTTCTCTCTTCCATCGGTGACGTAGCAGCCTTTCCTACCAAGCTTGACTGCTATGATCTCTATTCCTTTAGCAAGAAGACTCTTAGATCCCTCCTTGTATCCCTTTCTGGTGAGCATCCTCAGTTCTCTCTCGTTTGGAAGAAAAGCGTAGGTTCTTTTCAGCACAGGGCTCAAGGCCTCAAGCCCTCTCTCTGCATAGAGTTCTCCAGGGTCAAAGCAGACCTTTGCCCTTTTTAGGCTCTTAACCAATCTCTTCTGCGTTTCAAATGATGTATCCCCAACAAAGGATGTTAGGTGCATGATCCTAGATGATTCTGCATAGTCTCTGTTGATCTCATTGAAAACTATGTTATCATTCACTCCAGGGTCGATGTAGAGAGCTCTCTCTCCGCTACTATCTATGAAGCCTATGCAGGTACCGCTTCTTCCTTTCTCTGAAATGATGACCCCCCTTGCATCGACACGCTCTTTCTTGAGGTCATCTAGAAGGTATCTACCCTCAGGATCAGTGGCCAGTTTTCCTATGTAGCCTGTTCTTGAGCCAAGCCGAGCCAATCCCACAATAGTATTTGCGGCTGAACCCCCAGGAGAAACCGTTAGGCTTCTTACAAAAGCCTCTTCCCCACCTTTGGCTATCTTGTTGACCCTGTACAACTTGTCTAGGTTGAGTGCTCCAAAGCCTACGACATCCAGTCTCAACTGAACAGCCCTTTCAGATCTATCCTATATCTTCCTAGTTTTCCTCCATAATTTCCAGCGGATATTCCAAGAACCTCTGGCATGTCGAAGATGCTCTCTATGCCAACCCTCATTGCCTTTGCCACGGTGGGCAAAGAGACGGCATTTATGACGATTTCTGGAATGTAACCGACGCCATCAGGAACCTTTGATCGGTTACCTAGCATGCTTTTGAGTGAAGGGCAGTAAACCTCATTGGTTGTGGGCCCAATCCAAGGAAACTTTGTTTCAGGCTTTGAACCTGCGGAACATATGTCGAAAGGCGTTACTGCACCTTCGATTTCATGTATTGCTTTCAGAGTCTTCCTTCCAGCCTCAAGAACAGCTTTGGCGGTACTGCACATATACCAGAAGTTTCCACCCATTACCCCTAAGCCATATCCTAAGTGCCTCTCGATGCGGAAGTCAGGAACCATTATTGGCACATCTATCATCGTTCTTCCTTTGTAGTCTTCCTCCCACTCGTAACCATCGCCACAGTGGCCAACCCTCTCCATTGTGTCTATCTGGCCGGCTGGATCTTCCAGCGAGTTGAAGATGGCTGTGAATGGCTTAACGAGTATGTCTTGCCTTATTCTGTAGGAGAGTTCGATCTCAAATCTCTTGATAGAGTCTGTCGGTGGCTTGGATGGATCAAGACCTGCCCAGAACTGAACTATTGCACCCTTACGTCCATCAGGAGTCTCTTTCTCTGACATAAACTGCTCAATGCCACCCTCGACTCTCCCAATGACAACAGATGGTGTGCTTGTTGAATCCTCAGCAGCAGCCCTCAGAGTCTCCTCGTCTTCAGCGGTTATCAAGATCCTGACAAAGACGCCTTCAAATGCTTCTGCGTAAGTATCTTCTACTTTTTCGATTCCCATGGCCGTAAACTCCTACTCATACTATCCTAAGCTACCTACGGCTTCTCCCCTAACTTCTTTCCTAAAGCTGCAGCTCATATCTATCAGTCTTGCCCTATTGTCATCGGTGATTACTTCGACTATTGGCAGTTTGTTTTTGTACACTTCCTCCACTGTCAATCTCAATTGTTGGCCAACTATCTCCTCTATCTTTCCATAGCCCCAGTTAGCCACAAGTTCCTTCACAGAATTCTTCTCATCCTTGTCGAAAGCCGCAGCCAATATGTAAGTTGCCAATGCGTTGCCTGAAATAACTGCCAACTCCGCCTCCTTGATTGCATATTCGTTTCCATTGAAGGACACTGCAAGACCGTTATTTTCCCTAATGTATTTCAGCGGAGCTGAGTCTGTTATGCTATCGCCTACGTAGATCACTTGGTAGATTGATGCTGCGTTCCTTTTGATTATCTCCTTTACAGCTTGGACTTTCTCATCTCCGCCAATAGGTCTGACTTCTTCGATGATGATTCCCGCCTGCATTTTCTGTATCTCTGACCAGAAAAGGTTATCCAGATACTTCACGGTCTCTTGATCAATTTCCGCCAAGTCTCCAATGGATCGTGAGCCAGCCGGAATCGTTGGAACTGGCATTTTGACAAGCTCGCTCGTCCACATTCTCAGTTTTCGGGTCTCCTCATCAGGAACTTTGAATCGATCAAGATCCAGCTTCGTGCAGTAAGCATTGTCAACTGGAAAACCGATCAACTCACAGAGTGCTTGAATATACTGTTCATAGCTGGTGCTCACCATGAACATGTCCATGAGCTGCCCCACTAAAGCTAGTGTTTCCTTGGCTCCCGGCACCAGTCTGATATCCTCGACTGAGAGCATCCTCAGTAGCTCATTTGTCGCGCCGTACGCCTTTAGGAAAGGAAGGATGAGCTTTAGTGTGTCGCCGGCTCTGTAGCCGGGTCTCTTTACAAGTTCGGACTGAATGTCATCGTATTTACTGATAAGAGCGAAGAGCTTAGCGCCTTCCGGGACCAGCTTCTCTGCGAGTTCGAAGGCGTTGTCATTTTTTGATATGGGTCCTTCACAGTCTGTTATGAAGATCCTCTTCACTTGACCTTCAACTGCTTCATGTGTTCGATACTCTTGTTTATGTGTTCTTGGGAAGCTATGTCACTTCTATACCAAAGGGATCCTCCAAGAACTTTATTGATGGCTTCAAGGGAAAATCCTCTGGCTTCCTCTATTGTCTCTCCAATTCCCACCGAACAGATTGTTCTGGAAGAAAGAGAGTAGGATTTTCCATCAGGCCGAACTTCTATGGAGCCGGGGTAGAGTCTGAGATTCTCGGGGTTCTCTTCTACGAATTTCAATGCTTTGTCAAGGTGAATTGGTGAGTCAACCGCGTCTCTAGATACTTTGTCAGGAAACTGTCTGAAGTAGTTCCCGTAAGATGGAGGAACCTTGTAGATCACTACGCTGGAGAGGGGCTTTATCCTGACTGAATGAAGTTTTCCGTCGATTATGTTTAGGCAGACCTCAATGAAATCTTGGTCTATTATCGGTAGAATATTCTGTATTTCTGGGTCTCCTGGCCGACTATTTATTTCAAGAATTTTCGGGCCTTCATCTGAGTGCATGAAAGCAACATAGAAGGGAAGACCTCTTAGGTTGGGATTGTTTCCATTTCCAGCTAGCTCTCTGAAGACTCTCTCGACAATTTTGATCTCCTCTTCCCTATCTGAGGGCTCCATGAAAGGAAGTAGCTCCCCCTCGCCTTTGTAGGACCCCATCCCACCAGTGTTTGGGCCTTCATCTCCTTCATAGGCTCTTTTGTAATCCCGAGTCTCGGGAAGAACCGCGAGATGTTTCCCGTCGCAGAGAGCTTGGAAACTCGATTCTTCACCGTCAATCTTTTCTTCTATGATGACTTTTTCGCCTCCACCAGCTTCGTATATTGATTTGAAGTGCGCGTACGCTTCCTCTGCAGTCTTGAAATGTTCACCGCCAACGCCTACTCCCTTGCCAAATCCGGGCCTGTCAGGCTTTATCACAACTCTTTCTGGCCCTCCTAATTCCGATAGCCAATCCTTGAACTCGGCCTTGGGGTTGTCACCGATTTCTTTTGGATCAAATACTTTGAATGTGGGGTTGGCTTTGGGCCAACATTCTTGAAGTAGTATGCGTTGTGCGACCTTGCTGGCTTCAATCGCGTACTTCCTTGTCGGGCATGCAAGAGGGATTCCGGTTCTTTCTTCAAGAAGATCCCTTATACCCTGTATTATCGGGGTTTCGGAACCAACTATACCGAAGTCTATCTTGTCTCTATATCTTTCAGCGAAGCTGCAGATCTCAACAATTGAGAGGTCAGGGATGACTATGTGTTTCCCTAATTTATCAACCGTTCCGAGGTTGAAAGGGTTGCGTTGTTTGTCGACTATGTAAAACTCCGTGCTGTATTCTTTGCTGCGAGACAGTGCGTCTATGATAGCAACATCTCTTGAGCCATAACTTATAACAAGTACGCCGATCTTTTCCAAGTCTTGTCAGCTTGTCTCTTGGCTCTTGCGTAGTTCTATCGATTTGTTGGTTGCTTTAACGATGGCCTCCATCAAGGAGGCACGTACATTACCTTTTTCAAGCTGTAAGATCCCCTCCACTGTAGTGCCACCAGGCGTCATTACCATACCCCGTAGTTTGGCTGGGTGTTCCTTTGTTTCGAGGATCATCTTGGCCGCCCCCAAAGCAGTCTGGGCCGCCAAGAGAGTCGCTAACTCTTTTTGCAGCCCAACCTTTACTCCCCCGTCACTTAGAGCATCTATTATAGTGTAGACGTATGCGGGACCGCTTCCACTCAGAGCCGTCACCGCATCCATCTGCTTCTCATCTACTTCGGTTACGCGTCCGGTGTAACTGAAGATTTTCTCAGCCAAAGCCATGTGTCCACTCGTGCTGTTCGGCCCTCTGGCTAGGGCTATCATGCCCTCACCCACAAGTATAGCTATGTTCGGCATCGCACGAATGACTGGTATATCGCTGCCGAGAATCTTAGACAAGGAATCAGAGGAGACACCAGCAGCTATAGAAATAACCAGTTGTTTCGATGTCACAAATTTGCCGATTGTCTCGGCAAGAGCTCGGATGTCCTTAGGCTTCACAGCTATAATGATTACGTTGCATTTGTGTGCTATCTTGGCAACATCGGTACTGCACTCTATCTCGTATCTCTTCGATATGTACTCACAACGATCCTTCAGTACGTCAGCTGCAAGTAGTCTACTCTGAACTATGGCATTCTTTGAAATCAAACTATGTACTAGAGCCTCACCCATCTTGCCGGCTCCAATCACGCAAATCCTCAGGTCACTATTCATTCTCCTACACTAAGGCTCTGTATTCTTCCGCTCAGGAATAAAAGATGGCGTGTTCACTACTCAACCTAACTCTGCGGAGGATCCTTGTGATGGCTGTCAGTTGGTCTGAGACGGTAGATACTGCACACTAGGTAGGGGGCTGACTACAATAGCACTTGGATGATTAATTCTCTAGGTGACCACTAGGGCTGATCTACAGCACCATGGCCTTTTGCATGCATTTCGGGCAGATAATTTCGTCCTCTCTCATCGTGTTACCACAGTAGATGCAGAGCTTGTTTCCGGCAGGCGTCGCCCTTTGATAAGTCATCAGGGGCGGCTGGTACATGGGATTTTGCTGTCTTTGGTACATTGGAGTGGGAGGTCCACGATAGACAGGTCGTTGACGAGGGGTATAACCGTACGGAGGATACATCGGTGGGGGGGATACTGGCGGCTTGTCGCATATTGGACAAATCCATTTGTTGGATTCAGGTATCCACATTTTGCCCCCGCCACACTTCCAGCATTTTTTGGGCTTCTGATATGGCCAGTACAAGTTAACTATCCCACCTGAAGAGTCGCATAGTATCCCTTTAAGGTTTAGCCTTTTCGCAGACTAGGACTCCAATTCAAAGCAACCATCGATACTTCGAACCTATCATCCTCAACTTTCGACGATTGGCTGGGATGTTCCTGTTTGCAAACTATGCGCTCTCAAAGATTTCCTTGAGTGCGGACGCAAGCCCCAGCATGAAAGAAAATGGTTCGTCTGGTTCAAAACTTCGTACATTATCATGGAACTGTAGCATACCCGTCGTAATTTGCGTAGGTACAATAGAAATCGCACCGCCTTCGATTTGCTGTCTAAGGTATGTGTGAACCTGCCCCTGATCAAGCAGAGGCAATTTCCTTTCTGCTCGAATCCTATTTGAGTGATCAGTTATCATTTGCGCCCACCCCTCGACTTTGGTGAGGTCATAGGGGAAACCTTGCTTGGGGAAGAGTAGGTTGAGAACACTGAATATCCAACAGCCAAATAGTTCAGTGTAAGATGGGGTATTGATTGCTTGAGTGGCTGTTGCCAGCTCCTGCTTGTCAACTAGGTTCTCCTGCCAAGCATCATCTGCTGCAACTCTATGTCCGTCAAATGCTATTGTGAGTTTGAATTTGAATGCGAGTGCTTTTTGTAGATAGTCGAAGGCCTCTTTCATCTTGCCATCTCCCAGGAGCGCGATGAATCCTGAGTAGGCTTGGTTCAGGCTTTCGGCGATGTTTGATGTGATAGTGTCTCCTACGGTTCCTGCGAATTCGGTTATCTCATTCTCTTTCTCCTTCGTTAGGTTAGGAGCAGAGAGTTCTATCTCACAGGTGTAAGGTATTCTTCCAAGAATCATCTTATCGTATCTGATTTCCCCCCGTCTGGCCTTCACTATTCTTCTTGTCTTGGCCATTGAGAGTCCGAGTTTGTCGTTAAGGTGCAGCTCATATTCCCTACCATGTTCTGTCTTTGAATAAATATGTCGAGGGATCTTCTTCCGACTCTTCACAACAACGAAGCCGATGTAGCCTTGAGAGAGGAGTCTCCTTAGTGTCCTAGAGAGTGTTGTGTAACTTACACCATGTCCACTGGACTTGAGTTTTCGCCAGAGTTCATTAAAACCGATTCCTATCTGCTGCAAGTGGGTTAAGACCTGAAGATCCTGTTCCTCTATACTAGCTCTTGGGCCAGGGCGGGTCACAGTTGCTCCCTTCTTCGGTAGTACTACCTCAACAAGTAGTACTTATAACGCATGAAAAACAACTCTCTGGCCTCAAAGTATGTTGGGAAAGGCAAAATGAGACTTAGATTTATCGCCGGCTCGATCCTACTTCTAACAGGCTTCATGTTCCATCAAATCGGGTTCACAATAGGCCTCAGTAATGAAAGCCTAATTCGAGGGACTCTAATTTCTAGGCTATCCACATTGCCAGCATCCGCTGTAATTCTTACAAATCCTATTCTGCTCCAGTTTCTGGGTGGGATCATAGTCTTCGCAGGCACACTCCTCTGTGCGAGTAGCCTTGTGAAAGTCAACGACAAAGCCAAGCTAACGCTGGAACATGGATAGTTACAGGAGATTGAAGCCATACAGTTCGGCAACTGTCAATTTCAGACTGCGTAGACATTAAATAGACCGTTAGCAGAACTCGATTCTGTGAATCAGTTGAGATCTAACCGCTTGCTATCGCTTCTGCTTACAGACACTCTCATCTTGGCTCTCACATTTGGATTTGTTCAAGGTCAACCACAAACACCTCCGCCTCCACATGTCAACTGGAATCCACCAAACACAGGAGCTACTGGCGGTCAGAGTCACTATGATATGGCTGGTTGGAGCAACACCAACACATTGATTGCATGGACAAGCACCGAGGCATATCATAGCTTGAACGCTAAAGCTGGAACTCCAAAGAATAGATTTGACCTGAACGAGCCTGTGTATCTGTACGTCGATACACCTGTGAATTGGCTGGACAACTTCATGTGGCTATACGAGTATCACCAATCAAACGGGTCCTCTGGTAGATGGCGCTTCTGGAGGAGGGAGATAGGACCTGGTAGATTCATGTTCGGTCCATTCTACCCTGACCAGTCTCAGCCCAGTGGAAATTACACATGGAAAGTATGGATAATGGAAGCTGTCAGCGGGGTCTACCAGAGCCAAGTCGTGTCCTTTACTTGGGGTGAAGCAATACCAGAGTTCCCCAGCTCATCTGTAGGAGCAATTCTTGTGTTCCTGTCAGTCTTCCCTATCCTGCTTAGATCTTATTCGAGGCGGTTCAGGCTACAGTGAATGCACTCGGCATTTCAGCTACACAGCTAATATCTTGCGAAAGTGTCAAGATCAGATCTCGTCAAGTGCCTGTTCAAAATCCGCAACTATGTCTTCAATAGCCTCTATCCCTACTGAGACACGGATCAAATCAGGTGTGATGCTTAATCTCGCACGAGTAGCTTCATCAAAGTTCACGTATTGTGAGGAGTACGGATGGATGACAAGGGTCTTGCAATCACCTAGATTTGCCAAATGATACACTAGTTTCAGGTTGCGGATAAAATCAAAGCATTCCTTTTGGTCTGCCAGTCCGAAAGTGAAGAGGGCACCGCAACCTCTAGTGAACTGCTTCCGAGCGGTCTTGTTGCTCGGGTTACTCTCCAAACCAGGGTAGTTTACCCATTTAACCTTCCTCTGATTGGTCATGAATTCCACGAGTTTCTCAGCGTTTTCCACGTGACGCTGCATTCTGACAGCGAGTGTGTCTATTCCAATCATGGTCAGGTATGAATGGAACGGTGATTGCGTGGTGCCCACGTTTATGTGGATCTCCCTCCAGACTTTGTCGAGATAGGCCCTCTCGCCTGATCTCTCTTTGAAGACTACAAAGTCCGGGTATTTCTCGGCTGCCCAGTTAAAGCTACCAGAATCAATTATTACGCCCCCGAGAGCATCCCCGTGTCCACTGAAATACTTGGTTGTTGAGTGTACGATGATGTCAGCTCCTAACCTGAAGGGGTTGAATAGATACGGCGTTGGCATAGTGTTGTCAACTACCAAAGGGATGTTGTTTTTGTGGGCAATCTCAGCTAGCTTCTCAATGTCGGGCACGTCCATCTTTGGGTTGCCAATAGATTCAATAAAGATCGCCTTTGTTTTGGTGTTTATCGCCCTCTCATACTCTTCAAGAGCGGTCGATTCGACAAAGTTTACTTTGATTCCGAATTTCTTGAAGACATTAGCGAATAGAAGGTAGGTGGACATGAAGAGTGAGTTCCCAGAGATCATTTCGTCGCCGCTCTGTAGGATCGCTGTCAAAGCATTGTGAACGGCCGCCATTCCCGAGGATGTTACTATCGAACCGATGCCGCCTTCTAGTTGGGCAATCCGGATCTCTAGAGCCTCATTTGTGGGGTTCCTGAGTCTCTGATAAATGAATCTCTTCTCCTTTCCAGCGAAGGCAGCACCTAGCTGCTCAGCTGTCAGAAACCTGTGTGAGGCAGTTTGAAATATTGGTGGGAGCGTACTCCCATACCAATTCTCAGTGTCAATTCCGCTATGAACAACTAGTGTCTCGAACTTGTGTCTATTTCTAGTCGTCTGCAATTGCTCAAGACTCCATTTTGAACTTGGATGTAGTTTAACTTAAGTGCCTTTGGGCACTTAAGTAATGTTTCTTGGAGTCTTGGAACTATACTTGACTATTTGTCAGTCGACGCAAAGTGGCTTTCTCAGGACAGGCCTATGTATGGTATAGACTCCATTCTCATTCCCCTCCCTAGCGGGAGTGTATTCATTTAGTTTAGCCTGATGAAAGCTCCTGCTGTAAGGGCACAGGTCATGTAGTCTTTTCTAATCTTATGACCTTTGATCTGCCATCGGCCAACTTCGCATCTTTGTCGACGTAGAAAAAGCCATGTTCATTCTTCAGCGGATCCACAACCAAAGCAATCACGTACTTGAACTGCTGAAGTGTAAGCTGTGTCTTGACGTCTACATCTGAAAGGAATACTCCTAGGCCTAGATGTGAATGGTACCATCCCACGATACTACGGTTCTTCCCCTCCTTCATCATCGAGTCTACTATCTCTGCTAGGTTCTTTGGGTCTAGTGCCACCTCAGTTAGGCCAGAGTGGGATGGTCTTCCTGTAATGGCCTCCTCGATAACAACTGTATTGCCAACAACCCTGCCTGTCAGGACTCCGACAATCTCCTCGTCGGATTTTCCCTCCCGATCGACACGGGATTTTGCACGCTCCATGACTTCCTCGACTGTTCCGGGGATGACCCCTATTTGGAAGGGTAAAGGCTCCTCGCCTTTGTAAATGGTCAGTTGAGAAGTTATTGGCGGGGGCATCTTTATCCTTCTAACAGGTAACGCATCTTCTAAGAACCTGTCAAAATCCCTAGACAATCTCTCAACAGATATTCTCGCCCCCTCAATTTTGGAGTCAAGATCGTCGGCATCATCTTCTATAGCTTGGATTCTTTTCCCAAGGTAATCTCTGAGGTCGCTGATCTGCGACTCTAACGTGCTGCTAATCTCAGAGAGGCGCCTTGACTCTGAGTTCAAGAAAGACACTGTACTTTCGAGATCTTTAGTTTTCGAAGTCAACAGATCTATTCTATCAGTTTCAGAAGGTGCCCCAATCGAGGTAATGATCTTGCGTTTTCGTCTCTTTCGCGGTTTTCGGGTTTTTTCCCTTCTTCCCGAATACTTCGACTTTGCAGCCAAGATTTACCGTCTCGTTTACAATCGGTTTCTTAAGGAAAGAGAAGCTGATCCACAGCTTTTCCAACTCCATATATATAGAGATTACAATGGCAGATTCCCCCAAGGGACACTTCACTGCACGGTTCAGATTCTTGTTGGCGGTCTAGCCCTCTCCGATTTTGCAGTCACTATCTGTAGCTGAGATTCCTTATCGACAACAATACTGAATGGCGAATGTACTGCTGTGTCAAGTCGTCAAAGTTCAGAGGAGATCGTAAAGTGATTCCTCACACTATCTTTAAGCTCCCTTACCGAATAGATACTCCTGCTAGTGGAAAATGGCAGAATACCATTCCATGAAACCCCTAACCCAAGAGGATTACGAGGAATTTACTGGAGCTCGCAAGACCGTGATTATTGGAAAGACCACCATAGAAGTTGGGAAGAAATGGAACATTAAGCGTTACGGGCCCCCAGAGAACTATAACCACGAAGATGAAACCGTCTGGAGCTTCCCAAATAGAGGAGACTGGGCTACGCACACTGGGAAATACAGAGGCAACTGGTCACCATACATTCCCAGAAACCTCATCTTGGAATACACCGTTCCAAGCGAGACTGTCCTCGATCAGATGTGCGGAAGCGGAACGACCTTGATTGAATGCAAACTACTGGGGAGAAATGGCATAGGTGTCGACGTAAACAGAGATGCCGTAATAATAACCAGAGATCGCCTGAACTTCCAATACAAGACGAACAACAAGAAGAAAACACGGATCAAGACCTATGTGGGTGACGCTAGGAATCTTGACCTGATCGATGATGAAAGCGTTGACCTGATCGCGACCCATCCGCCATACTCAGG
>CAZVKZ010000002.1:0-3277 GCA_964627775.1 uncultured Candidatus Bathyarchaeia archaeon | reverse complement strand
CCATACTCAGGAAGAAAGGTTGAAGGAGATCTGTCCAGTCTCAGCCTGAGCGATTATGTGAAAGCTATGAGGACGGTCGCCGAAGAATCACTCCGAATTCTCAAGGGAGGCCGGCACTGCGCGATACTGATTGGTGACACACGTAGATCCAGACATTACGTACCCATATCCCACAGAGTTCTGGAGACTTTCCTTGATGTAGGATTCATCCTCAAGGAAGATGTCATAAAACTTCAATGGAAGATGAAGGGAACGAGAGAGAAATGGGGAGGAAAAAGAAGCGGCTTCTACAAGATCGCTCATGAACATTTGTACATCTTCAGAAAGGCAAACCCTGATGAACTCCTTTCAAAGGTAAAGTATAGCATGAAATTGTGGTAGTGCCTCACAGACATCTTGAATCACAGATGAAGGGGAGAACATCTACTCTTAGACGCTACCGTGTGGGTTCTTTCGTAGTTGACCTCTCTGTGGCATGTTCAACCCCAATGTTAATTGCAGTAGTCGCTGACTTCAATTCAGAACACTTAGCGGGTACCGCGTTGCTTATTCTTGGAGGAGTGGGGCGCTCTCACTGCAAGGAACTATTTGTTAAATAGTTGGAGCAATATGGGTTAGATGACATGCACTTCAGGGAAGTGAAAAAATGGCTGAGCAGGAACGTCTAGATACACTCGTAGGCATAATCGGCCGGAGCCAAGACATGTGTCCTGTATGCAAGGAACTTTTCGATCAAATAACATGGGATCTGATGGAGGAGTTTGAAAAGGCAATAGTTGACAGAAAAAGAAAGCGTGAGATAGTGAGTCATAAGGGCATCTCTGAAGGCACAACACAAATCGTATAGCAGCAACGGGCCAATATCACGGTCTCCGGAGGGGAAGCAGGGCGTCTTCGAGCTAAGCCATTCCAGTTCACAGCCAAATCATGAACTTTCACGGAAGACGAGAATCTGCTGCAGTAGAGGAAATTTGAATCAATAGAACGGAGAAGGATAGAGTGCAACATGTGCCCCGAGGCGAAGAATTAGGAGGATGGGTGCACTGTTGATGTTCCGAAAGCTTCCGCCGGAGTACACAAGTTGGTTACTTCTTTTTCTTCGGCTTCTTCACCTGTCTAGGTTTACCCATTTCGCCTCCTCCTAAATTGTAAAGTGAGAAGACCGTCTCTCCAACATATGTTACATCGATGAAGTCAAAAATCTTACCCTCACCTAACAGACCATGGCACCGCGCGGAGACACTTCACACGATCAAGTTTAAGATTGACAGTTTTACGTTAATTAGCCAAGTCGGACCTCCCATAAGCCAAGGAATTGATTATTCACAACTAGACAATTTAGACATGTTTTTGAGGTTAGTCTCTTGCCCAGAAAAGATATTCATCTAAGACTGGAGGAGCTAAAGACAGGCCTCGCTGAAATCAAGGGTTTGGAAATAGCCATCGGTAGGATCATCGAGGAGGAGTGGGCTGAACCTATGGGGCCAACGCCTTACCCTTCCGTAACCACTCTGAGAGAGTGGGATCAGAAGCTACTGAAGAAATACAAACCCATGTATCTGCCTTACTGTGACTCATGCTGCCTCTGCACCATGGGAAAATGCGACTTGACAAGAGGCAAACGTGGCGCTTGCGGATTAGACATGTCATCACAGCAATCTAGGATAGTCCTGCTCGCAGCATCCATGGGCGCTGCAACACACACCGGCCATGCAAGACACCTAGTCGAGCATCTCATCAACAAATATGGAACAGATTTCCCACTCGATGTCGGGAGATCAGTAGGCGTAGAGGTTGAGGCCCCGCTCATCCGCCTAGTATGCGGCGTTAGGCCTAAGACTCTAGGAGACCTAGAGCATGTCCTAGGCTATCTTGAATCTCAGATCACACACCTTCTTGCGGCAACTAGCACAGGACAAGAGGGGAATGCGCTAGACTTTGAATCCAAAGTGTTCCATGCAGGAATGCTAGATCTCGTGGGGATGGAAGTCGCTGATATCGCCCAGATCTCAGCCTTTGGCCTGCCAAAAGCCGATCCTGAAGCACCATTGGCAGAAATAGGTACTGGAACAGTTGATCTCACAAAACCAACAATCTTGGTCATTGGACACAATGTTCCATCAGCAGTCGAGATCATAGATCACCTCGACAAAACCGGACTTAACGACAAGGTCGAAGTTACAGGTATCTGCTGCACAGCTCATGATCTAACACGATACAATCCAAAAGCCAAGATCATAGGCCCGATCTCATGGCAGTTACGATACATCCGAAGTGGTATACCCGATGTCATAGTTGTCGATGAGCAGTGCATCAGAAGCGATGTCTTGGTGGAAGCCCAGAAGACCAGAACACCCGTCATAGCATCATCCGAGAAGAATTGTCTGGGATTGAGAAACAGAACCGATCATGAGGTTGAAGAAATAGTAGCTGACTTGGTAAGTGGGAAGGATCCAGGCACCCTTCTTCTTGATCCCGCAAAAGTTGGGGAAGTAGCCGTCAAAGTCGCAGTTGGAGTAGCTCCCCAACGAAGTAAATTCAAAGTCATACCGTCTATCGCCGAGGTCGTACAGGATGCCAAGAAGTGCACTCAATGCAGTGATTGCAGACGAGCCTGCCCTAACAACATGCCCATCCCGGAGGCGATCAATGAAGCTGCAAACGGAAACGTCAGTCGGCTCGCAGACCTCTACGACGTCTGCATTGGATGCGATCGCTGTGAAAGCGCATGCCCGAATCAAGTGCGAGTACACACCATTATCGCCAGAGCAGCAGAGAGTAAACTCAAGGGAGAAAGATCCAAGATCAGAGTTGGAAGAGGAGCGATACAGGATGTCGAGATAAGAAACGTGGGAGCCCCAATAGTCCTAGGTGAGATTCCAGGCGTGATAGCATTAGTCGGGTGTGCAAATTACCCAAGAGGCGGCAGAGAAGTAGCAGAGATAGCTAACGAGTTCATCAAGCGCCGATACATCGTGGTATCCTCAGGATGCTCAGCAATGTCAATAGCCATGCAAAAAGATGCAGAAGGCAAATCACTCTATGAAGCGTATCCAGGCACGTTCGAGGCTGGTGGCCTGATAAACGTCGGCTCATGCGTCTCAAACGCCCATATCGCCGGGGCAGCCATCAAGATAGCAAACATCTTTGCAAAACGCAATTTGAGAGCAAACTATGAGGAGATCGCAGATTACATTCATAATCGTGTAGGCGCTGTAGGATTAGCCTGGGGCGCCATAACACAGAAGGCAGCTTCCATAGCAAGTGGCTTCTGGCG
>CAZVKZ010000001.1:0-45909 GCA_964627775.1 uncultured Candidatus Bathyarchaeia archaeon | reverse complement strand
ACAAGAGAGAGATCTTTGAGCCTGCTTCTGTACAGGAGCGCTTCATACATAAGAAGCCCTCAGGGATAGACGCCACGACTGCAACCTACGGAGGTGTCATCCTCTTCAAAATTGGGGAACCGCCAACCCGCCTGCAGGCCTCCCACCGAATAAGCATGGTTATCGGGAATACTGGTGTCAAAAGGTCCACAGGCGATCTCGTCACAAAAGTAACGAGACGTGTGGAGGTCGGGGATCAAGAACTTGCTAGAATCAGCAATTCAGCTGGGCAACTTACGCTCAGAGCAGCAAAAGCTTATGAGAAAGGCGATTTCCGTCAGCTAGGTCTCTTGATGAATGAGAATCACGAGCTTCTGAGGGAGATAGACGTCTCAACACCACACCTCGATAGACTAGTCGAAGCTGCGCAAAATGCTGGGGCACTTGGGGCTAAACTCACAGGGGCTGGCGGTGGAGGCTGTATGATAGCCCTCTCTGAGCCAGAGAACACAGAAAGAGTTGCAAAGGCAATAACTGAAGCCGATGGCAGACCATACATCGTCTCGATCGACCAATCAGGCGTCAATATCGAGAGCTTCTAGCCGGAGATGAGAAGTTTTAAATGGTCTTGGCCTCGGCCAACAGATTCTAGATGACAGGTAGAGAGAAATGTCAAGAAAGATCGAAGAGAGAAAGAAAAGCCACCTAGAGATCTCGCTGAAAGAGAATGTGGAGGCAGATATAACAGCAGGATTTGATGACGTAATCCTAGTTCATCAAGCCCTGCCAGAGATCACTCGATCCGAAATAGACATCTCAGCGGAGCTTTTTGGGCACCTGCTCAAGGCTCCACTAGTGATAGAATCTATGACAGGCGGAGCTACTGAAGGAGCCAAGATAAACAGAGTACTTGCCGAATGTGCTGAGGAGCACGGATTCGCCATAGGGGTTGGAAGCCAGCGAGCAGCAATAGAGAAACCTCAGCTGAGGAAGACCTATAGTATAGTCAGAGACTATGCACCGAACGCGCTCATATTTGCAAATATCGGATGCCCACAGCTTGCATCTGGCTATGGCGTTGAAGAGGCCAAGATTGCTATCGAAATGATGAAAGCAGATGCACTAATGGTGCATACCAACCCTCTCCAAGAATCAATCCAGCTCGAGGGAGAACCGAACTTCAAAGGAGTTCTCGAAAAGATACGCGAGATAGCTTCCTCGCTTGATGTTCCTTTGATATTGAAAGAAACCGGGACTGGGATCTCTGGAGAGACTGCATCCAAAATTCAGATGGCAGGCGCCAAGGGAATCGACGTTGCCGGTGCAGGCGGGACGAGCTGGGCTGCAGTCGAGTACTTTAGAGCAGTTCAGGCAGGCAATAAACTCCAGCAAGCACTCGGTAAGACCTTCCGAAACTGGGGAATACCAACCTGCGCAAGTATAGTCGAAGCATCGAGGTCAACAAATCTGACCGTGATCGCATCTGGAGGCCTCAGAAGTGGCCTAGACATCGCAAAATCCATAGCACTGGGCGCCACTGCCGGAGGAGTGGCGCTCCCCCTTCTGGTGGCAGCAGCACGCGGGAAGAGACGCCTCAGTGAAACAGCGACTACCATGGTCGAGGAGCTAAAGACTGCTATGTTTCTAGTAGGTGCGAGAAATCTCAAAGACCTAGGGAAGGCGCCGCTCGTTCTGATAGGCAAAACAGCTCATTGGCTGAACGAGCGAGGGTATTCGACCTGCGAGTATGCACGTAGGAAAGCTTTTCTGCAATAATGGAACAATCTCCGACAGGGGCTATCTCATTTATTAGTGAACCCGTCTTCACTAGATAGCGCAAAAAGTGAGACCGATGCCTAGCTCACAGCTCTCAGGGTTCTATAACCTGTCACCAGCTGAAAGGCTCAGACTTGTCAAGGATTTTGCCTCTCTCAGCGATGAGGAGGCGCAAGCACTTCAGATGACAGGTCCACTTGATATTAACCTTGCAAACCGTATGATAGAGAACGTAGTTGGAGCAATACCGGTAACCCTTGGGATTGCCACCAATTTCCTCATAAATGGAAAGGATTACCTCATTCCAATGGCCATCGAAGAGCCCTCCGTCGTAGCAGCAGCCAGTAACGCGGCAAAGATGGCTAGGCCCAAAGGTGGTTTTACAGCCAGTGCAACGCCACCAGTTATGATCGGACAAATACAGGTTCTCGGCGTCCCAGACCCTTACGGAGCCAGAATGACCCTGCTGTCAAGAAAAGACGAGGTATTGAGAAAGGCGAACGAACAGGATCCGGTCCTCGTCTCCAAAGGTGGAGGAGCCAAGGACCTTCGATGTAAAGTGCTACATACAATGGCTGGAGAAATGGTCATCGTCGAGCTTCTGGTGGACTGCAGAGATGCGATGGGCGCCAACGCTGTCAACACAATGGCTGAGGCCGTGGCCCCCCTAATCGAGGATGTGTCTGGAGGGAAAGTGCGGCTGAGAATAATCTCTAACCTAGCAACCGAGAGGCTCGCTCGCGCCAAGGCGACCTTCACAAAATCCTCTCTAGGCGGAGCGGACGTCGTGGACGGAGTAGTGAACGCCTACGCGTTTGCGCTGGCAGACCCATACCGTTGTGCAACCCACAACAAGGGGGTAATGAACGGTATAACAGCAGTTGTGCTGGCTACAGGAAATGACACAAGGGCTGTTGAGGCAGGAGCACACAGCTACGCAGCATTTCACGGCAGTTACAGGCCTCTGACTACGTGGGAGAAGAATCAGGAAGGAGATCTCGTAGGCACTATCGAGGTTCCGATGGCCGTTGGACTTATCGGGGGTGCTACAGCCACCCATCCAATAGCTAAGATAGCGATCAAGATCCTCGGAGTGAGGACAGCAACGGAGCTTGCCCAAGTTATCGCGTCGGTTGGTCTGGCTCAGAATCTGGCTGCTCTCAGAGCGCTCGTAACCGAGGGCATACAGAGGGGTCACATGACGCTTCATGCCAGAAACATAGCGATCATGGCAGGTGCAACAGGTGAAATGGTGGATAAGGCTGCAGATATCATGGTCAAGGAACGCCGGGTCAGGATGGACAGAGCCAAGGAGCTTCTCGAAGGACTAAGCCAAAGACAATAGCTCGGGTCATGAACCTGTTAGAGCTCTCTAGAACCCTCTGATGCTACCTGCCACAAAAGCGAGGAGACCGACAAACATCCAGACTAAAACATAATTCTTGACCCTTCTGGCGTTCTCCCGATCCCATCTCCTAATAAGAGAAATACTCACGGCTACAAATCCAGCATCTGAGACTGAGACTGGCGCGAGATAGCCCGGCCCCACGAGCCCAAGTATCGGTGGCGCGAGGCTCAATCCGACACTAGTCAGATAGATTGCAGCAGCGAGTTTTGATGCCTTTTCGGAGCCGCAAGCAACCGCGACCGTTCTGATCATCCTTGAACGGTCACCGTCTACATCCATTATTCCCTTTGTTACCTCTCTACCGAGGTTGGCGGTGAAAGCCATTAAGGCGAAAAAGACCAAGACATTAGTTATCTTCGCAGCAGCAGCACCCCCAAATATGAATGGAAGGCCAATGCATATGCTCACCACTATGTTTCCGAAGAAGCCGGTCCTCTTCCCGAGAGTGTTGTAGTACAGCATCAGGCAGAGAGCAAGGATCGCTATGGTCAAGCTGCCAATGTTGAGCTGAGCAGCAGCTGCCAGCCCGACTGCGCAGGAACCCAACCCCAGAGCAATTGCGCTTTGTGGTGTCAAAATGCCTGAAGGCAATGGCCTCTCGGGTCTGTTGATCCTATCTATCTCAATGTCATAGTAATCATTCACTGCCATGGTCCCAGCCATCATGGTGGAGGCTGTAGCGAATCCCAGAAAGGACTCACGCAGCCCGGGGAGTTCGCCCAGTGCAATGAACTCACCAATCACTACTGCAAAACCTATCATGAGGCAGTTGACAGGTCTGACAATCCTCATGATCGCAACAATTTTCGAAAGCCAAATCATTATGAAAACCTAGACTGAGGCCGATTCTATCGCCAAAACGGTCGCGTAAACTTGCGCTTTGGCCCCAATAAAGGGTAGGCTGGCCCTAAAAAGTTGATTCAAAGACGTCCAAGGTCGTCAAGGAGAGGCTGAAAACAGCACCCTCCCCAGCAATAGATTGATAGGTGTGTCGAATAGGGGCCTTCAAATCTTGAGTTAGTGGGTACAGTAATATATGTGTCATAGAATTCCTAGAGCACTAGTAGTTGAGAAAAGAGAACCGTAGGATGAGGCAAGTTATGGTTGGCAAAGTAGAAAAGTACCTTACAGATGCTGTCGCACGGAAAGGGACGATACATCTTTCGTTGATCGACCCACAAAACGTTACGACTGAAATCGTTGGACGGCTAGCCCGCAAGCTTGATGATCTCGGTTCGACAGCGATCATGATCGGGGGAAGCACCGTAGTGTCCCAGCGTGACCTCGATGAAGTTGTAAAGGAGATCAAGAAAAGTACAGAACTTCCAACGATACTCTTTCCAAATGGCGTAGCAGGAATAAGTGAGTATGCGGACGCCATCTTCTTCTCAACGTTGATGAACTCATCTAACCCATACTACATAACAGGTGCACAGGCGCTAGGCGCTCCGCTGATAAAACGCTACGGTTTGGAGACGCTTTCCATGGGGTACCTCATAGTCGGCGCAAGCCCTGGCGCCGCGGGATTTGTGGGTCAAGCTATGCCAATACCCGCGGACAAACCTGAACTTGCATCCATGTACGCGCTCGCAGCAGAATACCTCGGCATGCGTTTTGTATACCTTGAAGCCGGCTCAGGATCAGATAAGCCGGTCCCACTGGAGATGGTTGAGCATGTGAGGAAGTCCATCAGTGTCAAACTCATTGTTGGCGGAGGAATAAGAAAGCCTGAACAAGCCAAGCAGATAGCTGAGGCTGGTGCCGATGCCATTGTCACCGGAACCATAATCGAGCAGGATTCCATCGAGAATACTGAGAAACTGATCGCAGCAATGCGCAGAAGGCCAAGCTGATCTAGAGGTTCCACTCGTTGCATCATCGTAGCTTTCTTTTCACAGGAAAGATGCTGCCCTATTACAAACTGGTCCGAACGCTAGCCTTTCCGTCGATGTTAAGGGTTATTGCTCTGCTCCTCAGCGTCGACCTCATCGGATCTGTGTTGGCATTCGTTTTTGCCAGCCCTACCTTGGAGGCCGCCGGCCGAGGCCTGGTATTTGGTTTCCTAGTTCTCTTCATGCCTGCTATTCTGGCAGACGCGGTCTCAGCGGCCTTGCTTCTCAAAGACGACCCCCTATTCTACCTTAGGAGATGTCTTGCCTTGTCTCTATTCTCCTGCGTCATGTGGACTCTAATACTGGGCTTGGGAGGAATCATCGGCAGTGCCGTGAGGATTGTCGATTTTCCGCAACAGCCATTCTACCTGGCTTTATTCACAGTTCTCCCTTTACGATTTCTTGCCGTTTTTTCAATGTCCTCAAAGAAGATGGCGAACAAGATTATCTTCTCATTTCTTCAGCCTTTGGCATCTTGCTTCGCAGCCACTTTACTTTTCAACCTTGATGCGACCCTCCTGGCGACGACTCTGTCTGCCGCAACTGCACTCTCACTTGTACCATTAGTCCTGTTGTTGAGATCCGTCGAGCTCAAGGGGAGAGAACTGATCAAGGCGTCACCGCTACGAATATTCAAGGCGTTCCTAGTCGACTGGCTCAATCGGAAGAATGAAATGTTCGAAAAGTTTCTGGAGGAAATCGGTGCCAAGAGCGAAGTCGAGCTGACTCTTATACAGTTCAACTCAAAGAAGACAGGCGAGCCCAAAGGCTTACTAGTCATCTCGGATTTCCACCCGGGTCCTTTCCTAAATGTTGGGAGCAGTCCACTTCCACATTTGATCCAAACAAGCCTTGAGGAGGACGGCCTCATTGCAGCCGTTCCTCATGGCGTTTCCGGACATGAACTCAACTTGGTATCGCAGGCTCAGAATGCAAGAGTGCTATCAGCCATTAAGTCATTGATGCAAGAGTATGATGTGAGAGAAGGTGGATCGCCTTTCAAGCGTTTTGAGGCGGGATCAGCGAAGGTTGGCGCTCAGGTTTTTGGGAAGTGCCTATTACTCACACTAACTCAGTCCCCGAAGGATATGGAAGACATCCCATTCCATCTTGGAAAAGAACTGGAGAATGTTGCCAAGAAGAGGTTCAAGCATGTGGCGATAGTTGATTCACATAATTGCATAGCTGAAGCAAGGATGTTCACTGAGGAGGAGATAGCTGATCTGAAGCTGGCAGCCTCTGAAGCCATTGAATCATCTCGCGGATCTGGACTTATGAACCTTGAAGTAGGTGCGTCGCGCGGCATCCTAGACTTCGGTCCCGAACAGGGAGGCGGCCCTGGCGGGATAAGTGCCTTTGTGATAAGGGCCTCCGGTCAGCTCACAGCCTATGTGACCATAGATGCGAACAACATGGCGCTGGGTCTGAGGGAGAAGATTCTCCACTCATTGGAGGAGATTGGTGTTGGTGGTGGCGAGATCATGACCACCGATACTCACATGGTCAATGGACTAGTTCCTGCGAGACTTGGCTACTACCCCCTCGGAGAAGCTGTTGATCAAGACATCATAGTCAAGCTAGTAAGGGACGCTGTTGAGAGAGCCAAAGAGAGCCTCGAGGAGGTCAGTGTCTTATCGTCTTCTGGGAGCGTCGAAGTGAAGAGTCTAGGTTCAGAATCGCTCGAGAGGTTAATGTCTTTCCTGTACGGGGTCGCGAAACTAGTAGCGAAATATATGCTGGTACTATTCCTGACGTCTAATATCATAGGGCTTGCACTACTAAGCTGGAGTGGTTAGCCACTTGCGCCTCCACTATATGCAGCTTCCTCGTGAGGTGATGATTGGAGCTGGCATCATTGGATCGGTCGGCGAAGTGAGCAGAAAGCTTGGCTTCGCCGACAGAGCCCTGGTAGTGACTGGTCCAAAGATGATAGAGCTGGCCAAGGGAGAGGTGGCTACCGCACTCAAAGACGTCTCCATATCTGCAACCTACATGGTTGTCAAGGACTCGACCATGAATTACGTTAGGTCGGCAGAGGAAAGGATTGACAGAGATCAGCCTTCTGTCGTCATAGGTCTTGGCGGAGGCAAGGATATCGATGTTGCCAAGCTGTCTTCAGCCAATCGGAAGATACCCTTCATAAGCGTCCCCACCACGGCCTCTCACGATGGAATAGCAAGTTCACACGCATCGATCAAGGGACTCGACAAACCGTACTCCCTAAGGGGTCAGGCGCCCATTGCTATACTTGCCGACACATCAGTGATCTCACAGTCACCATACAGATTGATAGCCAGCGGCTGCGGAGACATCATAGGCAAATACACTGCCGTGAGGGATTGGAGATTAGCCCACAAGATCAAAGGAGAATACTATGGTGATTACGCGGCTGAATTAGCACTCATGAGCGCAAGGCTGGTTATGCGAAACGCCCCAACTATACCTGCCCTCAGTGAAGGCTCCGTAAGAACTGTCGTCGAGGCGCTGATAAGTTGCGGCGTCGCCATGAGCATAGCCGGCAGCAGCAGACCTTGCAGTGGATCTGAGCATATGTTCAGTCATGCCCTCTCCATGATAGCGCCCAAGCCGGCGCTGCATGGGGAGCAGTGTGGCATAGGTGCAATAATGAGCGCCTACCTCCACAAGGCCAACTGGAGGCTGCTCAGGGATGTCTTGAGAAAGATCGGTGCCCCCACAAACTCTGTTGAGCTAGGTATTGACGATCACTATATCGTAGAGGCCCTCACAATGGTTCACAAAGTCAGGCCAGAAAGATACACAGTATTTGGTGAGAGAGGCCTTACGACCAGTCAGGCTGAGCGGCTCGCTAAGAGATCTAAAGTTATATCCTGATGGCAGTCTTGGTTCAAGTTATGCTAGCCGGATCAGGTGCTTGCGAGCGTCTCTGTACTTCTTACGCCCTTCATCGCATTTATCTGGGCTGTGATAGCTTTGAGTTCTCTGTATTCCGAGACCTCCATCAGGGCAACGACATCCCATCGGCCGTATACCATGTATGCCTTTCTGACCTGCTTGAACTTCTTCACTTCTGAGAGAGTGTCTTGGATTCTCGTTGGTATAGTCTTTATTAGGACACAGGCATTCAGCATAGTTACACACCTGCAATCTTCATCTCTGGCAGTGTCTCAGTAAACACGACACCGCCGATTTTTCCCATCTTCATCACTACAGCCCCAAGACTATCATAGTCAGAAACCTCGATGTCCACGACTACGTCATATCTGCCTAGGACCGCCATCACATTTCTCGTCTCCTTGAATTGTTTCATTCGGTCCACGACCTCGTCGAACCTACCTCGTTCAGTACGTATCAAGACGCATGCAGATATCATTGCACATCTTTTGTATCGTTTGTCTAAGCTGCTATAAAACCGCTTTCCTCAGATTAAGTGGGCCGCACTCAACCTCTAGATATGGTGCAGTGCAAAGTGTGATTGATTGGCCTACGGTCTGTAACTTCAAGAATCTTCAGGTTGGGAACTAGCCTAGATTTGAAGTCGATAGAGGTTTTGCAATAGACATATTGGTTGGGTAGCGGTTTTGTAGTGTTCATAGAGAGTACTGGAGCGATGGCTGAAGCCTATGACGGGGCATTCTCTTCCAGACCTAGTCTTTGTCACTAGCAATCCGAACAAAGTCAAGGAAGTCAGAAAGATTCTGAAGGAATATGGCATTGAGTTTGAACACCTGGACCTGGAGTACCAAGAGATCCAAGCAAGTTCCCTACATGAAATAGCTTTGGCGAGCGCTAGGTATCTTTGTGAAAGAGTCAGTCGACCATTCTTTATCGAAGATGCTGGCCTTTTCATCGGTGCCTTGAGCGGGTTTCCAGGGCCATATTCTTCCTACGTCTACAAAACCATAGGTAACTCTGGAGTCCTGAAGCTTATGGAGGCGGTTCAGCAGAGAGCCTCAAGGTTTGAGTCTGTTGTTGCTTACGCTGAGTCTATCCATGATATAGCTGTCTTTCGTGGAGTCGTGGAAGGAAGCATAAGCTTGGAGGCCAAAGGTGAGGGATGGGGGTTCGATCCGATCTTCATTCCCGAGGGCTCAGACAAGACCTACGCCAAGATGGGTACTGAAGCTAAGCAGAGGCTCTCGCATAGAAGTGCAGCACTCGAGAGGTTTGCAGCTTGGTTCAACAAGCGCGGGCGGAACGGCTTTCTCAGGCTCTCTCGCTGAAGTATCTGCCTCGGTACTCGATCTCTTTGACCCTACCCATTACCTTTGAGGTAACCTCAGCTCCCACAACCTTCTCGTAACCCGAGACTATCGTTCTCATGGACTCATGTGCGTGCCTGTAATGAGTGCTGTTGAGAGCTCGCTTCATCAGGTGAAGGTCAACTCCCTTGTCTTCTTCGTTCTGCGAGTGAAAACTCAAGCCGAAGTCTATCAGGAATAGCTTTTCACCAACAAGGATCATGTTAGAGGTTGTCAAGTCTCCGTGTATGAGAGAAGCATTGTGCAGCCTACCAATCTCTACTCCAATTTGTTCGCAAAGATGACTGCGCTCTTCGACATTTAGCTGATCCAAGATCTCCTTGACTCTCTCTCCCTCTATGTATTCCATGACCAGAGTCGCATTTTCTCTATCCACAAAATAGACTATGGGGGTTGGCACAGATGTCTTCTTGGCTTCATGAAGGTTTTCAGCTTCTCGTACGGTTCGTGAGACTCTCAACTTATGGTCGAGCGTTGGATGTCTATAGGGTTTGGGGACTCGCCTTTTGAAAATGACCCTTTTCCCGTACCACTCCTCAAGTGAGAGGACTGCCTCAGCGCCCTTCCTGAAGTAAGTCATCGTCTATGATCTCCAAGCAACATCAACTTCGTCAAGTCGCCATCTTGGTTTCACTAAGCTATCTTCAATCTCGACCGTGACTCCGCTTTGGAATGCTAAGATCCCATTCCATGCGATCTGGGCCCCTGAGTCGCCGCTGAATCTTCTGTCCACAGCATAGAATCTTGCATTGTGTTCTTGCGCGATTGAGTCAAGCATGGATTGGAATCTCTTGTTGGCGGCAACCCCGCCTGTGAGTAGAAGCTCTCTCTTCTCTGTGTGTGCAAGGGACCTCTCAGTCGCCTCAGCCATCATGGAGAGTGCGACTTCTTGAAGCGAAAAACAGAGGTCATGTAGCTGTCTTCCCTCCTTGTATTCACGCAGTGCAGCTGACAATAGACCCGAGTATGCTACGTCGTTCCCCTTCACTGTATATGGCAGTTCTATAAGCTCCTTTCCTTCCTTTGCCATTCTCTCGACTTCTGGCCCTCCAGGCGTGGCCAAACCAGTGGCTCTGGCAAACATGTCAAATAGATTGCCGAGAGTTATGTCCTCAGTCTCACCGTAGATACGCCACCTCTTGACGGCGTACGCTGCAATGGCTGTATGCCCCCCAGAAACAAGTACCACCAACGGGTCATGTACTCCGGTGGTCAGCGAGGCGATTTCGATATGGGCCAACGCATGATTAACTGGGACTAGTGGTTTGTCAAGATATGCTGCGAGAGCCCTGGCGATAGTTGCGCCCACTCGGAGACATGGGCCGAGACCCGGGCCGCATGAGAATGCTACGAAATCGATCTCTTTCGGTTTCGTCTCAGCTTTCTTGAATGCCTCAACAATGACTCGATGGGCTTTGGTATTGTGGTATTGGGCAGCTTCGCTTGGATGTATTCCCCTTCCGAGGGCTGGTACGTAGACCTCTCTGACATCAGAGTGAATAGAACCTTCGCTGGAGGCGATCGCAGCACCAAACGTATGTGCTGTGGATTCAATGCCGAGACCGACAAGCTTCTTCATTAGATTTCGTCATGACATACTCAGTCAAGTCCAATAAATCAATCGCGATCTCTTCTGGAAAGGTTAAAGTAAACGCTGGCTTGAATAAGGTAGCCACTCAGATTCTGGGATGAAACACATTGGGTTCGCCGCCGGTTCAGCCCGAGGTCAACATCGGCACTCTTGGTCACGTCGACAATGGGAAGAGTACACTTGTCCAAGCCTTGACAAACGTTTGGACTGCAAAGCATTCAGAGGAACTTAGAAGAGGCATCACCATAAGGATAGGATACGCTGACGCCCACTTCTACAAGTGCTCCTCACATAGGGGTGCGGCTGCTTTCAGCACAAAAGAGGTCTGCCCTATCTGCGGTTCGGAGACGAAGTTACTGAGGAGTGTGAGTTTTATTGACTGTCCTGGACACCACAGCCTTATGGTTACGATGCTCTCGGGAGCAGCACTGATGGATGGGGCGCTCTTTGTCGTAGCGGCTGATGCCAAGTTTCCCCAAGCCCAAGATCGTGAGCATCTTTTGGCGGCCGAGATGGCTGGGATTAAGAAGCTGATAATTGTTCAGAACAAAATCGACATAGTTGATCGAGAGCGGGCGATTGAAAACATGAAGGAGATAGAGATTTTTGTTCAGGGTAGATCTGCGGAGAAGGCGCCCATCATCCCTGTCTCAGCTCAACATGGCGTAAACATAGATCTCCTGATAGAAGCCATAGAGAGAGAAATCCCAACCCCGAAGAGGAATCCTTCAGCCTCCCCTCGAATGTACGTTCTCAGGTCTTTTGACATCAATAGGCCAGGAACCACGGTTGAGAAGCTGCGTGGAGGGGTTCTTGGGGGATCGATCGTTCAAGGGATCTTCAACCAAGATGACCAAGTTGAGATAAAGCCCGGGCTGAGGATTGAGAGTGGGGGGAAAGCTTCGTATCAACCAATATTTACCAAGATCAAGAGTCTGCATGTGAGTGAGGGTGAGGTTAAGCAGGCAGGTCCTGGCGGCTTGGTTGGAGTGGGCACATCGCTGTGTCCTTCAATAACCAAAGCTGACAATCTGGTTGGGAGTCTAGTTGGGAAAGAGGGCAGTCTCCCTCCTGTACTTGACAGACTGACCTTAGATGTGGAGCTTTTCGAGAGGGCCGTTGGAACACAGGAGCTCGTGACTGTCGAGAAGATAAAAAGCAATGAGCCTCTCGTTCTGAATGTTGCTACCGCTGTGACCTCTGGAGTTGTTGCATCAGCACGAGAGAACATAATAGATGTCTCATTGAAGCGTCCGATTTGCGCCGCGTCGAGTTTCAAGGCAGCACTCAGTAGGAGAATAGGCGACAGCTGGCGTCTGATCGGTTACGGCACTCTCAAGTGATGTCATTGCCCTATAGGGTGATGTTAGACTCAAATTTTCTCCTCCTACTATTCGTCCTTAGACTGGACATATTCACAGAGATCGAGAATCTGCTTCAGGGGAAGGTCCAGTTCATCGTGATTACGCCTGTCAGGAAGGAGCTTGAGAGGCTCTCGCAAAGAAACTCTGAACTTGGCAGAAAAGCAGCCTCTGCATTGAAGCTCACGGAAAGATGTGTGGAGATTGACGTGAGGTTATCTCGGTCTGAAACAGTTGACGACGCTCTCATCAGGTTTGCTCAAGAAGACAGGATTATTGTTGCAACATCAGACATGGCCCTCAAGAAGAAACTAAGAGATATAAATGTGCCAGTAATCTATGTAAGGGACCGGTCTCGACTTGAAATCGAAGGATTTCCCATCAGAGATGGTAGTTAAGAGAGAAAGCCAAAATCGAGGCTACAGACTTTGTTCAAGCTGCTGACTATGGAGGACATTGTTAGGATCCCGCCGGAGAAGTTTGGCGGCACCATAAAGAAGGTTGCCAAGGAACAGGTAAGACTGAAATACGAAAACATGATCGATGAAGAGTTAGGATATGTAGTCTACGTCGTTGATGTTGATGTAGAGCCTGTGGGGAGAATCCTGCCTGGTGACGGCTCAACATATCACAAAGCCAAATTCCGACTTCTCACATTCTATCCCGAACTCCAAGAAATCGTGCAAGGTGAAGTCGTGGAGGTCACAGACTTCGGAGCCTTTGTAAGAATAGGACCGGAGGACGCTCTAGTTCATGTCTCTCAAATAATGGATGACTTCATAACTTATGACGAGAAACACGGAGTCCTGGCAGGGAAAGAGACGCATCGAACACTTGGCAAGGGCGACCAGGTGAGGGCTAGGATAATCGCGGTCGGCTTCCCGAAAGGAGGCGTCAGCGGCAAGATCGGTCTTACCATGCGCCAACCTTTCCTCGGTCGGCTTGACTGGATAGAGGAAGAGATTAAGAAGGAAAAAGGCTAAGGAAGGGGTTGGATCTGGCGAAGGAGAAAGCCTGCAAGAACTGCCATTTCATCAGTATGGGGAACATATGTCCGATCTGCAAGTCCCCCAACCTCAGCGAAGACTGGTCAGGCCTTATTGTGGTTGTCAATCTAGAGAAATCTGAGATAGCCAAGAAGATTGGGGCGAAGAGCCCAGGAAAGTATGCTATCCGCGTACGATAAGTCAGAACTAGATGTCTTCCTCCTTCAGAGGCTGTTAGACCTGGTCAAGCTCCTCCTAACACGCGAACTCAGAACCCTACTTAAGCTTCCACTAGGCGAACTCTTGACTGGGAGTGAGGAGGAGAACATGAGACGACTGAAAAGTGAAGTTTCCAAGGAGAAACCCCTAAGGGTAATTTGCGTCGGCGACACTGTGTGTCGAAATGTGGTAAGAGCTGGAGAAACATCATGGATTAAGATTGTCGACAGAAAGGAGATGCGGAAGGAGACGGACTTTGATTTCCACGGCAATCGAATCCTCATCGTAGAGAATGAACCCGGTACGATCAGTCAGATCGCTTGGGAGGCTGTTGCTGAAGCTATCAAGCATAAAGGCTCGCTGTTGATCGTGAGGGGTGAGGAAGATCTCCTCACTCTGCCTGCGATTCTTGAAGCTCCAGATAACTCAATCGTAGTCTATGGTCAGCCCCCACACATGGGAATGGTCGTGGTCAAAGTTGATGAGGATAAGAAGAGCCTTGTGAAGGGCCGTGGTTGATGCGATGATCCGCAAACCGAATTAGGATTGAGCTTTAACGTAGTCTGTGTACCTGCAGGAGCCGCAGGTCCATCTTTGGGTCGGCTTCATATGGTGCGCCATTATGCCGCCGCACCTCGGACATTTCCTGTTCTTCAGTTTAATACTCTTCTTTTCGTAACTGTATTCGTACAGAGAACCTAGACCCTGTCTCTTCTTTGTTGATTGTTTCTCTATGCTTTGGCTCAAGCGGGTTCACTTCTTACTTCTTTTTCTCGGTTTCCTTTGTTTTCTCAGCTTCCTTTGGCTGAGTCTTTTCGGGCGTTTTTTCCTTCTTCTCTTCTGGTGCCTTCTTCTCTTCTCGTGGTTTGGCTTCCCGTTCTTTCTTTGGCTTGCGTTCTTCTGGTGGTAGGTTCCTTGTGATTATGTGTTTTGCAAGAGTTTTTTCAGCTAGGTCTTTTTCTTCATAAATCTGCACGTTGCACAGGGATCTGTCAGATCCTGTCTTGCTTTCTACTTTGATCAAGTAGAGGTTCTCAGGTTTCTCATCAAATTGTGATGCTAGGAATTTCTTGAGGGTCATTCTTTCCGGTGTTCCAGTTTTGTCATGTGTTACTTCTATAAGCAGCTCTCGCCGCTGGAGGACAGGGTTGCCGCTTTCCTCTATGACTTTGGCTTTCATTTGGTCTTTTCAGCTTCCCTATCTTTCTGTCTGTTTGTGATGTTCTTTGTGTCAGCCCCTAGTTTGACTACTGCCAGGTTTATCTGGTAGGTTTCCTCGGATATCATACAACCTCTAACAAGTCTCCTTTCCCTGTACCCCTTCTCACCTTTGAATCCCACACTCCTTGTTAGAACCAAGTGCTTCTTACCGCCGCCATGCACATCGAGCCTGAGGGGTATCCCGTCCTTATCGCTGCCTCCGGTAATCTTGATCTTCTTACCAGCCAAGCCGACTAGGGAACCATCTACTATTTCCCCCAGTTCTCTTCCAACAAATGGTTTTGCTTTGGCTCCGTCCAGCTCCACACTGGAGGCTTTGCCAGTTTCAGGTTCAGATAGTGTGATCTTGAATTTCGCCATTGTCATCTACTCATCAGAGCAGGTATTCTACTAGGCTTGGTGACAACCATATTAATGTGTCGAGATTTGGATTGCTGGTCTTCATGTTAGGCGTTCCATAGCAGGTTTTCCTTTCTCATAATCTCCGTAAGTTCATCGAGGACTTTCAATTCTTCAGGCGTCAGGTAGCTTTTGAGTCTGCTATTGAACTCTCTGGCCGACTGCTCTGGAACTGCCACGTATAATGTGTCGCCTTCGAAGACATTTCTATTGACGACAGCCTTGTCGACTGAGACAGCAACCTGCATCCCGGTTGTTGCCCCGTCGATGTCTTTTCCTTTGTCTTGAAGTCTCATGACCATTCCAATCTTTTTCCCGTCTTGGTTGATCAGGGCACATTTCTGTTTGACAGTCCCAGCCAACATCTCAACTCCGAATATCGCTGGTTTACTGTGCCTGAATACGTAACCGGATAGAATGCGCATTTTCCCCGGCCTGGTATGGCGGTCTAAGTCTGCTTTTATGCTCGCAGCTTTTTCTGCGGCAACCCACCGGGAGTAACCATCAACTAAGTCATAGATTATGTCTGCCTGAAGCACGTGAACTTTTCGTCTTGTTGCCTCTTCCTCAGCGTCAGGGAGTAGCTTAACGTTGAATCCTAGGACTACGCCTAGTAATGGATCTTTGCCCCGCACTATGTCGGCTTCTATGATTTCACGTTTGGAGATATCGCCAACATCAGCTAATCTTATCGGAGTGCCTGATTTATTTAGCGAGGCTGTTATGGCTTCCAAGGCTCCGAGTGTATCGGTTTTGAGGACGACTCCACTTTTATCCGTCTCGATTCTTAGTCTTTCGAACTCTTCTTTTACCATCTCAGTGAAGACGTTCGGGGCGTCTCCTGCGGGAATCGCATATAGTGATGAGCCCGCAAGGGCCGTATCCAAGTTTGGAGCTCCGATCTTTATGCCGGCGGCTGCTTTGACACTACGTACACTTGAAAATTTGTCTCGCGGGTCTCTTATCTCATCTAGGGGTTTGGGAACCAGAATCGCTCTGACGCTTGTCACTATCGGTCCTTCTTTTCCGCCTAGAGTTATTTGATCGCCAACCCTCAGAATGCCATCATAGACGATTGCGTTTACAGTTGTGCCCAGGCCGACCTCCTCTTTCACTTCTAGGATGGTTCCTTTCGCAGGGCCGCTCGTTGTTGCCAGTTCTTCCTTCATGAATGATTGAGTCAGGCCAACAACTAACGCTAGGAGTTCTTGAATGCCTTCCCCGCTTTTGGCGCTTGTTGGTACGATAGCTATCGTTCTTGTGAAGTCTCTTATCCTGTCAAATCTGTCGGCGTTCAGATTGAATCTCGATATTTCTCCCATCACAGTATAAATGTGATTGTCAATTTCCCTTTGAACTTCTGGCGCTTGCAGGAGGATTGCTTCACTGATGGGTTTGCCGCTATCCCTCCATCCGGGCACTAGGTCGACTTTGTTCGCCGCAATGACGAATGGTGTTTTTCGCATTTTCAGGATTTCTATCGATTCCTCGGTCTGAGGTTCAACACCCTTTGTCATATCGATTACGAGGATTGCGATGTCTGCGGCGGATCCTCCACGGCGGCGCAGGTTGGAGAAACTCTCGTGGCCAGGTGTATCGATGAACAATAGTCCTGGTATGTTGATCTGGAATCTGAATCTCTCAAGTGTTTTTCCATAGGTCTCCTTGATCGTTTCTGCCGGAATGAGACTTGCGCCAATCCATTGTGTTATCTGCCCTGGTTCCCTCTTTGCGACAGAAGTTCCTCTAATCTTGTCGAGGAGTGTTGTTTTGCCGTGGTCTACTTAGCCCGCCGCGGCGCACCATTCATTCGTGGCGTGTGGCCTAAGACTACGACAATCGGTTGACGCATTGGCATCGTAGCGTCTCCTCTACAGTTCCAATGGTGTTGACTTCCTTAAGTATTATATTGGCCGGATATCGGCGGCCAACGCGACTTTTTCTCTGGCGTGTTACACCTAGGCTTGTGGTCCTAGAAGGTATCTCGTCTCAGTAGGTTTGTCATAGCTGAGTATCTCACTGGGTCTGAAGAAGATGCTGATTTCGCGATCAGCGTTTTCTTTGCTATCCGCTGCATGCACGATATTCTGCGTTTTGTTCAACGCGAAGTCAGCTCTTATGCTTCCTGGGGTGGCTTCCTGTGGATCAGTTGCTCCAATCATTCTTCTAACAGCGCCTATAGCGTCAGGGCCTTCCGCCACCATTGCTATGATTGGTCCTGAGGTCATGTGACTAAGCAGTACGGGGAAGAAGTCCTTTGTCTTGTGCATCGAGTAGAGGGCCTCACCTTGGCTCCTTGACAACATGAGAAGTTTCAGGCCTGCTATGTTCAGGCCTTTTCTCTCAAGTCTTGAGATGATCTCTCCAATGAGTCCCCTCATGACTCCTTCAGGCTTGATCAGGACGAGAGTTCTCTCCATTACTCTCGGCCTTTGCGTGCGTGATGCTGTGTCCACTTCAGTATCCGCGCGTCTCTCTGGAGTTCTAGAATGCTCTTTCTGCATTTTGCTGAGCAGAAGTAGAGTATGGACCCATCATTTCTTATGTGGGCCATTCCTGAAGCTGGCGGATACTCATTTCCGCAGAAGGAGCATTTAAATGTGCGCGGCACTTGGTCTGCCTCTCTAACGAATCTTCTTTGCTTCCCTCTCTGTCTCTCTGAGCATTAGTGTGTCGCCGAGCCTCACTGGGCCCTTGACGTTTCTAGTAATGATTCTGCCTTTGTCTCTGCCCTCAAGGATTCTTACTCTTACCTGGATGACTTCACCTGTCACGCCTGTTCGGCCAACGATCTGTGTGATCTCGGCCGGAGCCAGTGTCTCTTCAGCTATCTCTTTTGCCGTCTTTGCTGCGGCGCTGCTCAAGTGCTTGATGCACCGCCCTTCGTTAGTTTCTCTGTGGCGCTGATAAGTCCCTTAATTGCCTCGGATGCCTCGCCAGGCTCTACTATTGTGATGGCTGCTGAACCAACTTCGATCCCTGCTGTTCTTCCAAGCTCGAGTTTACTGGGAACAAACAAGTAGGGAATTTTTCTTTCCTCACACAGGATGGGCAGGTGTGCGACTACTTGGGGTGGCTCAACATCCTCGGCGATTAGTACGAATTTGGCGACGCCTCTCTCGATGGCTTTTGTGGTTTCGTTGGTTCCCTTTCTTATCTTGCCGCTGTCCTTTGCGATTTGTAGAACTTGGAAAGCTCTATCCGTGACTTCCTTTGGGGTCTCGAACTTCACGTAGAATTGTTTTGGCATCCGTATCACCCTCATCTGCCATTTTAGGTAGATAGCCTAGACGCCTATGTTATCAACCTTTCGTTGAGAACTTCACTTCTCGGGACGTTCTCAAAGGTATATAGTTTTTCCTAGAATAGTACAACTCAAAGATGTGATCTGCCTTGAGGTATCAGGGATATTTCAAGCGACTTTCAGAATGCTTCGAGCGTGAACTTCTTCTGCAACAACCTTTGGAAGAGATAATATTGATTCAGGAGAGTTAAGCATCTCTGCGCAACATAAGTTGAGTTCTTACCGTTTGCCCCGCTTAACGATGTTTGCCATCTTGGTCTGTAGTCCCCAGAGTTCTATGAATCCAGTTGCCATCGTCTGGTCGAAAGTCGTGTCGACACCGTAGGTCGCAAGGTCACGACTGTACAAGGACATCGGTGAAGATCTGCCTACGACTTGGCAGTTTCCTTTGTGGAGTTTGACCTTGACCATACCGTTGACTCTTTCTTGAGTCTTCTCGATGAAAGCGTTGAGGTCATCCATTAATGGGTCCGTCCACAGTCCTGAGTAGGCTGCCATTGTCCACTGAGCGTCAACGAGTTGCTTGAAAACAAGCTCGTGTCTGGTCAAAACGCATTTTTCCAGGTCTCTGTGAGCTTCTATGAGGGCCACTGAGGCGGGGCATTCATAGACTTCACGGGATTTGATCCCTACGAGGCGGTCTTCAATATGGTCTATTCGTCCGACACCATTTCTCCCAGCTATCTCGCTGATTCTCTTGATCAATGTCGCAGGGCTTTCTTTCGAGCCGTTGACGGATTTAGGTACGCCTTCGTCGAACTCCAGCGTAACGTACTCAGGCTTGTCCGGGCTCTTCTGTGGTGATGCTGTGAGTTCGAAGACCTCTTCAGGTGGTTCTGCTAGAGGATCTTCGAGTATTCCGCATTCTATGGAGCGTCCGTAGAGGTTCTGATCTATGCTGTAGGGGCTTTCTGGTTTGACTGGAATGGGTATGTTATGTTCTTTGGCGTACCTGATCTCTTCCTCTCGTGAGAGCTTCCATTCTCTTATTGGGGCTATGATCTTCATATTTGGTGCAAGTGAGGCTACTGTGACGTCAAATCTCACTTGATCATTTCCCTTTCCTGTGCATCCATGGGCGACCGCGGTAGCTCCCTCTCTGTTGGCGATCTCAACGAGCTTTGATGCTATGAGGGGCCTGGATAATGCTGTTGATATAGGATACTTTCCCTGGTAGAGCGCATTGGCTCTAACTGCTGGGAATACATAGTCCCTGGCGAACTCCTCTCTAGCGTCTATGGAGTAGTGTTTGACAGATCCTATTCTCTCAGCGCGTTCGCGGATAAGGTCTGGGTCGTCGCCCTGCCCAACATCAACTGTGAGAGTTACAACATCGGAATCGTATTTTTCCATGATCCATTTGATGGCTACTGATGTATCAAGTCCTCCAGAATACGCGAGAACAACCTTCTCTCTCATTCTTGATCCTTCTCGGATTAGTTATCAATTTCAGTATGAGCTGAGGTTTGAAAAGTTTTCTTTCAATCGTGTTTGATTACGCAATCGGAATTGTGATTTTGGAGTGTAGAGCTTTATCTTTTGGTGATGCTCACAAGATGCTCTATGATTTTTGTCGCGATGTTGACTCCCGTGGCACCTGCGGCGCCTCGGAATTCTATTGTTGAATTGACCTCATGGACTACGTTGCCACTCGGACTTTCCATGGAGTCCACCGCTAGCACTCCGCCGCCGACGGCTTTTGCAGCTCTCAATGCGTGATCTTCTAGTTCATTGGTGATTGGGCATGGAGTTGTAGTTGCGCCGAGGGCTACGTTAGTTCTCCAAACATTCAATGGCGAGCTACGATACACGGCTGTTATTACTTCGTCGCCCACTACTATTGCTCTTATGTCTCTTGGAGGTCTGTTTACCATCTCTTGAATGTAGTGTATTTGGAGCAGCGAGCTGCCCATCTGTTCCCTATGTTCGAGGATAGCCTCTGCCGTGGCTCTGTCGTTGACAGGCGAGACCAATCTTCCCCAGCTTCCTACGACTGGTTTTATTACTGCTGGGTATCCGATCTTGTCTATGGTGTCTAGGGCTGCCTCGGGAGTGAATGCGACATAAGTCTTCGGGGTCGGGACTTTTGCCTTGGCAAGTGCCAGAGATGTGAGCAGTTTGTTTCCGCAGATCAGAGATGTGTCGAATGAGTTTACCACTCTCATAGCGTTCTTCTCGAGGATCGCGGTTATGTGTAACCCTCTAAAGTAGCTGATGCAGCGCTGGAGTACGATGTCGCCGAAGGATTCTGTGTCGCATCGAGTAACTAAGTCGAAGGAGATGTTCTTCGCGTCAATAAGATTGGTTTGTATTCGCTTGCGTCTGGCTGCCTTTATGAGGGCTTTCTCTTCCCAACGTGTCCGGTCAAAGACTATTGAAAAAACCTTCGCCAAAGACGGCGTCTCACTCTCCCCAATCTTCGCCGACGACCTCAGCGACTTTTAGAGTGCACTTTCCATGCTCATCGACTGATAGTTCAAATTCGAGACCGCAGTCGGGGCATGTGACTATTTCACCGTTGACGGCATCTTTGGGCATATTGATTTCGCCGTCACATTCGGAGCATTTGCATTTCATTCCGTTTCTGGCACTCGTGCTGGCAAAACTCTCTTAGATTCTGAATGCGTAACTGACGCTCAGCTTAAAAGATTTTCTTTTGCATTTCTTCTCGAGATGTCACCATTGGCGCAATATTATCATTGTGTTGGTGTTTGAGACTCCCTTCACGCCTCTTATTTCCTCGATGCAGCGATTGACTTCGGTTATGTTTGAGCCCGAGATCATTACGACTATGTCGTACTGGCCTGTGACTTCATGCACTGTTTCTATGTTTTGAACCTTGATCAGTTCCTGTGAGATGCTTGATGTGGGGTACGCGGGGCTTACTGATAGAAGGGTGATTGCCTTGGCGCCGGTCTTGAATCCTGTCTCAATGGTGAATCTCTTGATGTCGCCTGACTGCATAAGCGTGTAGATTCTTTTTCTAACGGCGCCCTCTGACAAGCCTGTTTTCTTGCCGATGTCTACGTATGCCGCTCTTCCATCCTCTTTCAAGATGTTAATTATCTTTTGGTCTTTTTCGTCCAGAGTCTATCGCCGATACCATGCTAGCACATTGACCTAATTTTAATGATTCTATCGCGCATAGAAGTCAAATCTTTGTGAGCTGGCACTAGTTGAGCCTCTTTCAGATACATTAGAGAAATACAGATATCGTACTTTTTTTATAGAATATGTAATCTGGAAGGCTGAAAATACCGAAATCTTTAATAAGAGTACGATATTCTTCTAGTGGAAGAGGTGCTTCAGTGTGGAAAGCCAGAAGTGCCCGGACTGCTCAGCTGACGTTAAGATTCCAGACGATGCAATCGACGGTGAGATAGTAGTCTGCCCGGATTGCGGACTCGAATTGCAGGTGAAGAAGGACCAGTCAAAGGTAGGGCTCGTGCAAGTTACGATAGAAAGAGAAGACTGGGGTGAATAGTTGAGTAGCGCCATCGGGATGCTCTACGATCAGCTGAGGCCCGAGGAGCGCCTACTGGTAGATGCCGCTAGGAAGAAGTCCATAAGACTTCAACTTCACGATTCTGAACAAACCTGCCTGCATGCTCTTGAAGTCTCTCGTAGAGAACCCTTCGAAGAAGTGATCCTGCAAAGGTGTGTAAGTTACTTCCGCAGTGTACACCTTACAGCCCTGCTGGAAAACAGAGGAATAAATGTCATCAACTCCTCAAGAATAGCCCTGACCTGTGGCAACAAACTCCTGGCAACACTCGAGATGGCAAAGATGAAGATCCCAACTCCGAAAACAGCTGTTGCTTTCAGCGTTGAATCCGCCCTCAAGGCTCTTCTTGAGATTGGATATCCAGCGGTCATCAAACCCGTCATAGGAAGCTGGGGGCGACTCGTTGCCCCCCTGAAGGATCCGGAATCGGCGAGGGCGATACTGGAGGATCGCGAGAACATGTTCCCACTATACCAGGTATACTACATTCAAGAGATGGTCCAGCGACCATCAAGAGACATAAGGTGTTTCGTGATAGGCAACTCAGTTGTGGCGGCCATATACAGGTACGCGCCTCCCGATGAGTGGCGAACAAACACCTCACGAGGAGGTCGTGCGGAATCATGCAAGGTTACTCCTGAGATGGAGGAGCTCGCCTTAAGGGCAGCGAGTGTCTTCGGTGAGGGAATCTACGGTGTCGACATGATGGAAGGAGACAAAGGTCTAACGATTCATGAGGTGAATTATACGACAGAATTCAGAAACAGTGTTCCAGCTACCGGTGTGGACATCCCAGGCTTGATTCTGGATTACGCAGTCAGCAAGGTGAGGAAGTAGTATGAAGATCTCAATAATAGGTGGCTCCGGATACACGGGCGGAGAACTAATACGAAATCTGCTGTTCCATCCGAAAGTTGAGATAACAAATGTCGTTTCGAGAAGTAACGTAGACGAATATGTGTTCCGTATCCATCCGAACCTGCGCGGATATACAGAGCTGAAGTTTTCACCGCTGAATCTATCAGCGATAACCTCGAATTCAGATCTAGTATTCACAGCAATCCCGCACGGGACCTCGGCAGAACTGGTGCCAAAGCTGCTGGAGACCGGCATCAAAGTGATAGATCTAGGAGCAGACTACAGGCTTAAGGATCCAGCAGACTATCCAAAATGGTATGGGTGGACACATCCACACCCCGAACTTCTCAAAGAGGCTATCTATGGTCTCCCAGAACTACACAGAGAAGAGATAAGGAATGCAAGACTCGTCGCATGCGCAGGATGCATGGCCACGGCAACGATCCTTGCACTCGCACCCCCAATAAAAGAGCGGCTCATTGAGCCGGGGCATATAGTCGTGGACGCAAAGATAGGTTCCTCAGGAGCCGGCAATACGCCAACAAAAGCCTCCCATCACCCTGAGCGCGCCAACGGCGTCAGACCCTACAAGGTAGTCGGTCATAGACATATCCCAGAGATGGATCAGGAACTCTCCCTCCTAACAAGTACTAGGCCAAAGATATCTTTCACCCCGCATGCCATTCCAATAATCCGCGGAATACTGGCAACGATACACACATTCCCAATCAAGAGTCCAACCCTTCCGGAGATCTGGAAGATATACAGATCAATGTATGGCAGTGAACCCTTCGTCAGGCTTGTAAAGGATCGAAAAGGCCTCCACCAGCTACCGGACCCGAAAGTGACTATGGGCACAAATTTCTGCGACATAGGATTCGAGATCGATACTCACATAGACAGGCTCGTCATTCTGAGCGCAATCGACAACCTCGTCAAGGGAGCCTCGGGTCAGGCTATACAATGCCTCAACATAATGCTTGGGATTGACGAAAAGACTGGGATCTCAGCTCCCTCAATCTATCCTGCGTGACCAAAGATGCTTCTGGTCGTAAAACTTGGCGGGAGCACACTTGAGGAAGGTGTCTCAGAAGAGTTCGTAAACGACGTCAAGAGCGCTACTGCAAATAACAAGATCGTTATCGTACACGGTGGAGGCGCCAAAGTAACAGAGATAGCCACAAAGCTTGGAAAAGAGCAGAAATTCATAGTCTCACCCGAGGGCTTCAGGAGCAGATACACTGACCGCGAAACTGTTGAGATTTACACGATGGTCATGTCTGGAAAGATCAACAAGGATATGGTCATCGCACTGCAGCGCCAAGGCGTAAACGCAATCGGACTCTCAGGCCTAGATGGCTCTCTAGCATCGGCTGAACGGAAGAAGCAACTTGTAATCATAGACGAGAGAGGAAGGAAACAAATCATAGAGGGTGGATACACAGGCAAGATAACCAAGGTTAACGCCTCCCTCCTAGAACTCTTAGTCAATAATGGGTACATACCCGTCATCGCACCAGTAGCGCTTGGAGCAGAATGTGAGCCGCTAAATACGGATGGAGATCGCATGGCCGCCAACATAGCTGGCTCGGTGAAAGCTGACATGCTCATACTCCTGACGGATGTCAAAGGCATCAGTCTAGATGGACAATTCATGACAAAGATGAACGCCGTGGAAGCCAAGGACGCTCTCCCAAGAATAGGGCACGGGATGATAACTAAGATCTACGCTGCCATTGAGGCGATCGACCTCGGCGTAAAGAAGGTGGTCATAGCGCCAGGACTGGAACCCTCCCCCATCTCCCGATCGATCGAGAACAAATGCGGAACCGTGATAGAAAGATGAACGAGAAAGAGATCATTCAGATCGAACAGACTCACATGGCAAACGTCTACGCCAAGAAGAGCCTCGTCGCAGTCAAAGGTCAAGGCGCAAAGATCTGGGACATCAACAATAAAGAATACATCGACTGCATGGGAAGCTACGGTGTCGCTATAGTCGGACACTGCCACCCCAAAGTAGTCAAAGCCATAAAAGAACAGTCTGAAGTCCTAATCTCCTGCCACGGCTCACTATACAATGAGGCAAGATCAGAACTACTGGAGAAGCTGGTCCGGATCACCCCTAAAGGCCTAGACAAAGCATTCCTCTCAAACAGCGGTGCCGAAGCGGTTGAATGCGCATTCAAACTTGCCAGAAAATACACCGGAAAGAAAGAGGTGATAGCGATGATGGGCTCCTACCACGGAAAGACTATGGGCGCCCTCTCAGCCACATGGGAAAAGAAGTACCGCGAGCCCTTCCTGCCTTTGGTTCCAGGTTTCAAGCATGTACCATACGGAAACCCCGCCAGACTCAGGGACGCCCTAACAGGCGACACTGCAGCAGTCATAGTGGAACCCATTCAGGGCGAAGGTGGAGTTAAGGTTCCACCAGAGGGATATCTCAAAGAGGTCAAAGAGATCTGCGATGAGAGAGGCGTAATCATGATTGCGGATGAGGTTCAAACCGGTTTCGGCCGAACCGGCAAGATATTCGCATGCGAACACGCAGCTACTACCCCCGATGTCATGTGTATGGCAAAGGCTGTAGGCGGTGGACTGCCCCTTGGGATAACTATCGCCAAACAGGAGATAATGTCCTCACTAAAACTTGGGGAGCACTCAACAACCTTTGGCGGCAACCCTCTTGTCTGCGCGTCCGCCTCAGCCGCAATCGACATACTCATCTCTGAACGATTGCCCGAAAGAGCTGCTGAGCTCGGAGTCCACTTCATGCAGAGACTGAGGAACCTACAAGCCAAACACAGCACCATCCGTGAGGTCAGAGGAAAGGGCTTGATGATAGGCGTCGAGTCCAGATTCGATGTCTACAACACAATCCAGAGACTAATGGGAAGAGGAGTACTCGCGCTCGACGCTGGAAGGAACATAGTCCGCTTCCTACCACCATTGGTAATAACAAAGGAAGATCTCGACAAGGTAGCTGACACAATGGACATAGTCCTATCGGAGGAGGAAAATGACCGCCCACGAGCTTGAACTTCTGACCGAGATGCTCCGGCTTTACAGCCCCAGCGGAGAAGAGGCATCCCTCGCAGAGTATCTCCGAGAAGAGCTCGCGAGAAGAGACTTCAAAGTCCGCCTCGATGAGGTGGGGAACGTAATCGGTACCCACGGCGAAGGGCCCCCAACACTGCTACTCTGTGGACACATGGATACGGTTCCAGGAGAGTTAGATGTCAGACTCGAGAATGATCTACTTTACGGCAGAGGGGCGGTCGACGCAAAGGCTTCACTTGCAAGCATGATTGTTGGAGCATCAAAGGTAGAGGATTCCGGAGGACGAATAATCATGGCCTGCTTGGTGGACGAGGAAGGAAATGGAAAAGGAGTAAAACAGCTCATCAAGGAAAATGTTGAGGCTGATTACGCTGTATTCGGAGAACCAAGCAGAGCCTGGAACATAACAATAGGATACAAAGGTGGCCTCCATCTGCTGCTCGAATGCACAACATCAACAGGCCATTCATCAGCGCCATGGCTCTCTGACAACGCGATCGAGAAGTGCTATGAGTGTTGGGAGGCGATAAAACGGAACCACTTCGAGGAGGAGAAGGCTGAAAGCCGATTCTACTCAGTAACTTCATGCTTGACGAGGATCGAGGGTGGGGGCTCATCAGGAATGATTCCTTCACGATGCAAAGCGGAGATAGATGTACGAACACCTCCACAACTCTCCACTGAGGAGACATTCGCAAGACTAAAGGGAATAGTCGAGGGGCTCAACAAGCCCGGTGAGGAGACACGACTGAGGCTAAGCTCCCTAGGATCGGTTCCAGCCTACGAGTCAGATCCAAGATCCCCGCTTGTCAGGGCTCTATCTTACTCTATCAGGAAGGTCTGCGGAAAAAGCCCGACCCTGCTTCGAAAGACGGGCACCGGTGATATGAATGAACTGGGGGCGAGCATGAAGATGCCGATGATCTCGTATGGACCCGGCGACTCCCATCTTGACCACACCCCAAACGAGCACATCTCAGTGGAGGAGTACCTCACGAGCATCAGGGTTTACCAGGAGGCCATCCCGCGACTCTTTGACCTTCGCAATTCACAAATAACGTGATTCAATTGAGTGAAAGAAAGATACCCAAAAATGTACTCATCCTTGATACGACTTTGAGAGAAGGAGAGCAGACCCCAGGCGTCACCTTCACAATAGAAGAGAAGCTTGAGCTAGCACGAAAACTCGATGAGATTGGAGTCCACATGATCGAGGCGGGGGATCCAAATGTCTCACAAGACGTCAAAGAAGCTGTCACTAGGATCGCAAGGGAAGGGCTTAAATCAGAAATACTTGCCCATTGCAGAGCCCTGGTTCCGGATGTTGAGAACGCCGCCTCATGCGAGGTTGACAGGGTCGCAATATTCCTTGGGACCTCAAAATCCCACCTCCAACACAAACTATGGAAGGATGAAGACAAAGCCATAGAGCTTGTAACCAAAGCAATAGACCACGCAAAGAGCCATGGGCTGAAGATAAGATTCACAGCCGAGGATGCTTCGAGAACCGATAGAGATTTCCTACTCAGGATCTGCAAAATCGCACAAGAGGCTGGAGCGGACAGAATCAGTATCCCGGACACTGTCGGGATAATGACTCCCCCAGGCGTGCGCGAGCTGTTCCAAAGCCTCAGTAGCCGGCTGAAGGCAGAGCTTGACACGCACTGCCACAACGATCTTGGCATGGCAACAGCCAATACGCTCGCAGGCCTTGAGGGCGGGGCTACTGCAGCCCACGTAACGATCAATGGACTTGGGGAAAGAAGTGGAATCGCGCCGCTCAGCGAGGTAGCTGTTGCTTTGAAAGTGATATATGGAATAGAGACGGTGAAGCTTGATCAACTTCCTTCACTATCTCTATTGTCTGAGAGACTCAGCGGAATAGTCCCAGCACCGAATACCCCCATTATTGGGGAGAATGCTTTCACTCACAAAGCGGGCATCCACGTGGCCGGGGTCCTAGCGAACCCATCAACCTACGAAGGTTTCCCGCCGGACCTGATAGGCAGACAAAGAGACATAATCATCGACAAATACACCGGCATCCACGCTGTCAAATCCCGGCTCGAAAGGCTTGGCGTCACCCTCAGCAACGACCAGATCAGCCGCATCGTCCAAGCGATAAAAGAGAGACCTAATATCACAAGATTTAGGGATGCCGACCTCATCGAGCTGGCTGAACAGTCGACCGGTAGGAACCTCAAAGCCGAGGTCCCAAGCAAAGTCGAAGCAATTCTAAGAGTCAAGTGCGAATCAAATGTCTACACAACAGCGATAGCCAGAAGACTCAAAGCACTCAAGAAAATCACAAAGGTCTACGAGGTCACCGGCAACTATGATATCGAGGTCACCATCACAGCAGATTCGACCGCGGACCTGAACGAGAGCCTAGAAAGGATAAGGGAGATTGAAGGCGTAACGGCAACCGAGACGCAGCTCGTGCTGAAAAAATTTGAAACCTGAACCCGCCATCTGAATTTCACCAATAGCCTTATAGGCGCAAGAATAGCATTTACGGCGAACAAGACGATGAGTGGGGTACAATTGCGTACTGACTACCTTCCTAAGCTACTTCGTAACCTCAGACTCCCAGTGGTACTCATCGTCATTGTAGTAATTTTAGTGTAGCCGAAGCAGCGAACTCTCAATAAGTTGCTGTAACGGCTGCGCAAAAAACAACAGAGATGATACTATAATGGTTAAGCTGTCTGGCGCAAAAGCCCTGATAGGGTCATTGGAAAGAGAGAAGGTCAGCGTCATCTTTGGCTTTCCCGGCGGAGCGATAATGCCCGCCTACGATGCACTCTTAGACTCAAACATCAGACACATCCTTGCAAGACACGAGCAATCTGCCGCCCACATGGCAGATGGCTACGCAAGAGCAGGCGGGAGAACAGGGGTATGCATGGCAACCTCTGGACCAGGAGCCACCAATCTAGTCACTGGTTTGGCGAATGCACAACTCGACTCCTCACCAGTAGTCGCCATAACAGGCCAAGTCTCTATCCCCCAGATAGGCCTAGACGCATTCCAGGAAGCAGACATAATCGGCATAGCAAGCCCCGCGACCAAATATAGCTTTCAGCCGCGCAAAGTTGGGGAGATACCGAAAACCATCAAGGCTGCATTTCACATAGCCAGTACAGGAAGACCAGGGCCAGTCCTGGTAGATATACCAAAAGACGTCCTAGTTGACTCAGCAGAGGTAGAGTTTCCGGAAAAAGTTGAGATAAGGGGGTATAAGACAGTCTACCGTCCGGATCCAGTCCAGATCAACAAGGCCGCAGAGATGCTGGCTAACGCTGAAAGACCATTTATCCTAGCAGGAGGCGGTGTGACTCTATCGAATGCCTCGCATGGACTACGCCAACTCGCGGAACTAATCTTCGCACCGGTTGCGACATCGCTTATGGGCAAAGGTAGCTTCCCCGAAGACCATCCCCTCTCTATGGGAACCATTGGAATGCACGGCTCAAAAGAAGCCAATCAATTGATCTACGGGGCTGATGTACTACTGGCAGTCGGCTGTCGATTCAGCGATCGAACTACCGGGAAAGTCGACGAGTTCTGTCCTACTACGCACGTCATACATGTAGATATAGACGCGGCCGAGATTGGAAAGAACAAGTGCGTTGACGTAGCGATCGTCAGTGACGCAAGCTACGCCCTAAGCGCATTGCACCAAGCCGTCGTCGCCCGCATCACTACAAAGAAGGATACCGAATGGTCGAGAAAGGTTAGGGAAGTCAAAGAGGCTTATGCAGACAAGATAGAGAATTCCGGAAAAGAGCTAACCCCTCCAAAGGTCTTGAAGGAGCTCAGACGGCTGTTACCCTTGAATTCGATAGTGACGACAGAGGTGGGTCAGAACCAGATGTGGTCCTCACTGTATTTCAAGGCATTACTGCCGAGAACCTTCATCACATCCGGAGGCTTCGGCTGCATGGGATACGGGTTCCCGGCCTCAATAGGCGCAAAAGCCGCAAAGCCTGACGTCCACGTCGTCGACATAGCCGGCGACGGGAGTTTCATGATGACAGAGAACTCACTCGCAACATCGGTCCTAGAAAAAATCCCGGTTACAGTCCTGATACTGAATAATCGGATGCTTGGAATGGTCGCACAGTGGCAGAGGCTCTTCTATAACCGACGATACTCCGCGGTTGAACTTGGCAATGTTCCAGACTTTGTGAAACTGGCGGAAGCCTACGGGGCTCAAGGACTGCGCGTCGGTTCAATAAGGGAGCTGTCAGACGCATTCAAAAAATCCCTAACAAGCGACGTCACGACTGTGATAGATGTCCCAATAGATCCAGAGGAGAACGTCTTACCGATGGTGCCTGCGGGATATAGTCTGAAGGATGTAATAGGGTGAAAGAAGAAATGCCGAGAACCTTCATCATATCGGCTCTAGTTGAGCACAAGCCCGGTGTACTCTATAAAGTCTCAAACATGTTCTGGCGCCGCGGTTTCAACATAGAAAGCATCTCAATCGGAACCGCGGAGCAGGAAGACCTGGCTCGCATGACCATAACAATCAAGGGGGAAGAGGAAGACGCTGTCCAGCTGGTCGGCCAGCTTGAGAAGCTCATAGACGTTCTAAAAGCCACAAGACTCGATCCTCAAAGAGCCGTAGTGAGGGAACTCGCCTTGATCAAACTCAGCTCAGCAGATCCGAAGATTCGTTCAGACATCTTCAACTACGTGGATGTCTTCCGAGGTAGAATCGTTGACGTTTCGCCCTCAACAGTGACCGTAGAGATAGTCGGTAGCAAGGACAAGATAGACGCCTTCATCAACCTAACTAGAACCTTTGGTCTCGTCGAGGTAGCCAGAACAGGGGAGACTGCACTTATAAGGGGACCAGAATCTGTAAGAATAAACGAATAATGGTGAATTGAGATGGCAAAAGTATACCACGACGAAGATGCAGACTTGAAGTACCTTGAAGGAAAGACCATAGCCGTTATTGGATACGGAAACCAAGGGCACGCTCAAGCCCTAACCTTCCGAGATTCAGGGATTAATGTAGTTGTAGGTCTGAAGCCAGGAGGAAAATCTTGGAAACTGGCTGAGCAGGAAGGTTTCACACCCCTAACCGTGGATGAGGCAGTGAAGAAAGGTGACATCATACACATGCTCTTCCCTGACCTGGAACAGCCGGCTGTGTACCGCAAATACATTGAACCAAACCTGAAACCAGGCAAGGCAATCAGTTGCTCACACGGCTACAACATACACTTCAAGCAGATAGTACCGCCCAAGAACGTGGATGTCATGATGGTCGCCCCCAAGAGCCCAGGATCAAGGCTGAGAGAGATCTATAAGGAAGGTTTCGGTGTACCCGCACTGATAGCGGTCTACCAAGACGCCTCTGGCAAAGCCAAAGAGATAATCCTTGCGATGGCAAAGGCCTTGGGCGCAACCAAAGCAGGAGTGATCGAGACAACGTTCAAAGAAGAAGCGGAGACTGACATAATAGGTGAACAGACAGTTCTGGGCGGAGGCTCGATGGAGCTGGTCAAGAAAGGATTCGAGGTTCTTGTCGAGGCTGGCTACCAGCCCGAGCTCGCATACTTCGAAGTGGCCAACGAGCTGAAACTCATGGTCGACCTCCTCTACGAAGGTGGGCTGACGAGGATGATGAAGATGATCTCTCACACAGCCCAGTACGGAAGTCTAACTGTCGGACCAAGAGTGATCGACGATCACGTGAAGGAGAACATGCGTAAGGTTGTCAAGTTCGTCCAGAGCGGCGAGTTCGCAAGAGACTGGAGCGGCGATCCAAAGAAGAGCATGGAGAGACTCAACAAGCTCATGAAGGAACTTGAGGAACACCCGATCGAGAAAGTCGGCAAGAAGATCAGGCAGATGGCGGGGATAGAGAAAGGCGCGACGACCTACTGATACTGCTGAATTTCGTAATTTCTTTGTGAATTAAGTGATTCATCGACCTTTTTTTGGCGGAAATCTTTAATATGGGTACGAAATAGAAAGTTCATGAAACAAATCCAAAGGTATGAAGATTGAACATCTTCGAGAAGATACTTGCGAGGGCCTCAGAGAGAAAAGAGGTGACCCCTGGAGAGATCGTCGAAGCAAACATAGACATGACGATGATCCACGACCTAACTGGTCCATTGACCGTCGACTCTTTCCGAAAGATTGGCTCAGAAAAGGTGTGGGATCCAAAGAAGATAGTTGTGATCTTCGACCACCTAGTTCCAGCAAGCACCATTAGAGCTGCAAAACTCCAGAAAGGCCTACGAGAATTCGTAAAAGAACAGCATATTCAAAGCCTATACGACATTGGTCAAGGAGGCATCTGCCATCAAGTCTTCCATGAGAAAGGGCACGCGCGGCCGGGGGAGCTCATTGTGGGTGCCGACTCCCACACGTGCACCTACGGCGCGCTCGGCGCATTCGCGACCGGGATAGGATCCACAGAGATGGCGGCGGTATTTACTACAGGCAAAATGTGGTTCAAGGTGCCGAAGGCCTTGAAAATCCATGCGATAGGGCCTTTCAAAAGAAACACCACATCAAAAGACCTGATACTAAGGATTATCGGCGACATTGGCGAAGGCGGCGCAATATACAAAGGAATGGAATTCACTGGTTCGACATTCACAAACATGAGCATCGATGGCAGACTGACCGTATGTAACATGGTTGTGGAGGCTGGGGCAAAGGCAGGCATAGTCCCCCCAGACAACAAAACCATAGCCTACGTGAAGGCCAGGACAAAGAAACCTTTCAAACCAGTGAAGAGCGACAAGGACGCCGTCTATGAGGACACTCTGGAATACGATGTCTCAAAACTGAACCCGGTAGTGGCCTGCCCACCATCAGTCGACAATGTACAACCAGCATCTGAACTCTCAAGCGTGAAGATAGACCAGGTATTCATAGGCTCATGCACAAACGGTCGAATTGAAGACCTCCGTCTGGCCGCGGCGATTCTGAAAAACAGAGAGATCCATCACGACGTCAGAATGATCGTGAGCCCAGCGTCACAGGAAGTATACCGGAAATGCCTCAAGGAAGGCCTATTCAAGACATTCATGGAGGCAGGGGCGATAGTCACCAACGCCACCTGCGGCCCATGCCTCGGAGGACACATGGGCCTACTCGCACCAAAAGAGGCCTGCATCAGCACCTCAAACCGCAACTTCATAGGACGAATGGGAAGCCCAGAATCCGAGGTCTACCTAGCGAACCCAGCTACCGCAGCAGCATCCGGTATAACAGGACACATAACAGACCCAAATGAACTCAGGAGGCGATGAACGTGACAATAACAGGGAAAGCGACGAAGTTCGGAGACAACATAAACACAGACGTGATCCTCCCAGGAAACTACCTTGAGTTGATAGACCCAGAAGAGCTCGGAATACACGCACTCGAAGGATTAGATCCAACATTCTCACAGAGAGCAAGAGAAGGAGTAATACTCGTAGGAGGCAGGAACTTCGGCTGCGGCTCAAGCAGAGAACAAGCAGCGATAGCTCTGAAGAGCGCCGGCGTAAGGTGCGTACTGGCAGAATCCTTCGCACGAATATTCTACAGAAACTCGATAAATATCGGGCTCCCAGCCCTAGAGTGCCAAGGAGTATCAGAGAAGACACAAGAGGGTGACCTCCTCTCAGTAGATCTAAAAGCTGGAGTAGTCGACAATCAGACGAGAAGGATCACGCTGAAATCCTCCCCCCTACCAGATTTCATTCTGAATCTGCTCGAGGAGGGAGGCTTAATTCCTCACGTGAGAGGCTTGATAGGGAAGCGATGAGAGAGCGAAGAGTAACCGTCATACCTGGAGATGGAATTGGTCCAGAACAGACAGAAGCCACCCTAAGAGTCTTGGAGGCTGCCAAAGACAGGTTTGGTTTAGGCCTAGCTTTTACCAAAGTCGATGCTGGGGACGAGTGCTTCAGAAAAAGCGGACAGGCACTACCACAAGATACTATGGAAGTCGTCAAGAATTCTGATGCAGTTCTCAAGGGCCCTGTGGGAGAGATGGCCAGAGAAGTCATATTGCCTCTCAGACTAATCTTCAAACTCTACGCCAACATACGGCCAGCCAAGGCCTATCCAGGAATAGAATGTCTAAGACCTGGCATAGATCTTGTAATCGTACGAGAGAATACAGAAGACGTCTACAAGGGAATAGAATTCGAACTTGATGAGACAGCCCTTGCAATGCGTGTCATAACCGCAGCAGGATCAAGGAACATAGCTGACTACGCATTCAGGCTGGCAAGGCTGAGAAACAACAAGAGAAGGGTAACAGCAATCCACAAAGCAAACGTTATGAAGATAACAGATGGCCTCTTCAGAAGAATGTGCCAAGAGACATCAAGAAACTACCCCGACATCACAATGAATGAGATGTACGTCGACGCCGCTGCGATGAACCTCATAAGGAACCCTCAAGAGTTTGATGTCATAGTAACGACAAATATGTTCGGCGATATACTATCTGATGAGGCGGCGCAGCTCGTTGGAGGACTAGGTGTCGCTCCATCAGCCAACATAGGAAGGGATTTTGCCCTCTTCGAACCCGTCCATGGGTCAGCACCAGACATAGCAGGAAGACAAACGGCCAATCCATGCTCAATGATACTCTCCTCAAAGATGATGCTCGAATACTTCGGCGACAGAGGCGGGGGCGAAGAGTGGATGAAAGCCGCAACCGCGATTGAGGAAACCTTCATCGATACCCTCAAGTCAGACATCACAACACCAGATCTCGGGGGAAAGGCCAAGACGGTAGAGGTTGGAAAGGCAATCGCAAAGAGAATACTGGAGATGTAGAAGATGCAGCTTCAAAAAGACTTGGTTAGAATATTCGATACAACCCTGAGGGACGGAGAACAGACACCAGGGGTCTCGCTAACACCGGATGAAAAACTTGAGATAGCCATCAAACTCGACGAGCTTGGAGTCGACGCCATAGAGGCAGGCTTCCCGATAGTATCAAAAGGAGAACTGGAAGCCGTCAAACTAATCACGAAACAAGGCTTGAAAGCAAAAGTCTGTGGACTCGCAAGAACAAACCAAAAGGATATAGACGCGGCCCTCGAATGTGAGGTTCCATATGTACACGTGTTCATAGCAACATCAGAGATCCACATGAAACACAAGCTCCAGATGAACAAGGAACAGGTCCTGGAGGCTGCGAGAAAGTGGATCGGCTACACAAAAGATCATGGCGTAGTCGTAGAATTCTCCCCCGAGGATGCCACAAGGACAGAACCCGACTTTCTTAAGCAGGTACTGAATGTAGCAGAGGAGTCTGGAGCCGACATAATAAATGTCCCCGACACAGTCGGAACAGCGACGCCGGAAAGAATGTTCGATGTAATAGCTCAAGCTGTATCCACGGTCTCTATACCCATCAGCGTGCACTGCCACAACGACTTCGGCTTGGCTGTAGCAAACTCTCTCGCAGGAGTAAGAGCAGGCGCCTCCCAAGCTCACGTTACAATAAACGGGCTGGGTGAGAGAGCTGGAAATGCCTCACTTGAAGAATTCGTGATGGCGCTCCACATGCTCCATAACAAAAGAACAAGAATCAACACAAAACTGATCTATGAAACCTCAAGATTGGTCTCAAGGCTTACAGGCGTGCCTGTGCAGCCTAACAAAGCCATAGTTGGAGAAAACGCTTTCGGCCATGAATCAGGAATACACACACACGGAGTCCTGAAAAGCCCCCTGACCTACGAGCCGATCAGCCCTGACCTAGTCGGAAGAAGCAGATGGTTCCAAGCTGGAAAGCATGCAGGTGGACACGGCATTGCGGCTAAGCTCGAGGAAGACGGGCTCCATCCAACAGAAGAGCAGATGAAAGAGATAGTAAGCCGAGTTAAAGAGATTGGAGACAAAGGAAAGAGTGTCACCGACGCTGAGCTCTTCGCGATAGCCGCCGCGGTCATAGGCGGCGTGTCGGGGGAGAAGAGGATCGTTGACCTGCAGAATCTGACAGTCGTCACAGGAACAGCGGTCGTTCCAACGTCATCAGTCAAGATACTTGTTGACGGCAAAGAATATGTTGCGTCCGAGACAGGTGTGGGGCCGGTTGATGCCGCCATCAGAGCGATTCAGAAGATTGTAGGATCACTCGTTAACGTCCGTTTGAGAGAGTACAGGTTGGAAGCGACGACCGGAGGATCGGATGCGCTAGCGGAGGTTCTCATAAAAGTTGAGGATAGCGAAGGCAACATAATATCTGCTAGAGCCGCTAGGGAAGACGTGGTAATCGCAAGCGTAGAAGCTATGATAGAAGGAATCAACAAGACTCTGATAAAAAGACGATTAAAGCGCTCCAGAGGACAACCCTAACACGTTCTTGTATGGAACAATTCAGCTGCGCGGTACGACCTGCCATGGCCAAGTATCGAATAGCCCTGCTCCCCGGAGACGGTATCGGCAAGGATGTCATGGACGCCGCCAAGATACTGCTTGAAGCGATTAGGCTCGACGCTCAGTATTACGTTGGGGATATTGGATGGGAGTTTTGGAAGAAAGAAGGGGACCCGCTACCACAGCGAACCCTAGATCTCCTAAAAAGCACTGATGTATGCCTACTCGGAGCTATCACATCCAAACCAAAAGAAGAAGCCCAGCTCGAACTCAACCCCGAACTCAGGGGTAAAGGCTACCAGTATTACAGTCCAGTCGTTAGGCTACGCCAAGAGTTTAGCCTATACGCAAACATGAGGCCGTGCAAGAGCTATAGAGGCAACCAGCTCAACTACAGAGAAGGAATCGATATAGTCGTTTTCAGAGAGAATACAGAAGGCCTGTACAGCGGGGTCGAGTTTCATCCCCTCCCAACACCTCTAATGCAATGGCTAGTTCAGAATCATCCTAAGATGAAGAGATTCGAACCGACGCCTCCAGACGAGATAGCCATCTCAATGAGAATAATGACAAAGAAAGCCTGCAACAATATCCTAACCCAAGCTTTCGAATATGCCAAAGACAGAAACTACAAGACCGTGACCGTGGCTGAGAAACCAAACATACTGAGAGAGACAGGCGGACTGATGCTGACGCAAGCCCGAGAGGTTGCCAGGAAATACCCCGCCATCAAGCTGATCGAGACAAATATCGATGCGCTGTGTATGTGGCTACTGAAGAACCCTCTTGACTACTCAATCATCGTCGCCGAGAATCTTTTCGGGGACATCATCTCTGACTTGTGCGCACAGCTGGTAGGAGGTCTCGGCTTCGCGCCCAGCGGAAATATCGGCGAAGATTACGCGGTCTTTGAGCCGACGCATGGCTCAGCCCCAAAGTATGCTGGACAGTACAAGGTTAACCCGCTGGCGATGCTTCTCTCTGTCGAGATGATGGTCGAATACCTTGGTGAACGTACGCTAGCCGAAAAGGTTGAACGTGCGGTGGCTGATGTAATCATTGAAGGGAAGGTCAAAACCTATGACATGGGTGGTGAGAGCAGCACCCTGGACATGGCACGTGCAGTGGCCGTCAGAGCAGGCGAAGACGAATAAGTCGCTTCCGAGATGAACCTCGAAAACCGAAGCCCAAGTCAAAATTTGGAAAAGAAACTATTCTCTGTACACGTAGCATACTATGCCCGCAATCAGGATGAGAATGGCTCCGGCTCCAATGATTTGTGAGCCTGTTGCCCAAGCTGCACTAAGAATGACCGCGCCTATAACAACCCCTCTAATACCTGCGCTGGCTAGTTTTCTCTTGGAAGTCATGTTGAAGCAGTCGAAACCGAGAACTGCCCCTATGACCTCGATCACTATGGCCACCAGGTAGGTGTATGAAAGCGGCTCATAGAGTCTGAATACTGGATAGACAGTAGCTATTGGCACATTCAGAATAGAAATGATAAGTACTATCACCGAGCCTAACAGGAATAAAGCCGCTGCGAGGTCAAGAAGTGTTTTTCTGCTGAATGCCTCAGTCATGTATTCCACGCACAAGAATACCATTCCATAGTATTTAGATTTTGAGATGTAGAAAGGATGCATCTTTAGTAACACTTTTCGAAAGCTAGATAGCTCACGTCAACTGAAGAGATTCCTAAGTTTCATCGACGACTGGAGATGGCAAGAATATGGATCTTTTGGGAGTCGTAAGCGTAGTACAAGCGACTATAGTTCCAGTGGTAATGATCTCTGGATCGGGCCTGATCTGCATGGTGATTCAGACGAGATATGGGAGGGTTGTTAACAGCATACGGCAGCTTGTACAAGATCAACGTCGCTTCCAGCAGTTTGAGAGTCGTGGGGATTCAGAATCTGGTGACGTGAATCTGAAGTTGGAACGACTCAAGAATACCGATGTCCAGATTCGCCTTCTACTAAAGAGAGGCTCTAAACTCAGGTGGGCATTATTCTTGACCTTCTCAGCCATCGTCTCTTTCATCTGTACTTCATTCCTAATACTCCTGAGCTACATGTTCGAACTATTCGTATTGATCTCTCTTGTTGCGGTGTCATTCTTTTTTGGCATGTTCTTTCTCCTGGTCGGAGCAGTCATAACTGTTAATGAGATTGCAAACTCGTACGATGCCGTCTCAAAGGAGGTCAAGTTCGCAAGAATCGAACTGCAGGCAATCCAGCGTAAGCTAATGAATCAGTGAACTAATCCGGCACTTGATCAGCGTCTGAACCCATCGCCTTCTCTGAATGAAGCATCGTGGAATGTGGAACGACGTTAAGGTGATCTTTTCAGGCGTATTTATTTCCCAGAGACCTTCTCTCTGTGTCTGCGATCTAGCTCTTCGAAAATCTCTGATAGGGCCTTTCCCTTCGATGCAAGCAGTATCAATAGGTGGAAAACGAGATCGGTGACTTCAGATACTAGAGTATCTGGTTTCCCTTTCGACGCAAGAATGACTTCCGTAGATTCCTCACCAATCTTTCTTAGAATCTCGCTCTCTCCTTTCCTTACCAAGGTTCCAACGTATGATCTATCGTCTCCCGTTCTGGTGCGTTCGAGTATAATTTCGTATATCCTCTCTAACGTCGATGAGTTCGGTCGTCGTTCTTGTTCTGAGACGACTGCTTTGTGAAAACAACTATCTTCATTTTTGTGACAGCAGGGGCCTATCTGGCTGACTTTGACTAGTACTGCGTCGTCGTCACAGTCCAAGCTAACGTTCTGAACTAAAGAGAAGTGGCCTGACTCCTCACCTTTCATCCAGAGCTTCTTCCTGGTACGGCTCCAGAAGTGTGTCTTACCAGTGACAAGGGTTAAGATGAATGCTTCCCTATTCATAAACGCCTGCATCAGCACCTTGCCATCAGAGGCATCTTGAACAATTGCCGGAATCAACCCTTTCAGTTTTTCAAAGTCAACTTGTCCAGCAAACTCCTCCGCCTCTTCTCTGCTCATTCGGAGAACCATGCTCGCATCTCCTCAGGTCGCTGGTCGAACTGGAACCCCGCGTTGTCGGAGATACTCTTTGACTTTCAAGATTGGGTGAATGCCTCTGTGGAATATGGATGCTGCCAGGGCCGCATCAGCAGCACCCTCAACTAGGGCTTGCCTTATGTGTTCGGGCTCGCCAGCTCCTCCACTTGCGATTATCGGTAGGTTTGTGGTTTCAGAAACTTGCCTTGTCAGTGGTATGTCATAGCCGGCCTGTGTTCCATCATAGTCCATGCTTGTCAGGAGGATCTCGCCGGCCCCCAGCTCTTCCGTGCGCCTCGCCCACTCTACGGCGTCGATTCCTGTTCTTGTCCTTCCTCCCTCTACGTGAACCTCCCACCAGCACGCTCCTTGAGGTGTGTTAACAATCGTTTTGTCTTTTTTTCCATCGTAGATTCTCATTGCGTCTATTGCGACTACGATACATTGTGATCCGAAGGCATCTGCGGATTCCTTGATGAGGTTAGGGTTTTTAACAGCTCCTGTATTTATTGAGACTTTGTCAGCGCCTGAGTTCAAGATCTCCCTGACACTCTCAAGTGTTCTGATCCCGCCTCCCACGGTAAACGGTATGAATAGCGTCTCGGCTGTCTTCTTGACAGCATCGAGCAGTATCCTTCTCTTCTCGAAGGATGCTGTAATGTCGAGGAAGACAACTTCGTCGGCGCCCTCTTTGCCATAGGCCTCCGCCATCATAGCCGGGTCCCCTTCCTCCTTCAGATTCACGAATTGAACCCCCTTGACTACCTTACCTTCCTTGACATCTAGGCAAGGGATTATTCTCTTAGTCAGCATCTCTGGCGGCCTCCATGGCTTCTCTTAGCGTGAACTTGTTCTCATAGAGCGCGGTTCCCACAATGACTCCTTGAACACCTATATTGGCTAATGCACGGATGTCTTCAACGCTACTTATTCCGCCCGAGGCCACCACTGGAATGTTTAGGGAGCGGACTAGCCTCTTTGTGTCGTTAAGTGCTGGTCCACTTAACGTGCCGTCGGCATTTACTGATGTGAAGATTACGGTTCCAACACCCAGCTTCTCGAGCCTTTGCGCCACTTCGATGTATTCTGAGGATACTTTGCTTCTCCATCCCTCTATCGCTGGGCTGCCATTCTTGACGTCGATCGCTGCTGCGACCCTCTCTCTACCAAAGACTCTGGATGCCTCAGATACTAGTTCTGGCTTTCGAATGCAGGCAGTTCCAAAGATTACCCTGGAGACGCCGAGGTCTAGGATCTCCCTGGCTTTTTCGAAGGTCCTTATTCCGCCTCCGACTTGAGTCTTGATTCGTACTGACCTGATGATTCTGTTTATGGTCTTGAGGTTGTCTCCGAGTCCCAGCGCGGCATCCAAATCTACTATGTGGAGCATCTCAGCGCCTTCGGACTGGAAGAATCGTGAGGCCTCCTCGGGATCTTCATAGTACTGTTTGGGTCTTGACGGGTCTCCCTGGAAGAGGCGAACACATCTTCCCCGCATCAAATCTATCGCTGGTATTATGATCATCCGTGATTCTACCTCCTTATCGCTCTGACAAAGTTGCTTAGAATGGTCAAGCCTTCTTCTCCACTCTTCTCGGGGTGGAATTGAGTCGCGAATATATTCCTTCTTTCAAGGATCGACGGGAACTTTAAACCATATTCTGTGCTGGCGGCGACATCATCTTGGTTCTCTGGCTTTGCATAATAGGAATGTACGAAATAGACATAGGAGCTGTCTGGAATGCCCTCGAGAATTAAGGTGGCTTTTTCGATCTTGATATTGTTCCATCCCATTTGTGGAAGCTTCACGGACGATGGTAGCCTCACAACTTCCCCTCTTAGGAGATCCAAGCCCTTAGTTGGCCCACCCTCATAGCTCCTGGTGAATAGTAGCTGAAGTCCTAGGCATATCCCCAATAGTGGCTTTCCATTCTTGGCTTCCTGGACTATCGTCTCTTCGATATTGGCAAGGTTCTTCTTGGCTTCGGCGAATGCCCCAACCCCAGGTAAGACTATTGCGTCAGCATCCCTCAGTCTTCTTGGTTCATCGAGTATCTCGACAGTGGCTCCAGCCTTCTCCAACCCTTTCCTTGCGCTGTGAAGGTTGCCGACGCCGTAATTCACGATGGCTATCAAAGTCACTCTACAGTTCGCCTTTGGTGCTGGGAATAATTTTGGAGATTCTTGGCTCCGGAGATAATGCTTGCCTAAGAGCCAACGCTAGAGCCTTTGTGACCGCTTCCATCTTGTGATGATCGTTGGTACCGTATAAAGTTGCCAGATGAATGTTAGACTTTGATGATTGCGAGAGAGAGCTGAAGAAATGCTCTATGTCTTCTGTCCTCATATCCTCAATCTCAGTTGACTGGATCTTCAATTCGATGACTGTGTATGGCCTGCCTCCTAGGTCTACTGCGGCTCTTGCCAGGGAATCATCCATTGGCACATGAGTTGAGCCGAATCTTCTTATTCCTCTTCTGTCCCCCAAGGCCTTGTTGATAGCATCCCCAAGTGCAAGTGCAACATCCTCCGCCAAATGATGCTTGAGATCGCCCTTGGCTCTTATTCTGAGATCGATGAGGGAGTGCTTGGCGAGGGTAGTGAGTAGATGGTTGAGGAACCTGTTGCCAGTATCTACGTCTGTTTTTCCCCTTCCATCCAGATCAAGTCTTACTGAGATCCTGACTTCGGCAGTCTCTCTCTCAGCTGTGGCTTTTCTCAATTTTCCTACTTTCCAATCTTATCGAAGACTGTAGGTATTAAGTTTGCATCTTTTACTATTACTTCGGCTCCCAGTTCCATGAATCTATCCGCTAGCTTTCTGTCTTTTGGAGAGGAAGACAATGTGCCGATGAACAGCAACTCTCTCGGCGTAAGGTCTCTAGCGTTATTTATCATCAAAGCGTCCGAGACTGTGTCTCCTACATATGCTACTGTGTCGGATTCTTGGCAGAATATATCTATGAGTGCCACGAAGGCTCTTGCGTGAGGTTTCCCCCATACCAAATCTTGATCGACGCTTTTGCAGACTTCTATCAGGTCTTCGCTGAAGAAAATCGCTCGACTGTCAAAGTAATCGAGAAGGTTGTGTTTCTGTAGGATGTAAAGGCCTTCGTTTCTCGGCCTCTCAGAATACATCGCGAACAGTCCAAATCTGGACTTTAGTCTCTTGAGCGTTTCTGTCGAAGGGATTCTCTCCTCCTTGTCTATGAGGCCCTCTCTGAAATTGAAGAATGGTTTCTTGATGGTGAACTTGGAATATAAGACGTTGCCAAGATAGATCTCGTCAAAGAGTCTTCGTAGCAGATCCTCTTCATGAATATCGAATGGACATAAGCTCTTCATTGCTTCGAGCATTGCAGTATTCAATCCTAGGATCTCGCTGACACCCTTCAGAATTTCAAGGTCCGCATCCTCGGTGAATGTTTCTACGAGTTGACTGAAGCCTAGCGACGGGTCAGACTTCATCCTCTCCAGATAGGTGATATCTAACCCAGACGAGTTAGACTTCTCCCCAAGTGACTCCAGCCGTCTAAGGAGATCTTTTAGGGCGGACCGAGGGCCCTCTCCAAGGCCTGCATCAGCCTGCAACTTGACCCCTTTCTGCAGTCGACTCAGAATCAACCCCAAGTAGTAGATTATTAGCGCGTATGTGAGTTTCCAGTCGTTGTTGAAGGCGCCTGTGTCTTTCAATCTCTGAATGTCTTCTTTATTCACAAGGTGCCTTTCTTCTCCTTTGAGTCCGAGGAGTCTTAGGAAATAGTAATCGACTGATCGCACTATTGCCTCCCTGTATGAGTTAATGTCTGAGACTATTACTCCGTCGCAATCGAAGACTAGCTTTTTGGTCCTCAGAAGGAGTGGTTTTGCATCTTCCCTGCACAGTGTAGTTTCCCCGTTGACACTACGGTATGAATAGTTGCCTGTCAACTTGTGATGCGCCTATGTTATTCTTGGGCCTCTTTCGATGTTTTATAGCCATAATAGTCCTAGTTCTTAGGATTGTTCTCTGCAACATTTGATAAGCGTTCCTTCCCCATAATCCAGTGTGGTTTCAGGTTACACTTCATGAATGATACCGGCAGTTGCAGGTGTTTATGCTGCAGTTGGTTGGGCATGCTCAAAATGCGGCGGGTTGAATCGATCACCGTATGTTTTTCTAGGCGCCTCTGACAGTTATTGATCTGGAGTGGGCCTGCAAGTTTTCGATTTCAGCTAGTGTCACAGTTGCCTTGGCTAATTTCATCAAGCCCCTCCTTGAGCAGTTGACGTAGCTGATTGTCTTAAGGAACTCCCTTACTGAAAGCCCTGAGTAAGTTCGGGCATACCCCCCTGTCGGCAGAACATGATTCGTTCCGGCACAGTAATCGCCGAGTGCTACAGGAGAGTACTCGCCCAGGAAGATGAGGCCGGCGTTTCTCAAGCTTTTCAGGAGTGATTGAGGCTTTCCCGTCATTATGACTAGATGTTCTGGCGCGATAAGATTTGCGAACATTACAGCCTCCTGCATATCCCTGACTACCACTATCAGCCCTCTTCTCTCGAGAGCGATCTTATTGGTCCCAGTTGCGGGCACATTTTCGAGTGCTTTTTCAAGATTTTCTTTGACTTCGATAGCGATTCTCTCGGAATTGGTTAGTAGAATGCATGTTGCGTTTTCGTCATGCTCGGCTTGGGCCAAGAGATCTTCCGTGATGAATTGGGGCTTTGCATTAGCATCTGCTATAATGAGTATTTCACTGGGTCCAGCTGGCAGATCGGTTGAAACATAGGTGCTAAGCAGTTGTTTGGCGGCGGTGACGTAGATGTTCCCTGGACCAACAATCTTCTCGACAGCCTTCATCGTCTTTGTGCCGTAGGTCATCGCCGCGATGGCCTGTGCTCCGCCGACGCAGAAAACTTCATCCACCCCTGCGATGTCCGCCGCCACCAGCACGTACGGGTTGAACCGCGCCTTTGGGGATGGGGGGCTGCATAGAATCAGGCGTTCTACTCCAGCTACTTTGGCCGGGATTGCGCACATCAGAACGGAAGAAGGGTAGGACGTTCTTCCTCCAGGCGCATACACGCCTACTGCTGAAATGGGTCTTGTGATCACCCCGACTTTCAATCCGTTGCTGGACTCTTCAAAACTTAGCCTCTTGAGTTGCGTCCGGTGAAATCGCTCAATATTAGAAGCTGCTTTTTTGAGCGCTTTGACCTCGGACGTCCTGACTAGGCTGTAGGCCCTCTCAGTGTCTTCTTGTGTCGCTCTCATTGTGCTGGGATCTAATCTCACTCCGTCGAACTTCTGAGTAAATTCAAAAAGAGCTTCTTCTCCGCGGACTCTCACAGACTCGATCACTGCCATTACGTCTTTCTCAACGCTTTCTAGTCCAAGCAGACCTCTGTTCACGATCTGATTGAGGTTCTCGCCTTTGAGATCCTCAGACCTGACTAGTTGCATCAATGACTTCCACACTCAAGCATAGGGGAATTATGGGGCCTATCCTAATATGACAGTGCCATCTATCTTAAATCTCATTGGCAGTCTGCCTGGTCTGAATCCGGCCAGACAGTCAAGAGTATCGGTTTGTGTGAGGCTGGCCAAAGATGTCTTCTAATGTTACGGTGGCTTACCTAGGCCCCAAGGGCACCTTCACAGAGCAGGCAGCAAGATCATATTTTTCGGAAGCGAAGGAATTCGTTGAATGCCGAGATATTCCGGAGGTTTTCAATGCGGTAGCCTCTTACGTTGCTGAATTCGGGGTTATCCCTGTCGAGAACTCTATCGAAGGATCGGTGAACATCGCTTTAGATCTCCTCTTAGAATCTGACTTGAGAGTCTCAGGTGAGATCGAGCAACGTATAGTGCACAACCTCATTGCCAAGGAAGATGTTGAGCTCTCAAGGATAAGGGGTGTCATCTCGCATCCACAGGCACTAGCTCAATGTAGGAACTTCCTGAAGACCAACCTCCCGCGGGCTGAGATAATTGAGGCGGGAAGCACGGCTGCAGCAGTCAAAATAGCCAAGGGGGCTGGAGATCTGGCTGCTATCGGTAGTGAGTTCGCCGCCAAAGTCTATGGTTTGAAAATTCTGGCGAAAGGCATTGAGGATAACCCGAACAACTTCACCCGTTTTCTCGTTCTAAGTCATCGGCGAGCGGAAAGGACCGGAAATGACAAGACCTCAATCATATTCTCTACAAGACACGCTCCCGGCATGCTCCATGAAGCCCTTGGCGTCTTCGCCAAAAGAAAGATCAATCTCACTAAAATTGAGTCTAGGCCAACACGTAAGAAGCTGTGGGAATACGTTTTCTACTGTGATTTTGAAGGGCACGAGAAAGAAAAACTGATCCAAGATTCCCTGAACGATCTCAAGGATAAGACGATCTTACTAAAGGTCTTAGGTTCGTATCCCAAGGCAAGATCCTAGTTTAGAGTGAGGTGCAATCGTCACTTCAAGGAATGGGCCTTCTACATGGACACTTCTCGGAATACTATTTTGTTTTCCTCCTCTTTTTTCCTTCGATGACTTTGCGGATTGCCTGTTGTAGTCGTTCTGGTTCGCTAGAGTATAGCCTCATGAATTCGCCTCTTCTTGGGTGAAGAACAGAGACGTATCTTCTCATACTGTTGATCTTGGTCTTGTAGTTTGGTCTCAGTGGGATCAGTCTTTTTCCATCTGAATCCACTCCTGTTGACAAGATCCGGTAACGTCCAG